>CAVHIJ010000019.1:0-17754 GCA_963635945.1 bacterium | reverse complement strand
GCTTTCGCATTTTGTCACAGCCTTTTTGCGTATCATTTCGAAAAAGCTATGAGCTATGAGCTATGCACTGTTTCAAAATTATATTTCTTTTCTCAGTTTTTTATCGCAGAGTGCGATGATGTCCGCCGTATTTTCCCCGGCCGCCTCACAAACGGCGCCGAGCGTCATTTTCATATCCTGCGGCATCGAAAGACCGTTTTCCTGAAGGAGTGAAATGAGCTGCGGGTAAAGCGTCAGAATATCTTCCATCGGTGTTTCGGCGGAAATGAGCGGTTTTCCGTATTTATCGGAGAGATATTCGTTCATTTCTCCCAATATTTCAAAGACGTCGAGCCCGTGCGCCTGGGCGGCTTGCCAGATGTTTTCGTCGTAGGAAACGAAACATCCGACGCAGGACATGCCGTATTCCATGAGGAGCGGACCCATTTCCGGATACACTTCGATGACTTGCATCACATTGTGCTCGGGGCGGACGAAATCGCCTTCGGTAAGCGGCGGCACGTCCGGCATACCCCAAGAGCTGCCGTAATACTCGCCGTCATCTGCGGGATTACTTCCGAGCACCGCATCGCGGAATTTTTCGAACCCCGTTTCGGAAACGAATTCTTCGAGCGGCTGATAGGTTTCTTTATCGAGATAATACGTCGCGGCTTTCATGAGAATGTCGACGGCGTCGCTCGGGAATTGCGAGAAAGCGAAAAATGTTTTCTTCCCGACGTAAATGTCCCAACCGTCCGACATGCCGATGGCGCGGAGGGGAAGAGGCGTTGCAATCGTGCAGGTGAGAATGCAAATCGGCCAGCTCCCGAAAGCGGAAAGTCCCAGAGACGCAAGAAGTTTCGTGACGTCATCTTTCGCAAGACCGCAAATGAGCGGGCGATGTTTTTCGTCCTTCGTGAAAAATGCATCGTAAGATGCTGCTGTTTCCTGCATTTTCTTTTCAAATTCCGCACGCCCTTCGGTCACTTCGGCGATATAATCGATTTCGACGGAAAATGTGAGATTATCGGCGGTCATAATGACTCCTTTCAAACGATGAAACGGTTTCTTTTTGTGCTTGTATTATATCATAGGAGGAAACCGAATACGTTCAGGAAACGATTCTGCGGCGTGCGTTTCCTTTTTCGTTGACACTTTTGCATAATTATGCTAATATTTTGTATATATTTTCTAAAACATTGGGAGTGTACCATGAGCGAGAAAAAAGTGATTTACGATATCCGCCATTTGAAGAAAAGTTTCGGGAAACTGGACGTCTTGCGGGATATCAGTATGGAAATCGAAAACGGGGAAGTGGTAACGATTATCGGCCCTTCGGGGAGCGGGAAATCGACGTTTCTTCGTTGTCTGAATTTTTTGGAAGAGCCGACGGGCGGCGAGCTTTGGTTTGAAGGCAAGAAAATCGATTCGAAATCGGATATCAAATCGCTTCGCCGCGATGTGGGCATGGTGTTTCAATCTTTTAATCTTTTCCCGATGATGTCGGTCTTGAAAAATGTCATGTATGCACCGGTGCATATCAAAAAAGTGCCGGAGGCGGAAGCGAAAGAGCAGGCAATGAAACTTTTGGATGATGTCGGGATGGCGGATCATGTCGATTTTTATCCGGAGCAGCTTTCGGGCGGTCAGCAGCAGCGCGTCGCGATTGCAAGAGCCCTTGCGATGAAACCGAAAATGCTTCTTTTCGACGAACCGACGTCGGCGCTCGATCCTGAGCTTGTCGGCGATGTCTTGGAAGTCATGAAGGAAGTGGCGATGCACGGGATGACGATGGCGGTCGTGACGCATGAAATGCAATTTGCGCGCTCCGTTTCCAATCGTGTCATTTTCATGGATAAGGGATACATTGTCGAAGAGGGTAGTCCCGAGGAAATTTTCACGCACCCGAAAGAAGAGCGGACGCAGCTCTTTTTGAAACGGCTCTTGCATGCGGATATTTAAGGACGAAGGTGCATCATGGATTTAGTATTGGATACCGCGATAAAATACAATGACATTTTTATGGCGGGGATAAAAATCACGATTATCATTTCTTTCATGGCGTGCGTCTTCGGGCTGCTCTTGGGGATTTTGCTCGCTTTTATGAAAATTTCCGGCGTGAAAATTCTGGAATGGATTGCGACGGTTTATGTGGAAATTATCCGCGGGACGCCGATTTTGGTTCAGATTTCTCTCGTATTCTTCGGGCTTCCTTTTTTGGGAATTCATTTTCCGAGCTTTGAAATTATGGG
Organism: bacterium; assembly: GCA_963635945.1. Classification (GTDB taxonomy): domain Bacteria; phylum Bacillota; class Negativicutes; order Veillonellales; family Dialisteraceae; genus UBA1822. Next base: position 15,523 of record CAVHIJ010000019.1, on the reverse strand, counting down.
TGTCGATTTCGAGCGTTTATCGGCCGGTGTGATTGCACTTGTGATTAATTCCGGTGCGTATGAATGCGAAATTGTGCGCTCGGGGATTCAATCGGTGCCGAAAGGCCAGATGGAAGGCGCATTGTCTCTGGGATTTTCCCGCTGGGAAGCGATGGTGCGGATTATCATTCCGCAGGCGATTAAAAATATTTTGCCGGTCATCGGAAACGAATTTGTGACGCTCATCAAGGAATCTTCGCAGGTTTCCGTGATTGGGATGGCGGATCTCATGTATACGGCGACGACGATTCAGGGCATCAGTTTCCAACCGTTTCCGCCGCTTGTCATTGTTGCGGTGTATTATTTCATCATGACATTCGTCGTGTCGAATCTCCTTCGCGCATTGGAATGGAAATTCAAAGTGAAAGCGGTGCGGTGAGGCGTCGTTTGACGATTGTGTTATAATTTTTTTAAAGTAAATCATCTTAAGGAAACGGCCGATGGCGGCCCGGCGGAATTTTTTCCGGTCGGACTATCGGCTTTTCTTTTATAATTGGGATTTTGAAACAGAGGAGCGCTTATGTCTGTCAAAAATTTGCCGTGTTCTTCCGAAAAACTTACGGAAATCGCCGAGATATACGGGACGCCGTATCATTTGTACGATGAAAAGGGAATTAAAAATTTTATTGCCGAGCTGTATCGTGCGTTTTCCTGGAATCCGAATTTTTATGAATATTTCGCGGTGAAGGCGACACCCAATCCGTGGATTATGAAATTACTTCGTGAATGCGGCGTGGGTGCCGATTGCAGTTCGCTGGCCGAGCTCGTCTTGGCCGAGGCCGTGGGCCTTTCCGGTGACGAAATCGTTTTTTCTTCCAATGACACGACGGATGAGGAATTTTTGAAGGCGGCGGCTTTGGGCGCTATCGTGAATTTGGACGATGTGTCAAATTTGGATGATATGGACAGACTCGGCCTCGTGCCGGGGAAAATTTGTTTCCGCTATAATCCGGGGCCGGAGCTTACGCGGGGCAATGCGATTATCGGGAAACCGGAGGAAGCGAAATACGGCATGACGCGCGAGCAACTCATGCAATGCGTGGAATGGGCCGTTTCCAAAAAGATTTCGTACATCGGGATTCATACGATGGTCATTTCCTGCGAGTTGGCATTGGAAGGACTTCTGGGGACGATTCGCATGATGTTTGAATTGGCGAGGGAAATTCGGGAGCGTTATGGGGTCACGGTGTCTTTTATCGATTTCGGCGGCGGGATCGGAATTCCGTATCGCCCGGAAGAGGAAGCAGTCGATATTACGGCTCTGGGTGAAGGCGCTAAAGCGCTTTATGATGAGCTGATGGACGGTTTTGGCGGGACGCGCATTTCCTTTGAATGCGGCCGCTGCATCACGGGGCCTTTCGGGTATCTCGTTGCACGTGCGATTCACTACAAGCATATTTATCGCGATTATATCGGGCTCGATGCGTGCATGGCGGATTTGATGCGGCCTGCGCTTTACGGTTCGTATCATCACATCACCGTTTTGGGAAAAGAAAATGCGCCGCTTACGGAAACGTATGACGTCACGGGCTCGCTTTGCGAAAATAACGATAAATTTGCCATCGGGCGCAAACTTCCGAAAATCGATACGGGCGATCTTTTGGTCTTCCACGATACGGGCGCGCATGGACACAGCATGGGATTTAATTACAACGGGAAACTACGCCATCAGGAGCTTCTTTTGAAAGAGGACGGAAGCATTCAGGTGATTCGGAGAAATGAAACGCTTGCCGATCTTTTTGCGACATTAGATTTCCCGGGACTTTCCGTATAATATAGAAACAAATAAAAAGTCGAGACGACGACGGAGAAAATCCGAAGTCAGTCTCGACTTTTTTGTTTCTTTTTTTTACAAACCGCATGCGATGCCGACGGCGGCGGAGAAGATGATGTAGAGAATGGGATGTTTCTTATATTTTTTATATGCCCAAAAAATCACGAGTGCCAGCAGCAAACTTTTCCAATCGACGAGGGAGAGGAAATTTCCGGTCGCGGTATACTCGTCCGGGCGGAGGAGTGCGATTTTCGCAACGCCTAATCCCGCCGCGGCGACGAGGGCGCAGCTGGCAGGGCGAAGGCCGGAAAAAATGCGCGAGACGATGACGGAATTTTTAAAAGCGGAAAGCGCTTCGGAAACGAGGACGATGACGAAGAGCGCCGGGCAGACAATACCGCAGGTCGCAATCAATCCGCCCCAAATACCCAGTGTTTGATAGCCGGCGTATGTGGCCATATTGATGCCCAAGGGGCCGGGTGTCGATTCGGAAACGGCAATCATGTTGGCGATATCGGCGGCGGAAAACCAACCGGTCACGCGGCTCATTTCCACAAGAAATGGGAGCGTCGCCAATCCTCCGCCGACGGCGAAAAGTCCCGTTTTAAAAAATTCAAAGAAAAGTTGAATCGAAATGTTACTCCAAAAATCCGGCATGATGCTGTTTCTCCCGATAGGAAAAAATATGGGAATATGTAAAAATGCGGTTTCTTATTTTTTAAAAAGCAAAAGTCCGAGGACACCTGCGGTGAGTGTGAGAAAGACGGGGCTTATCGGCGTGAAGAGAGAAGCGCCCAAAATGAGGAGGAAAATAATAATTGCGCGCATTTCCTTCAAAGATTTTTTCCCGAGTGTGATGACGGCATCCAAAATGAGGACGCAGACGCAGGCTCGGATGCCGGCAAAGCCGTGAATGACGATGGGCGAGTCGGCGAAATTGGAAAGAAAAGCGGCGATGATGCTGATGATGATAAAGGAGGGCGTGACGACGCCGATGGTCGCGAAAAGGCCGCCGGTAAATCCGGCCAGTTTATATCCGACAAATGTCGCGACATTGACGGCAATCATACCGGGCGTGCATTGCCCCAGCGCGAAATAATCCAAAAGTTCATCGGTTGTCGCCCATTTTTTCCCGACAATGTCGCGTTCCAAAAAAGGCAGCATCGCGTATCCGCCGCCGAATGTGACGACGCCGATGCCGGCAAATGTGCGAAACAAATCCCACAACAGTTTCATAAAAGCTCCTTATTGAAAGTATCTGTAGTGCATTGCACACGACTCCTATATTATGGTATCATAAGAAAAGATATAGGGGATATATTTATTTCCTTTGCTTCTATATGCGGAGTATATGGATTTGAAATTTTTGGAAACAGTTCGGAAGAAATCGCTTTTTCGGACGTTTCGTAAGGAGAAAAATATGGAATTTCGGCAGCTCAAATATTTTGCGGCGATTGTGGAAGAGGGGACGATTACGGCGGCGGCCAAAAAGTTGCACGTGTCGCAGCCACCGCTTTCTCAGCAGATGCGCGCTTTGGAAGAAGAATTCCAAGTGCCGCTTTTTGAGCGTGGTGCGAGGCAGATTCGTCTCACGGACGCGGGGCGCATGCTCTATCGCTATGCGACGGGCATGCTGGAGCTCGCGGCGTCTATCGAAGAAGGAATTGAAAATTTCAGAAACGGGCGTGAGGGCGCAGTCCGCCTCGGTCTGGTTTCCTCGGCGGCATCGGCGGAGCTTTTTTCCGGTCTTTCGCTTTTCCGCGACATGTCGAAAGCGATTCGTTTCAAAGTGTTTGAAGGAAATACGTATCAGCTGACGGAATTGCTGAAAAAGGGGCATATCGAGCTTGCGATTTTGAGGGCTCCGTTTCCGTCTTACGGGCTTACGATGGCGACGCTTCGCAAGGATCGGATGACGATCTGCGGGTCGGAATCGTTTTTCGCCGGGAAACCGGAAACTTTGACAGCGGAAGATTTGACGGACGTGCCGCTTTTGGTGTATCGGAGATGGGAAAGTTTTATTCACGATGCGTTTGACAGAAAGGAGGTCACGCCGAATATTTTCTGTACGGCGGACGATTCCCGTACCTGCCTTTCGTGGGCGAGGGCGGGGCTCGGTCTTGCGATTGTACCGGAATCTATTGCAAGGACGGTGAGCGGACTTACGGTGAAAATTTTGAATGAGGAAAGTTTGGTCTCGCGTCTTGTCGTCGCCAAAAGGGAGGATGTGGCGCTTTCCGGAAGTGCGCAGGTTCTTTTTGAAATTTTGAGCGGCGTGGGCGAAAAGGCTTGATATTAAGGAAAGTTTTCGTTTCCGAAGTTTGAGAAACCTTGAGGGGGAAATCATGGGACTCACAAAAGACGAGATGATTTCGATGCTGCGGCACAATGTGGTGCCGGCATTCGGATGTACGGAGCCTGTCGCGGTGGCATTGGCGGCGGCGGATGCGGCGCATGCCGTGGGCGGCGAAATTTTGCATGCAGATGTATTGGTCAGCGGAAATATTTATAAAAACGGGATGGCCGTCGGGATTCCGAATTTTGATGAAGTGGGTATTCCGTATGCGGCGGCGCTGGGAGCGTTTCTGAAAAATCCGGAGAAAGAATTGGAACTTTTGCAGTCCATCACGCCGGAGGTTTCCGATGCGGCCAAAGCTTTGGTGCGAAAAGGCGGGGTGTCGGTCGATATCGATAAGAGCCGGCAGGGCGTATATGTGGAGTGCCGCGTGGAAACGACGGAAGGGCTCGGTGAATCGATTATTTCCGCCTCTCACGCCAATATTATTTTGACGCGTGCGAATGGGAAGGTGCTGCGTGAAAAAGAGGCCGGGAAAAAAGCGACGGATCCTTTATTGGAAAAACTTCGTGAGATGAAAATTTCCGAAATTCGTGCGCTGGTGGATTCGGCAACTGTTGAGGAATTGGCTTTTTTGGAAGACGGTGTTGTCATGAATGAAGCGGCCGTTTCCTACAGCATGAATACGCCCGGCGTCGGTGTCGGTATTTCCGAAGTGATGCATCCCGAGAAGAGTAAAGTTTTGGGTGATGCGCTTTTGGGACGCATTATGAGAAAAGTTTCGAGCGCAACCGAAGGACGCTTGGACGGTTGCCCGTATGCCGTCATGAGCTCGGCGGGATCCGGCTCAAAAGGCATCGCGGTGACGCTTCCCGTCGCGGAGGCGGCCAAAGAACTCGGCGCCTCGCGGGAAATGACGGTGAAAGCGCTTGCTTTTGCACATCTTTTGAATGAATATATTAATTCCTATGTAGGGAAACTGTCCGCGATTTGCGCCTGTGCCATGGCGGCATCTCCCGCGGCTTCGGCGGCGATTACGTGGCTCATGGGCGGCGGCGATAAAGAAATCACGGGCGCCATTCGCAATATGGCCGGTGATATCACGGGCATTATTTGCGACGGCGGCAAAGTCGGCTGCGGCCTCAAGCTCGCCACTGCGGCGGCCGGCGGCCTCATGAGTGCCATGCTTGCCATGCAGGGTGCCGTGATTCGAGAGACGGACGGCATCGCCGGAAAAACGGCCGAAGACTGTATTCGTAATATGGGCCGCGTCAGCATTCCCGGCATGGTGGAAACGGATCATGTCATCCTGGATATTATGCTGGATAAAGCAAAAAAATCTTGACAGAAAAGCCCGCGAGTGGTAAAATCTTCTTCGTCGAACGGATGATTAGCTCAGTTGGTAGAGCACCTGACTCTTAATCAGGGTGTCCGGGGTTCGAGACCCTGATCATCCACCAGAAATAAAGCCCGAAGCATATAGCGCTTCGGGTTTTCTTTTTGTGTATTTCGTATATCTATTTCGGTTCTTTCTGTGTTAAAATATAGGACATGAATGACGATTTTTCGGAATTTTTTTTATAAAGAATGTCGGGGGTTATTGTATGAAATATGTGAGTACGAGAAGCGGGGAGACGGTATCGGCGGCGGAGGCGCTTTTGCGCGGATTGGCCGCGGACGGCGGTCTGTATGTACCGGAAAGCATGCCGGCGCCTTTTGTTTCCTATGACATTTTGAAAGATTTTTCGTATGTGGAAACGGCGGTTTTTGTGCTGAAACGTTTCTTTGCGGATATTCCGGAGGATGTGCTCGTCGATTTCGTGCATCGGGCTTATGATACGACATTTGCCGTAAAAGAAGTGGTGCCGGTGAAACGCGTCAATGAAGCGTTTTCCGTGGCGGAATTGTTCCACGGACGGACGTGCGCTTTCAAAGATTTGGCGCTTTCTCTTTTTCCGTATCTTTTGACTTGGGCGAAAAAGGAATGCAAAGAGTCGCGTCGCATTTTGATTTTGACGGCGACGTCGGGCGACACGGGGAAAGCGGCGCTTGAAGGTTTCCGCGATGTGGACGGGACGAATATTTGCGTGTTCTATCCGTCGCACGGGGTGTCGCCGCTTCAGAAAGATCAGATGCAAAAGCAGGCGGGCGATAATGTCCGCGTGTGCGGGATTGAAGGTAATTTCGACGATGCGCAATCGGCCGTGAAACGGATTTTCTCGGCGGGTCTCACGGAGGAAACGGGCGGCCGCGAAGTGGTATTCTCCTCGGCGAATTCCATCAACATTGGGCGTCTTTTCCCACAGGTCGTCTATTACGTGTGGATTTGGGCCGAGCTTGTGAGAAACGGTACGATTGCCGAAGGCGAACATTTTAATATTGTCGTGCCGACGGGTAATTTCGGAAACATTTTGGCGGCGTGGTTTGCCAAGCAAATCGGAGTACCTATCGGGCAGATGGTCTGCGCTTCGAATGACAATCACATTTTGGCGGATTTCTTTGCGACGGGCGCTTATGATAAGAATCGTGAATTTTATCTGACGGAATCTCCTTCGATGGATATTTTGATTTCTTCGAATTTCGAGCGTTTTCTGTATTATATGACGGATTCGGCGGCCGATGTGGCACGTGCGATGGCGCTATTGTCTTCCGAGGGGCGGTATGCCGTTTCCGAAAAAGTCATGGAACGGGTGGCGTCCGAAATAATGGGCGGCTGGGCAAAAGGCGAGGACGTGGAGCGCTCGATCGCCGGCGTGTATGAATCGTATGAATATCTGATGGATCCGCATACGGCGGTTGCTTACACGGTGTATCATAATTTGCGCCGGGCCGGGAAAATGGAACGCGGCGTGCATACGGTGATTGCGAGTACCGCGCATCCGTATAAATTCCCGAATGCGATGGCGGAAGCGCTCGGAGTCTCCGTTTCCGAAAATGCATATGATACGCTGCGAAATATTGCGGAGAAGACGGGGATCGCGATTCCGCACCGGCTAGGTGATTTGGAGACGGAGCCGATTCGCTTCGGAGATACGATTGCGCGCGATTCGATTTCCGAATATGTGCAAAATTATGCGAAAGAAATCGCAAAGGATGTAAAATGAAATACCGGGATTGGGATGAGAAACGGGAGCGGCAGTGTCGTCTGTGGCTTCTTGCGCTCTTAATTCTGTCTCTGGCATCGATTCATTTATTGGCACCGGATTTTTATCCGACGATTGTGCATTTGACGCGCCGGCATGATTTGCCGGGGCTCATTGCCTATTTGCAAAGTTTCGGCGCTTGGGCCGTTTTTGTGAGCTTTTTTATCGATGTGGTGATTAATATCGTCGGATTTCTGCCTTCGATTTTTATTTCCACCGCAAACGGGCTTATTTTCGGCCTTTTCTGGGGCACGATGATTTCGTGGGTGGCGGAAACGGTGGGCGTTATCATTTCCTTTTGGGCGATGCGCGTGCTGTTTCGCACGATGGCCAAAAATATTATCGCCAAGAGCAGGACGCTTTCTCGCTTGGAACAATACGAGACGTGGCAGGCCGTCGCCGTGGCGCGCGCCATTCCCTATATGCCGAACGGACTCGTGACGGCGATTTCCGCATTGTCGTCCATGTCTTTCAAACGGCATTTGATCGGAAGTTTTGTAGGGAAACTGCCGTCCGTTGCGCTGGAAGTCTGTCTCGGGCACGATTTGGTGCTCGTGCAGCAAAATTCCCTTCGCCTCACAGTTGTCATCATCTTTGTGGCGGTCGTATATGGCGCCATGTGGTGGTACGGGAAACAAAAGAAACAGAAACAGAACCGGGAATCGGAACAGGGGAAATAGTTTCCCAAACACGAAATTATAAAAGAAACGAATCCGCGTACTATGCGCGGATTTTATAATGCATGGAATTCGCATGAGAAATAATCATAATACAACATTATTTCGTCATAGCTTTAGGAATATGATGGATATATATTTAACGCATACCGCTAATTCATTTTGCGTATGTTGCTACGGCGAGAAGCAGAGAGTATAATGGCAAACGTTTCAGGCAGAAAGAATTCTTTCTGTCAAGGTCGCAATAGACACTGCATCTGCGCCGGAGCGCGGAGACGGTAAGCGGTGCCGGTCGACATTGGAAATGGCGCAAGCCGTTTCGACTATTGGGGGATCCAAATGAATCAAGATCAGGAAATGCAGGAAAATTTGGAGCGCGGTCTCAAAAATCGCCATATCCAGCTGATCGGGCTGGGCGGAGCGATCGGGGTCGGGCTCTTTTTGGGTTCGGCGACGGCGATTGAGCTCGCCGGTCCTTCCGTCCTTTTGACGTATGTCATCGGTGGAATTGCCATTTACTTCATCATGCGCGCATTGGGAGAATTGTCCGTTGCGTATCCGGTTTCCGGTGCATTCAGCGCACATGCCGCGAAATTTTTGGGACCGAAATGGGGCTATCTCACCGGTTGGACGTATTGGTACATGTGGATTGTGACCTGTATGGCCGAGCTTACGGCCGTCGGTATTTACGTGAATTTTTGGTATCCGGATGTCCCGCAATGGCTCTCGGCGCTCATTGCACTTGTCATTATGACGAGCGTCAATTTCATCGCCGTTTCCGCTTACGGTGAATTTGAGTTCTGGTTTGCTCTCGTCAAAATTCTCACGATTATTTTCATGATTATAAGCGGTGCGTGCATGATTTTCTTCGGTCTCGGAAACGGCGGCATCGCGACCGGCATCAGCAATTTGTGGGCAAACGGCGGATTCTTCCCCAATGGAATAGAAGGAACGCTCATGGCGCTTGTCATGGTCATGTATTCCTATCTGGGGATTGAAATCATCGGCGTCACGGCAGGCGAGGCTCATGATCCGCGTTCTACGATTAAAAAAGCCATCGATGAAGTTTTCTGGCGTATTCTGATTTTCTATGTACTTTCCCTTGGCGTCATCATGTCCATTTATCCGTGGAATGAAATCGGGCATATGGGAAGTCCTTTCGTGGTGACATTTGAGAAACTGGGAATAAAGGGTGCAGCCGATATTATCAATATGGTCGTCATTACGGCGGTACTCTCTTCGTGCAATTCCGGCATTTTCAGCTCCGGCCGTATGCTTTACAATTTGTCCTTGCAAGGCAAAGCGCCCCGCTGTTTTCAAACTCTCAATCGCCACCGCCTGCCTTGGGTCGGGATTCTTTTCTCTGCAGGCGTATTGCTTTTGGCCGTTTTGCTGAATTACATTATGCCGGCCGAAGTGTTCGTCTACGTCACGTCCGTCAGTTCCTTCGGCGCACTGTGGACATGGTTTGTCATTCTGCGCACACAGCAAAAATTCCGTGCTTCTCTTTCGAAAGAAGAAGTAAAGAAACTGGCGTATAAAATGCCGTTTGCACCGTACAGCGGATACCTGACCATGTTGTTTTTGTTGGGCGTCGTGGTGGCATCGGGTTTCCGCGACGATACCCGCATCGCACTTTACATCACACCGATTTGGTTCTGTATTCTGTTCATCGGTTATGAATGTATTAAGAGACGGAAACCGTCGGAAGGCGAAAAAATCGCACGTTTCGCATTTGAAAAGAAATAAGAAAAATGAGCTCTCGGAAAAAGTTTCGAGAGCTTTTTTGTTGCGGTTCCGAAAAGGGTACACTATAATATAATGAGGTATTTTATGAAATGAAATCGGCGGAGAAAGGAAATTGACAGATGGAAAAAATCACAGCCGACGATCGACTGATTGTCGCTTTGGACGTGAATGATTTTGAGAAACTTGTCGCCGTGACGGAAAAATTGGGCGATGCCGTTTCTTTTTATAAAGTCGGAATGGAATTGTATTACAGCGCCGGAAACGCGGCGATTTCTTATTTGCATGAAAAAGGGAAACTGATTTTTCTGGATTTGAAATTGCACGACATTCCCAATACGGTGGGAAAGGCGGTGATGGCCGTGACGCATTTGGGCGTCGATTTTATCACCGTGCATGCGCAGGGCGGGCGCGCCATGATGGAAGCGGCCGTCACGAGTGCAAAAGATACGGCAAAAATGCTCGGTATTCCGGCGCCGAAAATTTTGGCCGTGACGGTTTTGACCGCTTTGGATGATGCGGCGTGGGAGGAAACGGGCGGACGCCTTCCGATTGCGGGTGAGGTGCTTCGATTGGCGAAACTGGCCAAAGAGAGCGGCGTAGCCGGTGTGGTCGCATCGCCTCTGGAAGCCCGTATGCTTCGAGATGAATTGGGGGCCGATTTTGAAATCGTGACGCCCGGGATTCGTCCCGCTTTTGCCGCTGTGGGCGATCAGAAACGCATTGCAACGCCTGCCTCGGCTCTTGCCTCCGGTGCATCACGTCTCGTCATCGGGCGTCCGATTACGAAGGCAGAGGATTCACAAAAAGCTTTGGAAATGATTTTAAAAGAAATGAGGGAGATTCATCATGAATGAAAAAGAAGTCGAAACATTGCTTCGGGAAACGAAAGCCATTCTGGAAGGTCATTTCCTTTTGACATCCGGACTTCACAGCCCGCTTTATGTCGAGAAATTCAACGTGCTCCAGCACCCGGAATATACGAAAAAGCTGTGCGAGGAATTTGCCGCCCATTTCAAGAATATGGGCATTGAAACAGTCGTGGGACCGGCGACGGGGGGCATCATTCTCTCGCAAATCACGGCGGGACTTTTGGGGGTGCGCTCCATTTTTACCGAAAGAGAAAACGGCGTCATGACGCTTCGCCGCGGTTTCCGTCTGGAAAAAGGCGAGAAGATTCTCATTGTGGAAGATATCGTGACGACGGGCGGATCCATTAAAGAAGTGGTGGACGTCGCCAATCGCGCCGGCGCCGATATCGTCGGTATCGGACTTTTTGTGGATCGTTCCGGCGGCACGGCCGATTTCGGCGTTCCGAAAGAAAAAGTATATCCGTTGCTTCATTTGACAGTCCCGACGTATAAACCCGAAGATTGTCCGCTTTGTAAAGCCGGTGTGCCGATTACCGAACGCGGCAGTCATCATTTGAAATAATGCGCGGATTTTTCGAAAGGCAGATTGCGGCATGAAAGTACTTTTGGCGGATTTTCACCGTTTCTCCGGGAAACGAAACCGAATTCACAAACGTCTTCCGCGTATGGCGGCGCTGTTTTGCAAGATGGAGTATGAGGTCACGGCTGTTTTTGCCGATGAAAATAAAAAGGCTTTGCCCGTATTTCCGTGGCCTGAAGAAGCAAAATTTTACAATTTGTATTATGTCCCCGGTGAAATGGTCGTGCGGCCGAGCGTGCTTTTGAAAGCGCTCAAACTTTGTCTCAAACCGATTTCAAAAGCGGCGGCACGCGAGCAGGATTTTCGTATGGTGAAAGCGGCAAAGGTGTCTTTGCTTCGCATTTTGCGCGATGAGAGGCCGGATGTCGTGATTTCTTTCGATGAGCTCACGTCCAGAATTTTTTTGGCCGGTATCGATGAAGATATTCCTGTCATCACTTGGCTTTCTGCCGATCCGGATACGCTTTTTGCCAAAGCGCCGTATTATGAGCGGCACGATATCGAAAAAAGCGCCTGCATCGGGACGGATACGCAAGAGCAGGCCGAAAAGGCGGAAACATATCTGAAATCCGAGAAATTTTTCGTATTACCCGACCCGGAGACGGAAAACGCCGATGAAAAATGGCACGATATTTTAATCGAGGTAGTGGAATCGTATCGAAAGATGCTGGAAAAAAGAGGGCCAAAGCCACCGGAGACGCCTTTCAGTTTCTTCCGAAATAATTGGTGAGGTATGGAGGTGCGCGGTGGGGAATAAAACGTTCGGAAACGCGGGAGAACGTATCGCGCGCGAGTATCTGGAATCGCGCGGGATGCGTTTTCTTTGCGCAAATTACAGCCGCCGTCACGGAGAAGTGGATCTCATCATGCAGGATGGCAAGGAAACGGTTTTTGTCGAGGTGAAAACGAGGCGCAGTCTGCGTTACGGTCTCCCCGCCGAAGCCGTCACGCCGACAAAGCAACAGCATATTCGCTATTGTGCCGAGGTGTATTTTGCCGAAAAAGGATTGGATACGTATTACGCCCGTTTCGACGTCGTGGAAATTTTGCAACCGCCGGGACAATTGCCGCGCGTTCACCATATTAGAAACGCATTTTAAGAGGCGAGAATAAGGGGTATCGGTGATGAATTACTATGTTAATAAAGATATAAAAAACACCGTGCGCGTATTTCCGATGCAGGGACGGTACGATAAATTCAGATATGATATGAATGAGAATCCGGAAGGATTGCCGCAAGAATTTGTAGACGATGTACTGAAAGAAATTACACCTGCCTTTCTTTCCGTCTATCCGGAGCCGGATCGATTTTTACAAAAATATGCCGATTTTATTGGAGTTGATTTTACCGAAGTGACGGCGACGAACGGATCGGATACCGGACTTCGCTACATTTTGGAAACTTTCGGCGAAAAAGGAAAAGATGTGGTGACGGTTTCCCCTTCTTTTGAGATGTATGCCGTAAATTGCAGGATTTTGGGTTACCATCATGTGCCCGTCTCTTATCATGCTGATATGACGGTGGATATTGAAGAGATTTTGGATGCGATGACGACGAATACTCGGGTTGTCGCTTTGTTGAATCCGAATAATCCGGTGGGAAATGTTTATACGGACGAAGAAGTCGAACGCGTGGTGAAAAAGGCTGAAGAAATCGGAGCCGTTGTCGTGATTGATGAGGCCTATCATTATTATTGTGACAAAACATTTTTGCCGATTGTAAAAAATCATGAGAATGTCATTCTTCTTAGGACATTTTCCAAAGCATTTGCCATACCGGCACTTCGGTTGGGTGTTATTGTTTCTCATCCCCAAATCATCGAGTACATTAAACATGCCAAATTGACGTTTGATGTAAATTCCGTAGCATTACTTTTCGGGGAAAGACTTTTGGAGCATCCGGATATTTTGGAAAAAATGGTGCAAGAGGAAAAAGAAGGAAAATCGTATACATTGAATGCGTTTTTTAAGGCAGGGTATGAATGCCGAGACTGCAGCGGTAATTATATCTTGGTAAAAACAAAGCATCCGGCTAAAAATGTGGCAGAGCGTCTGGAGAGAGAATATCAGGTTTTGGTACATGCGTACGGAAATGAATTACTGCATGAATATTTGCGTGTTTCCGTCGGGTCTTTGCGTGCTATGAAGATTTTTTTAAAGGCTTTCTTTGCTGTTGACGGAGACGAAAATTAGCATGAAAAAAGTCATTACGTACGGGACTTTCGATCTCTTTCACGAAGGGCATTACAAACTTTTGCAGCGGGCGAAAGCGCTGGGGGATTATCTCATCGTCGGCGTCACGAGTGATTATTTCGATAAATCGCGCGGGAAATTTAATGTGCAGGATGATTTGATGACCCGAATCGATCACGTGAAGGAAACGGGATTTGCGGATCTTATCATTGTGGAGGAATACGCCGGGCAGAAAATCGATGACATTCGGAAATATGGTGTCGATATTTTTACCGTGGGCTCCGATTGGAAGGGGCATTTTGATTATTTAAAAGAATATTGCGACGTGATTTATTTGGAGCGGACGCAGGGGATTTCCAGTACGGATATCCGAAATCGGAGCGCCATTCGGCTGGGCGTTTTGGGAAACGAAAAAATTTTGGATCGTTTCATAGACGAAATGCGCTTTGTGAGCGGTGCCGAAGTCGTGGGGGCGTATACGGAGCCGGATGACGGGGAGGAAATGTATAAATCATCTTGTTTCTCCGAGCTTCCCGCTTATGAGACGGCGGAATCTCTTTTTGAAACTTGCGATGCCGTCTATATTAATGTACCGCTTGCCCGTCGGCCCCATTTTATCGAAAAAGCGCTTTTGGCCGGGAAACACGTCTTGACCGAATATCCGTTTTGTGCTGATTATGAGATGGCAAAGCATCTTTTTGATTTGGCAGAGCAAAAGAGCCTCGTTTTGATGGAAGGACTAAAAACGGCCTATTGTCCCGCTTTCGAAAAATTAATCTCCTTGGTGAAAAGCGGACATATCGGAAAAGTACTTTCCGTGGATGCCAACTTCACTCAGATTTTAAAAGAAGAAGCGAAAAATCAGGTGCGCATCGCAGGCGGCAGTGTCCTCTCTTTGGGTGTCTATCCGATTCTTGCCGTGTTTAAATTATTGGGCACACAGTACGACAAAGTGGATTTCCTGCCGTATTATGAAGACGGTGTGGATATTTTCACAAAAATCAATTTCTATTACCCGGAAGTCGCGGCGTCTGCCATCGTGGCGATTAACGGGAAATCGGAAGGGAGCCTCGTCATTTCCGGGACAGAGGGGTATGTATACGTGCCTGCGCCTTGGTGGAAAACGGAATTTTTCGATGTGCGGTATGAGGATATAAACCGCAATCGGAAATATTTCTATAAATTCGAAGGCGAGGGACTTCGGTATGAAACGGTGGATTTTTTGAAACGAATCCGCGAAGGCCGCCCGGATTCTCTGCAATGGAGCCGGGAAGAAATATTGGCCGAAAGTAAACTATTGGAGACATTTTTGAAAAGGCAAAATCGCTAATTTTGTTACATGAGGAGCGAATGGCCGCATGATTTTATACATTGATCCCGGTACAGGGAGTATGCTTTTTACCATTTTAATCGGAATTTTGGGCGTTGCGCGCTATTTGATGAAGACGTGGTGGGTGAAACTGCGCTTTATACTGACGGGCGGAGCCAAGAGAGAAAGCAACGATCAAAAATGGCCGCTTGTGATTTTTTCGGATGATAAACGGTACTGGAGCATTTTCGAGCCGGTGTGCCGAAAGCTCAGTGAGTGCGGTTTCCCGGTTTTGTATTTGACGGCATCGGAGGATGATGCCGCTTTTCGTGCGTCGTTTTCCGGATTTAAAGCGGAATGCATCGGTCACGGAAATCGCGGATTTTCCAAACTGAATTTTTTGAAAGCCTATATCGTGCTCTCCACGACGCCGGGGCTGGACGTCCTGCAATGGAAACGCTCGCCCGAGGTCGATTGGTACGTGCATTTGCCGCATGCGCCGACGGATCTCACATTGTATCGGATGTTTGGGCTCGATTATTATGATGCGGTGCTGATTTCCGGCGACTATCAGAGAAAGCAGCTTCGCGAATTGGAAGCGCTTCGCGGTCTTCCCGAAAAAGAAATCACATTGGTCGGCATTCCGTACATGGATGAGATGAAGAAACGGCTCGAAGACGCCCCGCCGCTTCCCGCGCATCCCCGTACGGTACTTTTGGCGCCTTCCTGGGGGCCGTCCTCTATTTTAAATAAATTGGGCGAGCGTTTCATCGATGCGCTTTTGGCGACCGGAAATCATATAATTATTCGCCCGCATCCGCAATCTTTCACATCCGAAGCGGCGCTCATGGAAAAACTGATGAAACGATATCCCGAATCGGAGCAATTGGAATG
>CAVHIJ010000018.1:12532-20630 GCA_963635945.1 bacterium | reverse complement strand
ATAGACATGCGCGCGGGGCGGGAGTCCTTCCAGTACGGGATGCGGGCGGTGAATACGAAGCTCGTTCCAGCCCATGTGCGGGACTTTGAGGTCGCCCTTTGGGAAACGGGCGATGCGCCCGGGCAAAAGTCCCAGCGCGGGGATGTTCCCTCCTTCTTCGGAAATTTCGTAGAGCGCCTGCATGCCGAGGCATATGCCGACCAGTTTTTTCCCTTTTTCCGTTTCCTCTTTCAGAATTTCAGCCAGGCCGAAAGCGCAAAGGTGATGCATGGCATCTTCCATGGCGCCGACGCCGGGAAGAATGATGGCGGAGGCGGCGCGGATTTCTTCCGGTTTTCTTGTGACGGAAACGGAAAGGCCTGCGCGGCGGGCGGCGCGGATGACGTTTCCGAGATTGCCCGCGTCATAATCGATGATGGCGATTGGTTTCATAATGTGCCTTTTGTGGAAGGAACGGCATCGCCTTCGATGCGGACGGCCTCTTTGAGCGCGCGGGCGAATGCTTTGAAGACGGATTCCAAAATGTGATGGCCGTTTGTGCCGTAAAGATTGGCGATGTGGAGCGTCATGCCGGCATGGGAGGAGAGCGCAAGGAAAAATTCGCGCGCCGTTTCCGTCTCAAATGTGCCGATGCGTTCGACGGGAACGGAAACGTCCCAGACGAGATAGGAGCGGCCGGAGAGGTCGAGCACGACACGCGTCAGCGCTTCATCCATCGGGCAGAAGAAACAGCCGTAGCGGCGGATGCCCGCTTTGTTTCCGAGGGCTTCTGCCAGCGCTTTTCCGAGCGTGATGCCGAGATCTTCGACGGTGTGATGATTATCGACGTCCAAATCGCCGCGGCAGGAAAGCGAAAGATCCAATCCGCCGTGCGCGGCGAGGAGGGTGAGCATGTGGTCTAGGAATCCGATGCCCGTCGTGCCGGAGAACTTTCCGCTGCCGTCTAAGGCAAGCGTAAGGGTGATGTCGGTCTCGGCCGTGGTGCGCGTGATGCTTGCTTGTCTCATGAGAGTGCCTCCCTGAAAACTTGTAGGATGAGAGAATTCGTATCGGGATCCGTCACGGTGATGCGGTATGCGCGCGGCAGATCCGGTCTGTTTCTGTAAATTTTAACCAATATATTTTCGCGGCGCAATGCTTCGAAGATTTCTTCGTGATTTTTTTCCGTTTGCACGAGAAGGAAATTCGTGCGGGAAGGGTAGACGGAAAGGCCGGGGATGCCGGAAAGGGCGGCGAAAAGTTTCTCGCGCTCCTCGCATATCGCATCGCGGATTTTGAATATTTCTTCCCGCCGATGTAGGACGATGGGCGCCAAGAGCTGCGTGAAGGAATTCACATTGTAGGGCGGCTTGATTTTCGTCAGCGCGGAAATGATTTCGGCATCGGCGACGGCGTAGCCCAAGCGGCAACCGGCCATCGCGAAGGCTTTGGAGAGCGTGCGAAGGACGATGAGATTCGGATATTTCCCGATGAGGCCTTTGACGCTTTCCTCTTCTTTTGCAAATTCCATATACGCTTCATCTACGAAAACGAGGCCGCCCGATGCCCGGAGGATTTTTTCGATGAAGGAAACGGGGAGAAGCTCGCCCGTCGGATTGTTCGGATTACAAAGGACGGTGATTTTCGGCCGGATTTCGGAAACGGCGGCAAGGATGGCATCCGTATTTCTTTTGTAACCGGGAAGATCCGGGACGGAAACGACGCGGGCACCCAAAATATCCGCGCCGATGGCGTACATATCGAATGTCGGCGCATGCGTCAAAAGCGTGTCGCCGGGATTTAAAAATGTGCCCAGAATCGTCGTAATCATTTCATCGCCGCCGTTTCCGCAAAGGATATTTTCGGGGCGGCAGCCGATGTAGGCGGAAAGTTCTTTGCGAAGCGCCTCCGCCATGGGATCGGGATAAATGGCGGGCATGAAAGTTTCAAGCGCGCGGGAAAGTTCATCCCGGACGCCCGGCAGCGTGAGGACATTCACATAATTTTCATTGGCATTGACGACGCGCCTTTCCGCAATCGGTGCGACGACGTAGGGCGAGAGCGCGGCGACGGTGCTCCGCATCCATTCAGATTTCATCGCGGACCTCCATGGCATTGGCGTGTGCGGTGAGCCCTTCGGCTTTGGCAAAGAGCGCGACTTTTTTCGAAATATTTCGGAACGCGGCCTCATCATACATTTCGATGCTGCTGTGTTTCATAAAATCGGAAACGGAAAGAGGCGAGGAGAAGGCCGCCGTGCCGGAGGTGGGGAGCGTGTGATTGGGGCCGGCCATGTAATCGCCGATGGGCTCGGATGTGTATTTCCCGAGGAAAACGGCGCCGGCATTTTGCACGAGCGAAAGATATTCCGTCGGATTTTCGAGCTCGATTTCCAAGTGTTCGGGGGCGATTTTATTTACGATATCAAAGCATTGCTGGATATCCTTGCAAAGGAAGGCTTTCGCGTAATCCGTGACGGAGCTTTGCATGATTTCACGGCGGGAAAGAAGTTTCATTTGGTGATTCATTTCGGTTTCGACTTTTTTGCCGAAATCGGCATCCGTCGTGACGAGGAAAACGGCCGCGCGGGGATCGTGCTCGGCCTGCGAGAGGAGATCGGCGGCAATCCACGTGGGATTTGCGCGCCCGTCTGCGACGCAGCACACTTCGGAGGGGCCTGCGATCATATCGATGCCGACCGTGCCGAAGACGAGGCGCTTGGCCATCGCGACGAAGGCGTTTCCGGGTCCGACGATTTTAAAAACGGGCTCGACCGTTTCCGTACCGTAGGCAAGCATCGCAATCGCCTGCGCGCCGCCTGCTTTATAAATTTCGGAAACGCCGGCCACATGCGCCGCGGCCAATATATTCGGATTTACTTTTCTGTCTTTTCCGGGCGGCGTCACCATCGCGATCGAGGGGCAGCCCGCGACGAGTGCCGGCACCGTATCCATCAAAACCGTGGAAGGATACGCCGCGCGGCCGCCCGGCACATAGACGCCGACGCGGGAAATCGGGCGATAGAGCTCGCCCAGCGTCACGCCTTCGCGAAATTCCTTCGTCCACGTCTCGCGGAGCTGCTCTTTGTGAAACGTTTCAATATTTTTCTTCGCTTCGGAGAGTACCTCCAAAAGCTCCGGCGACACTTCGGAAAGCGCCTCTTCGATTTCCTCTTTTGAAACGCGAAAATCGGTGAGGTCTACGCCGTCGAATTTTTTCGTATATTCGGCCACCGCCGCATCCCCCCGCTCGCGCACCGCTTGAAGGACAGCTGCGACCGTCGTTTCCACGTCCGCCGATAAATTCACATCGCGATTTGTGAGCGTCCGCACTTCGCGGAGCGTGAAACCCGTTTCCGGGACTTCGATCCATTCCATATGAAAGCCTTCTTTCTTTTATTTGATTAATTCCGTAAATGATTTCAATTCGTTTTGCTTTACTTTGTACGAAACTGTATTGCAAATGAGGCGCGCGGAAAAATCCATGAAATAATCGTAGACTTCCATGCCGTTTTCCGAAAGCGTCGTCCCCGTTTCCACAATATCCACGATGACATCGGAGAGACCGACGAGCGGCGCGAGCTCCACTGAGCCGTTTAATTTCACAATATCGATGGGCTGGAAACGATCGGCGAAATAGCGGCGTGCAATTGTCGGATATTTCGTCGCGACGGTCAAAATCCGTTTTCGCATCACGTCTTTTTTGCCGGCGATACCGGAAACGGCCATGCGGCAGCACCCGATGCCCAAATCCAAAATTTCATAGACATCGGTCGCGTCGTCTTCGATCAGCACGTCCTTCCCGACAATGCCGCAATCGGCGGCGCCTCGCCGGACGTAGACCGTCACATCCGGCGATTTCACGAGCGCCACGCGGATGAGATTTTCACTGTCGGTGAAAACGAGTTTTCGGCTGTCGTCCGAATAATCGGGGAAACAAAATCCGCCCGCGATAAGTTTTTTCATCACGGTCTTGGCAATCCGGCCCTTGGCCAGTGCAATGTGTAACATGTATGCCTCCAAATGGGAAAGTGTGAAGGGGAAAGGGGAAAGTGCATAGTGCACAGTGCACAGTGCATAGATAAGAGGTGTGCCCTTCGGGCACGAATCCTGTTTTATGCCGGCGGAGCCGGCGAGCGAGCGCAGCGAGCGATTACAACAAAATGCCGCGCAGCGCACCTTGAAAGCCCATAGCCCATAGCCCATAGCCCATAGCTCATAGCTTTAGCACCAATGTAGTACAAAGCTATTCTCTCTATTGTCTCAATATCCCCTCTATCTCCGTTTCCGTCAAAAATTTTTCATTTGAGATAAATCGGCCGTTTTCGTAGCGGATGACGAGGCGGTAGTCCGATTGGTCGATGGTGTTTTTGCTGTCTACGCCCATGACGGAGAAGCCGCGGGCGCGGAGGGCGAGGATGGTTTTTATGAGCGATTCATCCGCTTTTTCGTAGCAAATCGCCAAATCGCAGGACGGCGCGGGGGCTGCGAGGAGATTTTCTTCGGCGAGCACTTCATACAAAAGATTCATATTGAGACCGAAGCCGCACGCCGGGCGCGGGACGCCGAATTCGTCGGAAAGAAAATCGTAGCGGCCGCCGCTCACGAGTGAATACAGCGCGCCTTTCGCGTAGATGCGGAAAACCAAATCCGTGTAATATCCCATGTGCGATGTGAAACCCAAATCGAGCTCGACGCTTTGCTCGCAGCCTGCGATTTTGAGATATTCATAGACTTTGGCGAGCCGCGTGAGCGCATCTTGCATGCGGGAATTGAGGCACAAATTTTCCGCGTGGGAAAGAGTTTCCTCATAATCCCCGAAAAGATGCGGGAGCGCGAGGAGGACGTCTCGCTGCGGACGCGTGATGGGAAGGGAATCGGCAAGTTTTCGGAAGGAAACCAAATTGCGCGTTTCCAGACATTTCAGGATTTGCGAAAGGTCATCTTCCGAAATGCGAAGTTCGGCAAAGAGCGCGTCCATAAAGGCGACCGTCCCCAAATCGATGCGCATGCACGAGAGGCCGACCGCTTGCAGAAATTCCGCTGCCGCCGCGATGACTTCGCCGTCACATTCCGGCGTCGCATCGCCCAAAACTTCCATCCCGCTTTGGCGGAAATATTTTCCGTGCGCCAGCTTTCCGTAATATTCGCGAAAAACGGGCGACACGTAACCGAATTTCAAAAGTTTTTTCGGATCCGGATATTCGCGCGCCGCCGTCTTGAGAAGCGGCACCGTCACATCCGGACGAAGCACCAGCACTTCGCCCGAAGACCCGATGGTCTTAATCATTTCGCGGCGAAGATGCGGAAAATATTTTCCGTATGTATCGTAATCTTCAAATGTGGGCGTCTCGATAATTTTCGCCCCGTGACGGCGCATGACGGAAACGACGGCGCGCTCGATGCGGTCGTAATTCGTCATTTCTTCTTCATGCACCATTTTTAAATCATCTGTCATCTGTGCCATGCCAAGCCCTCCCACTTTTCTTCTGCAATACTTTATCACGATAAAGGAAATTTGTAAAGAGGGAAAATGCGTGGATGCGTGAAGCGTTGATGCGAGAAGCGTTGATGCGTTGATGCGTTGATACGTTGCAGGTGTCGCCTGCGGCGACGATTTATGTTTTAAAAGTGCATAGTGCACAGTGCACAGTGCATAGTGCATAGGGAAGAGGTGTCGCTTTCGGCGACGATTTCTGTTTTATGCCGTCGAAGGCGGCGAGGCGCGAAGCGCCGATTACAACATAATGCCGCGCAGCGCACCGCTTAAAGCCGCCAGCCGTCAGCCGCCAGCCGTCAGCCGCCAGCCGTCAGCCGCCAGCCGTCAGCCGTCAGCAGAGACCGGAGCCGAGCGCGCGGTGTGTAGATTTCGACAATAAGCCCTTTGAAAAATTTACAGTTTCTCACAAAAGTCTCCGGGAAATTTGCGATAGACAAAAAATCCTCGACATTATGCGAAAAAAACGAAATTGACGGATTTATATTTTCCGTTGGTATTTGAAAAATATGATATAATACTACAATGTGATATTGTTCACATTTTCGGTTTTGTTTTTATTGACAAACGGAAGGATACCTATGGATCCGATCTTATTTGATATCCGTCATCTGACGCACGCGTATGAGACGGAGGAGGGGAAGGAGTTCAAGGCACTCGATGATGTGACCTGCCAAATCAAAAAAGGCGAGTTCACGGCGATCATCGGGACGAACGGCAGCGGGAAATCGACTCTCGCGCGGCATCTGAATGCCTTGCTTCTTCCGACGGAAGGCGATGTCACGGTGGAAGGTTTGTCCGTGACGGATCCCGACAATGTCTGGGATATTCGCCGGCGCGTGGGTATGGTGTTTCAAAATCCGGACAATCAGCTCGTCGCTGCGATTGTCGAGGAGGAAGTGGCGTTCGGTCCGGAAAATTTGGGCGTGCCGCACGATGAAATTTTGGAGCGCGTGAATACGGCGCTCGAAAAAGTGGGGATGAGCGCGTATCGTGAGCATGCGCCGTCCATGCTTTCGGGTGGGCAAAAGCAGCGCATCGCGATTGCGGGCGTCCTCGCCATGCATCCCGATTGCATTATTTTGGACGAACCGACGGCGATGCTGGATCCCGTGGGCCGCGCGGAAGTGATGGAAACGGTGCATGAGCTCAATCGCCGCGACGGCATTTCCGTCGTCCTCATTACGCATTTCATGGAAGAAGCCGCTACGGCCGACCGCGTGCTGGTCATCCATGAAGGGCATTTGGTGACGCAGGGGACGCCGCGCGAAGTGTTCTTCAAACCGGAAAAATTACTGGAAATCGGGCTCGATGTCCCCGTTTCCGTCGATTTGGCGCATCGCTTGCATGAAAAAGGCATGAAAATCCGCGAGGATTGTATGACCGATGAGGAGTTGGGTGAAGCATTATGTCGATACGCGTCGAAAATATAAGTTTTGTATACGGGAAGGGGACGCCCTATGAAAAAACGGCGCTTTCCGATGTGGATCTCACGATCGATAAAGGCGAATTTATCGGTATCATCGGGCACACGGGAAGCGGAAAGTCCACATTGATTCAGCATTTAAACGGGCTTGTGCATCCGACGTCGGGACGCGTCACGATCGACGGAACGGATTTGTCCGGTAAAGATAAGGAAACGATGGCGAAGCGGCATTCCGTCGGGATGGTGTTTCAATATCCGGAGCAGCAGCTTTTTGAGGAAACGATTGCCGAGGATATCGCTTTCGGGCCGCGGAATTTGGGCTGTGATGAGGAAACGGTCACCGCGCGCGTGAAGGAAGCGATGAAATTCGTCGGTTTGGATTACGAAAAATATGCGAAACGTTCGCCTTTTCGTCTTTCGGGTGGGCAGATGCGGCGCGTGGCCATTGCGGGCGTCATCGCGATGAAGCCGGATTTCCTGATTTTGGACGAACCGTCGGCGGGACTGGATCCCATCGGGCGGCGCGAAATTTTCGGGCAGATTCGCAATTGGTACCGAGCGGGCATGTTCTCCGTCATTTTGGTTTCCCATAATATGGATGATATCGCGCAATTGGCGACGCGGCTTCTCGTCATGGATCACGGGAAACTCGTGCTCGACGGGGCGCCGATGGATATTTTTCTGCATCATCGGGACGAACTCAAAAAAGCCGGCGTGGATGTACCGCCGCTCACGAAGACGCTTCTTTATTTGAAATCGCGCGGCATTCCCGTGCCGGAAGACGCCGTGACGACGAAGGAAGCGGCCGATGCCATCATGAAAATGCAAAAGGGGGTGCGCTAATGCTGACGGATATCACACTCGGACAGTATTACCCCGGAAACTCGATTTTGCATCGCATGGACCCGCGGGCGAAAATTCTGTGCACGATGATTTTCATCATTGCGATTTTCCTGGCGCGTGATCTCGTTTCCTACGGGCTTGTCACCGGTTTCATCGCATTGACGATTGTCGTGTCCGGCGTGCCTTTCCGCATGGTCGTGCGTGCGGTGAAGCCGCTTTGGATTATTCTTCTCTTCACCATGATGATTCACGTACTTTCGACGCCCGGGACCGCGATTTTTTCCTGGGGTTGGATCACGATTACCGAAGAAGGGCTCAAAAACGGGACGCTGATGACGCTGCGCCTCGTATACC
>CAVHIJ010000018.1:0-12522 GCA_963635945.1 bacterium | reverse complement strand
TCGTATACCTCATCGGATTTTCTTCGCTTCTCACGTACACGACGAGCCCGATTGTCCTGACGGACGGCATTGAAGCGTTGCTTGTCCCTTTTAAGAAATTGGGGATTCCGGCGCATGAGCTCGCCATGATGATGACGATTGCCCTTCGTTTTATTCCGACCCTTTTGGAGGAAACGGATCGCATCATGAAAGCGCAGGCTTCTCGCGGCGCGGATTTCTCTTCGGGAAACATTTGGCAGCGCGCGAAAGCCATGGTGCCTCTTCTTGTCCCGCTTTTCATTTCGGCGTTCCGCCGTGCCGACGATTTGGCGACAGCTATGGAAGCTCGCTGTTATCGTGGTGGAGAAGGACGCACGAAAATGCATGTACTTTCTTATACGACCAAAGATTTCGCGGCCTTTTTCCTGGTGCTTGCCGTGACGGGCATTCTTTTCGCGAAATGGTATTTCGGCGTTTGATACGGGTTTCCCAAATCCGCTTGAAAGACGCACAGAAAAAGGAGTATTTCCATTGCATCATACGGATACGGCCGTTATCATCGTCAATCCCACGTCCGGCAGAGAGCGTGCACCGAAATTTTTGCCGCTTCTCCAAAAGACGCTCGCCGAAAAATATGAGCATGTGGTGACGAAGGAAACGACGGCCAAAGGAGACGCAGAGCGTTGGGCTGCCGGAGCCGCAAAAGAAAATTTCGATGTCTTTTGCATGGGCGGCGACGGCACGGTCAATGAGACGGTGAGCGGCATTTTGTCCGCGGAAGGGACGGAAACCGTTTTCGGATTCATCCCCTTGGGCACCGTGAACGATTTGGCGCGCGCGCTCCATATTCCGCGTTTCCCCGTCGGTGCCATTCGCATGCTGAAGACGGCGACGCAGACAAAAATCGATATCGGCCGCATTAATGGCCGCTATTTCATCAATATCGTCGCGGCCGGCCTCATTCCCGAAGCCGTGAGCCAAGTGACGATTCGCGAAAAAACCATTTTCGGCTCCCTCGCCTATTTCATGAAAGGATTGCAAGTCCTGGGGAAACAGCCGAATTACCGTTTCCACATCGTCATGGAAGACGGCGCGGAAATGGATACATCCTCGCCCCTTATGGCTGCCATGCTGACCGATTCGGCCGGCAGTTTCCGAAATCTTTTGCCGCCGGAAGACCGCAAAAAAGGTTTCATCAAGCTTGCACTCTTCCGCAATTTCGATTGGTCGACCGTCATTTTCAATGCGCCGATCCTTTTGAGCGGGCGACAGGTCGGCCCCGATTTCGTGAATATCATCAATCTAAAAAAAGCGCGCATCACGCTGGTGGGCGGTGAAGAGCTTGCGACGAATGTAGACGGCGAAAAAGGACCGACATTTCCTCTTGATTTGGAACTTTTGCCCGACAGACTTTCCGTCTTCGTCCCGGCGCGCCGCGTGGATGAGGCGCTTTATTATCCGCGTGTGCTGCATTACATGAAAGAAAGTTTTCTCCGCGAAGCCCGCGCGCGTCTCGACGAAATCGAATCCATCCCGGAGCACATCATGCCCTGGGTCATGGAGCGTGAAGAAAAGGAACTCCGCGCCCTCAATATCCTGCCCGATAAAGAAGAAAAAAAGGAAACATGAGAAACATTCATATCACCGTCATGTACGACGGCGCCTCTTTCGTCGGATTTCAAAGACAGGAAAACGGGCTCGCCGTGCAGGAAGTCATCGAAAATGTATTGGAGCGCATCACGGGCAAGCACGCGACGCTCTATTTTGTCGCGCGGACGGACGCCGGCGTGCATGCCTATGCACAAGAATGCACATTTTACACCGAGTCGACCATACCGGGCGACCGTTTTTCGTATGCGCTGAATGCGTATTTGCCCCTCTCGATTCGCGTGCGGCAAAGTCGGGAAGTCCCCGAAGATTTTTCCGTGCGGAAACAAAATACCGGGAAGACTTACGCGTATCTCGTTTCCACGGAAAGAGAAATTTCTCCATTTCTTCGGCGCTACGCCTGGGCGTACGGGAAAGAGCCCGATATCGGAAACATGGAAAAAGCGGCGCGCGTCCTTTTGGGCACACACGATTTCACCGCATTTCGCGGATCGAATTCCGTCCCCGCCGATCCCGTCCGCAACTTGCACGACATTACGATAAAAAAAGAAGGAAACCTCATCCGCATCTACGTCACGGGCGGCGGTTTCCTCTACCACATGGTGAGAAATATCGCCGGTGCACTTCTCGACGCGGGCATTGGGAAAAAGAGTCCGGAAGATTTGCGAAAAATCTTGGAAAGCAAAGACAGGAAGAAACTCGGCATGACCGCCCCCGCCGCCGGTCTCTGCCTTCTCAAAGTGTATTTTGCGCCCATTACGAAAGAGTCCGTCGAAGAAACGCTCGGAGAACCTTTGTGGCCGTGGAACTGAAATTTCGGGCACACCTGCGCCTCTTCCTTCTTCCCCCTTCGCTCTTCCCTTTTTCAATAATTGTCACCGCAGGCGATACCTGCAGCACATCAACGCATCAACGCATCCGCGCATCAACGCACCCGCTCTATTGACAAAACCGGAAAAGATGGATATAATGCATGCTAATATATGCGAAATACACGGATTGCGATGAGCAAGACACGAAGACGTCTGCAAAGCTGCAGAGAGCCGATGGGTGGTGAAAATCGGCGTGGAGAGACGCCTTTATCACTTGCGAGTACCGTTTCCGAACCGAGTAGGAAGCGGCGGATTGCCCCGTTACGGCTTTGAGTACAATGTAGGGTGGTACCGCGCAATGCGCCCCTGTCTTCTTTGGAAGATGGGCGTTTTTTTGTGGGAAAAACGCTTACCGCACCTTGGTTTCGCAATAGAAATTTGTACAAAAAGAAAGAGGGTACATGTATGGAAAAGAAATGGTTGAAACGGATGGCCGCTGCCGGTTGCGCAGTGGCAATGGTCGGCGCATTCGCAGGTTGCGGCGGCGGTGAAAAGAAAGAAGCGGCGGCTCCTGCGGGCACCAGCGCCAAGATCGGCTTTGTTTCCGCTTATACCGGCCCGGGCGCCGCATACGGCGTCGCGATGAAAGAAGGGGCGGAACTCGCTGTAGAAGAAATCAATGCGAACAAGAATACCAAAATCAAAATCGATCTCTTCACCTACGATACGAAACTCGTGAAGAACGAAGCCATTAATGCATTTAAGAAAGCCATTGAGCAGGATAAAGTCCTCGCCATCGAAGGCCCGATGACCACCGGTGAAATGATGGCCGCAGGCCCGATCGCGCAGCAGAGCGGCGTCGTCGCATTCGGCACCGGTACCACCGGCCCCGGCATCACCGATCTGGGCGATTACATTTTCAGAAACGCGATCCCGGGCGCGATGAATATCCCGCAGATCGTCGAAAAGACCCAGAAGAAACTCGGCTACAAGAAAATTGCCATTCTCTATTCCAACAACAATGACCAGATGGTCGGCGAACACGGCTACTACCTCGATATTTGCAAAAAACTCGGCCTCGAAATTGTCGCCGATGAAACCTTTGCGGATAAAGACACCGACTTCTCCGCACAGCTCACCAAAATTCAGCAGGCCAATCCGGATGTCATCGCCGTGGCAGGCCTCTACCAGGAAGGCGCCCTCATCGTCAAGAAAATGCGTGAAATGGGCATGAACCAGCCGGTCCTGGGCGGAAACGGTTTCAACAGCCCCGAATATATTAAGCAGGCGGGCGCCGCTGCCGACGGCACGATGGTCGCTTCCCCGTGGAACCCGGAACGCAAGACCGACAAAGCGCAGAATTTCCGCAAAGCTTATATTGCGAAATACAATCACGAACCGGATCAGTTCGCTGCACAGTCCTATGACGCTATGTACACCATCCATGCGGCACTCGAAAAATCCGGCGACACCACCGATCGCAAGAAATTCCGTGATGCCCTCGCCCAGATCAAAGACTTCGAAGGTGCGACCGGCGTCTTCGCATTCGACGATCACCGCGATCCGAAGATGGATCTCGCCGTCCTCACCATCAAAGACGGCAAGTGGACCGCTCTCGAATAATCGAATTGCATAAAAAAGAAACGGCTTCCTCAAAGCGGGAGGCCGTTTTTTGCGTGAAAAAATAATTTTACTTTTTCTGCCGATTCCGTTTATACTGGAAGAAATATTTTTTGAGGAAACGGGAGGACAGTATGAGCGGGACATTTTCGGAAACGGCGGAGGTGCTGCGTTGGGCGGCGAATCGTTTGCCTAAAAAGGAAGCGGAGGATATCGTCGCGCCTTTCGGCGAAGAAGAATTGCGAAAAGCGAAACGATTTCATGAGAGCATGCCGGCTTATGCCGAGACGCCGCTTGTTTCCTTGGATGATTTGGCGAAAATGCTCGGCGTCAAAAGCGTGTATCTGAAAGATGAATCGAAACGTTTTGGGCTCAATGCTTTCAAAGCGCTCGGAAGTTCGTTTGCGATTGCGAAATACATGGCGGCGCGCCTTGGGCTCGATGTGGCGGCGCTTCCCTACGAGCGCCTCGTTTCCGATGAAGTGAAGGAAATTTTGGGCGATATCACATTCGTGACGGCGACGGATGGAAATCACGGGCGCAGCGTCGCATGGGCGGCGAAACGTCTCGGGCAGAAAGCCGTCGTGTACATGCCGAAGGGCTCGTCGGAGGTGCGGCGCGATACCATTGCGGCGGAAGGTGCGGACGTTTCCGTCACTGACGTGAATTACGACGATTGCGTCCGCTTGGCCGATGCGTATGTGAAAACGCATCCGAATTCCGTTTTGGTGCAGGATACGGCGCTTCCCGGTTACACGGATATTCCGCTTTGGATCATGCAGGGGTACGGCACGATGGTGCTGGAAGCGGCGGAGCAATTGGCGGAAACGGGCGTCTCGATGCCGACGCATGTTTTCATTCAGGCGGGCGTCGGTTCTTTGGCGGGCGCCGTGCAGGGATTTTTTTCGGCGAAATACGGTGAGAAAGGGCCGGCCGTCACCGTCGTCGAATCCGATTTGGCGGATTGTTATTATCAATCGGCGAAAAAAGGCGGCGCGGATTTTGTGTGCGTGGGCGGCGAGATGCAAACGCTCATGGCGGGGCTTGCCTGCGGGGAGCCGAATCCGATCGGTTGGGACATTTTGCGAAACTATGCCACAGCTTTCGTTTCCGCATCCGACATCGTCGCCGCGACGGGCATGCGTCTTTTGGCCGCGCCGGCGGGAGATGACGCGCGCATCGTTTCCGGAGAATCCGGCGCCGTGCCGGCGGGCGCGTTGTATACGATCATGACGAAAGAGGCGCATACGGATTTGCGCGCGCATTTGGGGCTCGATGAAAATTCCGTCGTGCTTCTTTTCAGCACGGAGGGCGATACGGATCCGGCGATGTATCGCGAAATTGTGTGGGAAGGAAGAAACGCGAAGTTGTAAGTTTCCGAAAATTTGCAACAAAAAAAGACTGCAAAGGTTTTGCTGCAGTCTTATTTTTTTGGTGGAGACGAGGGGAGTCGAACCCCTGTCCAAAAAGTCTGCCCCACGAGTCTCTCCGAGCGCAGTTCCCGATCGGCTTTTCGGCGAAGTTTCGCTCGGGAACGAACCCGCTTCGCCTATCCCGGTGTGTTTCCCGATGCGTTACCGGACGTGGCGCAAAGGTATCCTGCATGGTTGGTATCCTAAGGGCGCGGCAGGCTGGCGCTCAGAGGATATTGGCGATCAAGCCGCCAAGGCAAAATCAGATTTTGCGTTTATGTTTGTCCACCGTTTAACGGGATGGTGGGATCCCGGCTCGCTGCTCATGATACAGGAACTCCTGTCGAAACCGGTGCGTCCCCGTTTGTGATTGATTTTGCCGAAATATTTTGTGGGATTATTGTATGCGATTCTTTCGTCTCTGTCAATGGGAGGCGTCCGCCAGCATTTGCAAAAGTTCTTCCGTACTTTCTGCGAAACGGATGGGAAAATCTTTTCGATCTTGATAGAAACCTTCCGCTTTCATGCGATCGAAGAAACATTTCATGCCGTCGTAGAAACCGTTTAGATTGAGGAAAATGCAATGCGCATGGAGTGCGTGAAGATGAATCGAGCAAATGATTTCGCTGATTTCTTCCAAGGTACCGGCGCCGCCGGGAAGGGCCACGAAAATGTCGCCGCGCTCCATCATGACTTTTCGCCGCGCCGCGATATCGGGCGTGACGATGAGCTCGGAGACGGTAGAAAGTTGGACGCCGCTATCGATGAAAGCCTGCGGCTCGACGCCGATGACGGGTGCGCCCGCAGCCAAAGCCGCACGGCCTAAAATGCCCATGAGGCCGATTTTCGATCCGCCGTAGACAAGCGTATGCCCGTTTTTTCCGATCCAAGTGCCCAGCGTTTCGGCGGTGGCGGCAAAATCGGGATGATTCCCGACGCGCGATGCGAGATAGACGGTGATATTCATGGTGGGCTCCTTAAAAAAAGTGCATAGTGCATAGGTAAGAGGTGTGCCCTTCGGGCACGATTCCTGTTTTAAAAGCGAAGAGGAAAGGGAAAAGGGAGAAGAGATACAGGATGCGCTACGCGCATATCCTGTTTTATGCCGGCGAGGCGCGCAGCGCACATGTAAAGCTCCAAGCTCCAAGCTCCCAGCTTATATTTCCATTATAGCACAGAAACGGGGCGCAAATGTGTCTGTGGAAAAGACGCTTTTCGGCGCATGAATTTTGCGTGTACCGATCTTTTCGGGAAATACGGCGCACGCTCGTTTCCTATCGTTTCAAAAAAATGTGCTATAATATTTTTTATGGAAAAGATAGAAGAACAAATCGGGAAACGCGTGGCTTTTATCACGCTGGGCTGCAAAGTGAATCGCTACGACAGCGATGCGATGCGGAGTCTTTTTCTGTCGCGCGGGTACACCGCGGTCGAAGAAGACGCGGACATTTATGTCATCAATACCTGCTCGGTGACGAGCATCGGCGATAAAAAATCGCGGCAGATGATTCGCCGCATTCGCCGCGAGAATCCGGATGCCATCATTGCGGCGGCGGGCTGCTACGCGCAGCTTTCGCCAAAAGATGTGGCAAAAGCCGGGTGCGATGTCATTGTGGGGAATCAAAATCGCGCCCATATCGTCGATTACATTGAAAAAGCGGAGCGGGGCACCGTTTCCTCACATGTCGTCGACATCATGCAAGTCAAAGAATTCGAAAACATGACCGTCACGGCCGAAGGCGAGGAAACGACGCGCGCTTTCATCAAAGTGCAGGAAGGCTGCGACAATTATTGCACGTTTTGCATCATTCCCTACGCGCGCGGGCGCCTCAAATCGCGCCGACCGGAAGATGCCGTACGGGAAGCGGCGGAATTGGCTGAAAAAGGATATCGCGAAATTGTATTGACGGGAATTCATCTCGGAAACTACGGCCGCGATTTGCACGACGGCACGACACTTTCCGCACTCGTCGAAGCCCTTTTGGGCATCCCCGGCCTTTCGCGCATCCGCCTCGGATCCATCGAATCGGTGGAAGTGTCCGAAGAACTCATTGCCATTATAAACCGCGAGCCGCGCGTCTGCCGGCATCTCCATTTGCCGCTCCAATCCGGATCGGATACGGTGCTGCGCCGCATGAATCGCCATTACCGCCTCGCCGAATTTAAGCATCTCATCGAAGAACTGCGGCGCCGCATACCGGGGCTGGCCGTCACGACGGATCTCATCGTCGGTTTCCCGGGAGAAACGGAAGCGCTTTTTGAGGAAACTTTGGAAACGCTGCGCGAGCTCCGTTTCTCCGGTATTCATGTCTTCCCGTACTCGCAGCGCACGGGGACACCGGCTGCGACCTATCCCGATCAAGTGCCGATGCAAGTCAAAAAAGAACGCGTGCACCGCGTGGAAGAGCTCGAAAAGGAAATCGCAAGAAAATATCGCGAAAGTTTCCTCGGCAAAACGGTCCGCGTGCTCGCCGAAGAAGAGAAAAACGGCCGCTTTGAAGGTCTTTCGGATGAATACATTCGCGTAGCCATGGACGGAGAAGCGCGCCGAGGAGAGCTCTGTGAAGTGGAAATCACAGAAGTTACCGAAGATGGATTAATTGGGAAAATCAGAAATTAGAAATGAACAATTCAGGTATTTTTTGAAGGAGGAAATGAAAATGGAAGATTGTCTGTTTTGCAAAATCGCCGCCGGAGATATTCCGAGCAACAAAGTCTACGAAGACGACAATTGGCTTGCATTCCGCGATATCGAGCCCTGCGCCCCCGTGCACATCCTCGTGATCCCGAAATTCCACGTCGCCAATATTCTCGATTTCGATGAAGAAAAGAATAAAAAATTCGCCGATTTCTTTCTCATCGTAAAGAAAATCGCCGAAGCCGAAGGCCTTGCGGAAGATGGTTTCCGCCTCGTGATGAATACGGGCGAAAAAGCCGGCCAATCCGTTTTCCATTTCCATGCGCATATCATCAGCGGGAAAGAACTCGGCTGGCCGCCGTTTCCGGAAAAGTGAAGAGGGAAGAGTGAAGGGGAAAGCGGAAAGAGGCGTGCTCGGCTGTAGTGCGACATTTGTGTGCGAGACTGTCAGACGTCAGACTTTTAATCGGAGCGCTGCGCGGCATTTTTATAATCGACGCGCAGCGCATCCTGCAGCTCATCACCCATCACCCATCACTTTTTTCGTAAAGCAATAATCTGAAAGTTTCACAAAAAGTTTGTTTCCGCAAAGGGTTCATTCATTGACAGAAAGGTCGCTATCCTTTATAATTCAGTAGTGTGCATAGCACCCTAGA
The DNA here is from genome assembly GCA_963635945.1 of bacterium. GTDB lineage: Bacteria > Bacillota > Negativicutes > Veillonellales > Dialisteraceae > UBA1822. The sequence goes on along the minus strand of CAVHIJ010000018.1, from coordinate 3,797 downwards.
GTTTATTTGGAGGGAGGGATAAAGATGTCTGAGATCAAGGTCAAAAAGGGCGAATCCTTGGATAGCGCTCTTCGCAGATTTAAACGTTCCTGCCAAAAAGCCGGGGTTCTTTCTGAAGTAAGAAAACGTGAACATTACGAAAAGCCCAGCGTGAGACGTAAGCTGAAATCCGAAGCAGCCAGAAAACGCAAGTTCAAGTAAGGTGAAAGAAATTGACGTTAAAAGAGACGCTCATGGCCGATATGAAAGAGGCCATGAAAGCAAAAGAAGAGGGTAAAGTGGCCCTGGCCGTCATCAGGATGGCACGCGCCCGTATCCGTCAGGCTGAGATCGATGCCGGTCACGCGGATTTCGACGATGAGCAAGTGGTAGCCATCCTTCGTAAGGAAATGAAGCAGCGCAAAGAGACTCTTTCCGAAATCGAAGGCAGCGGCCGCGAAGACCTCATCAGTGAGACGAAGGCCGAAATGGCCATATTGCAGAAATACCTCCCGGCGGAACTTTCCGAAGAAGACATCCGGAAAGTCGTGCAGGAAATCGTCGCATCATTGGCGCCGGAAGAGAGAAATCTCGGAAGCGCGATGAAAGCGGCCATGGCAAAGCTGAAAGGCAAAGCAGACGGAAAGATTATCAATCGTCTTGTCCGCGAAGCCCTTTCCTGATTTTGAGAAAATCGATGCCGGGTCGCTTGACAAACACAAGGGTATGATGTATCCTTGTGGCATAAAAGAATAACTCGTCAAAGATGGCTCATCCCCATACGGGAATGGGCCGTTTTTATATTTCAAAATCAGATGAAACCATGAAAAAATCTGATTTTAGAGAAAACACAGGAGGCGTTTTTCATCATGATGAATGAATTATTGTATTATATTCCCGCGGGTCAGTACGGAAAAGAAGGAATTCTTTCCCTGCTGGCACAGCATCCGGAAGTGCGTTTCGTTTCCTTGGTCGGCATCGACCTTGCCGGAAACGACACGGACGAAAAAATTCCGATGAGCATTTTCATGAAAGACTACGACGATTTCTTCGCCGGCACGGCCGTACAGACCGACGGCTCCTCCGTCGTACTCATGAATATCGCGACTCTGAATGATGCACGCGTCGATATGATCGCCGACAATACCGTCAATTGGTACGTGGATTACAATTACGAAAATATTGACGCGGAAGGCCGCCCCGTCGGCACGCTCCGCATTCCGAGCTACTTCATTCACAACGGGAAACGTATCGATTCCCGCTCCATTCTGAAAGATTCCTGTGAATACGTCAGCGAAGAACTCAAGAAACTTTTCGCCGAATATCCGGTGAAGGGCATGGAATACCTCCCCTTCGAAGATATCCAGGACATCGTCTTCACCACCGCGACCGAGCTTGAATTCTGGGTCAAAACGCCCAGCGAAAAGGAAACCGTGCAGAGCCTCTCCGTTTCCCAGCGTTTGCAGGAACAATACTGGCAGAGAATGCGCGGAAACGTCCGCACCGCAATGGAACAGGCCATCGAAGAACTCAATGCCCGCGGCTTTGAAGTCGAAATGGGGCATAAAGAAGTCGGCGGCGTGAAACCGAAAGTCGACGATCAGGGCAACATCACCGACGTCGTCGAGCAACTCGAACTCGATTGGAAATTCAGCCTGAATCCGTTGCAGACCTGCGACAATGAACTCCAGGCCCGCATCATCATCCGCGAAGTCTTCCGCGAAAACGGACTCGACGTTTCCTTCAAAGCAAAACCCATCATCGGCGTCGCAGGCTCCGGCGAACATACGCATGTCGGCATTGCGGCTCGCCTCAAGAATGGTAAGACTGTAAACCTTCTCGCCCCCGGCGACATGAAAGAAGATTTTCTTTCCACCATCGGCTACGGCTTCATCATGGGGATTTTGAAAAATTACGAAGCGACGAACCCCTTTGTTTCCTCCACCACCGACGCATTCAACCGTCTGAAACCCGGATTCGAAGCGCCCGTCTGCATCGTGACATCCCTCGGCCACACGCCGGACGTCCCCTCCAGAAACCGCACCATTCTGATCGGCCTCGTCCGCGACATCGAGAATCCGCACGCCACCCGTTTCGAACTTCGCGCGCCGAACCCTTTCACCAATACCTATTGCACCATTTCCGCCCTCTTCCTCACCGCACTGGACGGCATCAAATACGCCGTGAAATCCGGCAAGACCCCGGCCGAACTTCTCGCCGAACTCTCCAAGAAAGCCGGCGAAAGCGCGGATTATCTGGAAACTTCGCGTGAATATCGCTGCGAAGATGACGTCTTCGAAGATTTCACCCAGGAAGAACGCGACGCCATCTTCGGGAAACCGCCGGCGACCGTCTGGGAAAATGTGAAGATGATGCGTGCGCATCCGGAAAAACTTGCCGTGATTACCGCGGGCGGTGCGCTCAACGATACCATCGTCGATTCTTTCATGGCCGGCATCATCTACCGCTGGGAAAATGAACTCATCGATCGTCTCATCCCGCAGACCGAAGCCATTGCCAAGAGCATGAAGAAACTCGACAACGAAGACAAGCTCGATGAAAAACGCTGGAAGAGCATCAAAGCCAAACGTATGGAAATCGCAAAAGACACCGAAGACGGAGATTGCATTTGCACCCGCCTCAAAAAAGCACTTGAAGCGAAAGATTACGATAAAGCTTCCGATCTCCAGATCGAAATGACCAAGAAGATCGAAGCCCTGGAAAAAGAATACGCCGTCTATGCCTTGAACATTTTGAACGACTGAGGAAAACTGACCCATTCTTTAGTCAGCGTTCCCCCCTCAAGGCAAAGAAGGCTTCCGATCACCCGATCTCCTTTCAGTACCGTGAAAAGCCCTACCGTTTAGGCAGGGCTTTTCGCGTGGAAAAATTGAATTGTGGGAAGAGGGAAGGGGAAAAGTGCGCGCTCGGCTTAGTGCGACATTTGTGCCGAGGTTGACAGCTTACGGCTTACGGCTGACAGCTTTAAGCGGTGTGCCCTTCGGGCACGATTCCTGTTTTTATCGGCGCTTCGCGCCTTGCAGATTTTGCCGGCGAGCGAGCACAGCGAGCGATTATAAAAAATGCCGCGCAGCGCTCCGGTAAAAAGCCGTCAGCCGTTACCCGCCAGCCGTCTGCGGGGGATAAAGCCGGGCGGCCTTTTTGCCCATCACTCATCACTATAACCCGATATGCGCGAAGCGAATCCTGACCTCATGCCGCATGCCGCATGCCCGATACTAAACGCAAAAATAAAATATGCCTCTAAGGCATAACAGCGCACGCGATATAGGTATTGGCGCATAATTCGATTTTGTTTTACAATGAAACCATGAAATGAGGTGAATGAGATGGAATTTCGGGTATTGCAATATTTTTTGACGGTGGCGCGGGAGGAAAGCATTTCGCGCGCAGCCGAAATCATTCATGTGACGCAGCCGACGCTTTCGCGGCAGATTGCGCAGCTCGAAGAAGAACTCGGCGCGCCGCTTTTCGTGCGCGGGAAAAAGACGACGCTCACGGAAGCCGGTGTGATGCTTCGAAAAAAAGCCGAAGACATTGAGTTTCTCATGGACACCATCAAGACAGATTTCCGATCTCGCAAAGATGTGGTGGGAGAAATTCGGATAGGCAGCGGCATTTACGCGGGAAGTAATGCGTTTTTGGAGAAACTGCCCGATTTCATGGCGCGCTATCCGAAAGTGACATTCGATATTTACACCGCATCGGCGGATTTACTCAAAGAGCGCCTGGAGCGTGGACTTTTGGATTTTGCCGTCATGCAGGAGCCGATCGAAATCGGGAATGCGGATTTTATT
>CAVHIJ010000017.1:0-21992 GCA_963635945.1 bacterium | reverse complement strand
CCGTAAATGGAAATTTCTATTCCGGAAAAGGAAACGAAAACGGAAGCGCGACCGGATATAAAGGAAGCACCGTCGAAGCTATCGATACTCTGACTATGAAGAGCGGACAAAATACGGAAACGGCTGCCGCACAATAAAATGAAATCGGCCGAGACAAAATGTATGGCGCATTTTGCCCCGGCCTTTTTTGTGCGATATTTGCGTTAGCCGTTAGCTGTCAGCCGTCGGCATTCGCCTCTCGCGTTTCTTCTATGGTATAATAAGTCAATATACTCGTGGGACGGGGCGCGTTTCCGTTTCCGAAATCGGAGGAATGAGTAAGAGATGAGTGAAGAAATTATGGTATTGCCGTTGGTCGCATTGCGTGATGTGGTGGTGTATCCGCATGTGACGGTCAATTTGGATATGGGACGCAAGGAATCGGTCGCGGCCGTGGAAAAGGCGACGGCGGGGGATCGGTATTTGGTGACGGTGCTTCAGAAGGATGAGAATAAAGAAGATCCGACGCCTTCGGATTTGTATGATGTCGGCACGGTGGTGAAGGTGAAGCAGGTGCTGCGTCTTCCCAATAATGTCCTGCGCATTTTGGCGGAGGGGATTTCGCGCGTGCGTTGTCATTCCGTCGAATATCGCGACGGGATGATGGTCGCGACGGTGTCCGATGTGACGGAAACGCACGGAGATCCCAAGACGGCCGAGGCGTATCGGCAGGCGATTTTGAATGAATATTTCCAATTTTTGCAGGTGAGTCGGAAAAATATGCCGGAGGAATTGGCTGAGCAGCTCAGAAATGTGCGTGAGCCGGGACAGGTGGCGGATTTCATCGGGGCGCAGTTGCCGTATCCGCCGGCGTGGCGGCAGTCCGTTTTGGAAACGGCCGATGTGCAAAAGCGTCTCGAAATGGTGAAGGCGCAGACGGATACGTCGCTCGAAATCGCGGAAATGGTGGAAAAGCTGACGGCCGGCGCAAAGAAGCGGATGAATGACGAGCAACGCAAATATTTTCTCAGAAAGCGCATTGAGGAAATTCGCGATGAATTGGGCGAGGGTGAGAGCTCCGAGGATGACGAATTGGACGCGTACCGGGAAAAAGCGGTGAAGATGCCGCTTTCGGCGGAAGCGCGTGAAAAGGCGGAAAAGGAAATTTCCCGTCTCGCTTCGATGCCTTTCGGCAGTGCGGAAGCGGCGATTGCCAGGACGTATATCGATTGGATTTTCGATATGCCTTGGGGCACGGAAACGAAGGATACGCTGGATTTGCGTCGTGCGAAAAAAATGTTGGATGAGGATCATTTCGGTCTGGATAAAGTGAAAGAACGGATTCTCGAATATTTGGCGGTGAAAATTTTGGCGCCGAATGCAAAGGGGAGTATTCTCTGTTTCGTCGGGCCGCCCGGTGTGGGGAAGACGAGTCTGGCGAAATCCATTGCGCGGGCGATGGGACGAAATTTTGCGCGCATTTCTCTGGGCGGTGTCACGGATGAAGCGGAAATTCGCGGGCATCGGCGAACGTATCTCGGCGCGCTGCCGGGGCGCATCATCACGGCGATGGCCGAGGCGAAATCGATGAATCCTCTGATTTTGTTGGATGAAATCGATAAAGTGGGATCGGATTTTCGCGGTGATCCCGCATCGGCGCTTTTGGAAGCGCTGGATCCGGAGCAGAATAAGACGTTTAAAGATCATTATCTCGATATGGAATTCGATTTGTCGCATGTCGTCTTCCTTTGCACGGCCAATACGACGCAGTCGATTCCGCCGGCGCTTTTGGATCGGATGGAATTGATTTCCCTTTCCGGGTACACGGAAGAGGAAAAGCTTCAAATCGCAAAGCGCTATCTCGTGCCGAAGCAGCGCGCGGAATGCGGTCTCTCGGCGGGCGAAATCCGTTTCCCGAAATCTCTTCTGGAAACTCTCATCCGCCATTACACGCGCGAGGCCGGTGTGCGCGAATTGGAGCGCGTGATCGGAAATCTTTGTCGCAAGACGGCTAAGCATGTCATTTTGATGGATGAGGAACCGGCGCTTTCGGCGAAAACGGTGGAAACGTATCTGGGCCCGTATAAATACATTCGTTCGTCGGAGCTGCACCCGAGCACGGTCGGTCGTGTGAATGGGCTGGCGTGGACGCAGGTCGGCGGCGAAGTGCTCGATGTGGAAGCGGTGGCCATCAAAGGGCATGGAAAATTGGAGCTCACGGGTCAGTTGGGCGATGTGATGAAAGAATCCGCGCAGGCGGCCTATACGTACATCCGGAGCCGGGCGGTCGAGCTGGGGCTGGCCGATAATTTCTATGAAACGTCGGACATGCACATTCATTTGCCCGAAGGAGCGATTCCGAAAGACGGTCCGTCGGCCGGGATCACAATGGCGACGGCGATGGCCTCGGCTTTTACCGGGCGCAAAGTGCGGAGCGATTATGCGATGACGGGGGAAATCAATCTTACGGGTGATATCCTTCCCATCGGCGGTCTCAAAGAAAAATCGCTTGCCGCAGCGCAGCTCGGCATTGAAAATATATTGATTCCCGAACGCAATGTGCGGGATTTGGAGGAAATTCCGGAAACGGTGAAAAAATCCGTGCATTTCATCCCGGTGAAACACATGGATGAAGTACTCGCAAAAGTCTTGGAGGATTGACATGGCGGAAATCAAAGATACGGCCGCGTTTCATATCGTGTCGTCCGCATACGTCCGCTCGGCGGTGAATCGAAGCCAATACCCGGACGATTTGAAACCGGAAATCGCTTTCATCGGGCGCTCGAATGTGGGAAAATCTTCTCTCATCAATTCCCTTTGCGGGCAGAGACGCCTGGCGCTCGTGAGCCGCGAACCGGGGAAAACGCGCACCATCAATTATTTTGCCATTCAGTCACGTCGGAAAAACGAAGCGGGCGAAGAGGAGCGCAAAGATTGGTATCTCGTCGATTTGCCGGGATACGGTTTCGCCAAAGCGGCGCAGCACAGCAAGGATATGTGGAGCGATTTCATTTCCGATTATCTGAAAAAATCGCCGTCGCTTTCGCTCGTGTGCCTTTTGGTGGATTTGCGCCATCCGGGCCTTTCCATCGATCAAAAAGCGTACGAATGGCTTTCCGTGATGCATCGTCCGATACAGATTATCGGGACGAAAGCGGATAAATTGGGCAGTTCGGAAGCGATGAAAAATCTGGCGGCCGTGCGGAAACTGTTTCCGACGGAGCGACCGCCGATCGCATATTCGGCTCTGCAGGGGAAAGGGCGGGACAAATTGCTCGCCGTCGCGGAAGGGGTGATTTTCGGTGAATAAATGCGGGACACTCGGTCTTTGCGCATTGCTTTTCTGTGCGGCCGTCCCCACGGCGGTGCCGGTAGCGGCCTACAATGTGATGGCGCCGAATTCTTTCGACGATGCGGATACGCGTACGTATGAATACAAAGCGGTCGTGCGCATGGTGAAAGAAGGGAAATCGCCGAAATACACGTACGAAGACATGCAAATCGGGCGGAAACTCACGCGCTACGAATTCGCGGCCTACATCATCGATTTGTCGGATTGCGGGAAAAATCTGGACGAAAAAGATTTGGCCGATTTGGAACGGGCGAAAAAAGATTACGAACGGGAACTTTCGGCGCGCGGGTGGAAGGAAAAACGGGAAAAGAAACAGCCGCTCCTCGTCATTGACGGTGATTTCCGCGTGCGGCACCGGAGCGGAGAAGGCGGCGGAAACGATGCGCGCACCCGCGTGGGCGCCACGTATCGCGTGACCGAGACGACAACGATTCACGCCGATACGAAAGTGGAGAGTGACAAATGACGAATGACGAATGACGCGCTTTGTTCATTCGTCATTTTTTTGTATTTACGATTCGTTTCGGAAGACGGTTGACGGTTTTAAGAGACGTCGCCTGCGGCGACAATTTCTGTAAAAGGGAAGAGCGAAGGGGAAAGAGGGAAGAGGCGCCGAAGGCGCCGATTATAAAAAATGCCGCGCAGCGCTCCGATTAAAAGCCGTAAGCCGTCGGCAGGGGCTGCAGCCGAATATGACATTTGAAGCGTCCGCCCATACTTGCCTTTTGACGAATCGTGATATAATAGATTTACTTTAAAATTTGAAAATATAAGGAGGATGTCATCATGAAGAAAAGCATGAAACTGGCGGCGCTGGCGGCTTGCGGCGTCTTGGCCGTGGGGCTCCTTTCCGCTTGCGGCGGAGAGAAAAAGGAAGCGGCGGCCAAGCCGGCGGACGGCAAAGAAGTCACGCTGAAAGTCGGCGCGTCTCCCGTACCGCATGCCGAAGTCCTGGGTGCCGTAAAAGATACGCTTAAAAAAGAAGGCGTGAATTTGGAAATCGTCGAATTTACCGATTATGTCCAGCCGAATCTGGCACTGGCGGAAAAGGAACTCGATGCGAACTATTTCCAGCATAAGCCGTATCTGGATGAATTCTGCAAAGATCGCAAGCTGAAACTTGTTTCCATCGCCAATGTCCACCTCGAACCGATGGCCGTGTATTCCGCGAAATATAAAAATCTGGCCGATTTGCCGGACGGCGCGCATGTCGCAATTCCGAACGATCCGACGAACGGCGGTCGTGCGCTCCTCGTGCTCCAGGCTGCCGGCCTGATTAAGCTCCGCGACGGCGCACCGATTACCGCGACTCCGCAGGATGTGGCGGAAAACAAGAAAAATCTGAAATTCTCCGAACTGGAAGCGCCGCAGCTGCCGCGTTCCCTCCAGGATGCGGACGTCGCCGTCATCAATATGAATTTCGCACTCGAAGCGAAGCTCAATCCGAATGACGCGATTTTTACCGAAGGCAAGGATTCCCCGTATGCGAATATCGTCGCCGTGCGTGAGGGAGACGAAAAGCGTCCGGAAATTCAGAAACTCGTAAAAGCGCTGCAGAGCGAGACGGTCAAGAAATTCCTGGCCGAAAAATATAAAGGCGCCATCGTCTCGAGCTTCAACTGATTGTGAAACAAAAAAGACAGGTTCTGAAAAAGATCCTGTCTTTTTTTGTGTGACAATTTCGAGAAAGGTGTAAGATCGGCAGAAGTCAGACTTTAAATCGGTGCACTTTCCACTTCCCCCCTGAAAAGATTTCATATATAATGAAAAAGAAATCGATAGAATTTGTTTCCGGGACAGAACCGGGGGGTTATATGATGAGCGTGGCAAGCGCGCGGACTTGGGATACGAAAAAAATCATTCTGTTTCTGATTTACGCCGCCGTTTTTTTGGTGGCGATGGAGGATGTATTTTTTTATGCCTGCGTCGTGATGGCCGCGCTTTTATCGTGCTGGCGGCAATTCCGCTATGGGCACGAATGGCGCGTCGGCACGCTTTGGATTCCGGGTGCGATTTTTATGGCGTGCTCTCTTATTTCGACGAAATTTTCCTACGATTGGCGTTTCTCTTTGATGAATTGGTTTTTCCTTCCGCTTTTTTATGCGATTTTCTATGTGCTCATCGTGTCGTATGTACGGGAAAAGGAGGAGGTGCGGCGTTTCCTTGCGGCGCTTCTGGGCGGGCTTCTCTGCGTCATCTTCTACGGTTTCCTGCAATTTTTCCACATTGTCGATATTGTGGGGGATACGGCGAATGCCGCTTGGGTGGATGCGAGTCGGTTTCCGCTTCTGTATCGGCGCCTGTATTCTACGTTGCAAAATCCGAATTTATTTGCCGGATATCTTTTGATGATGCTCGGTATGGCGGGCGCTTTCTTTGTTTCTTTGAAGGGGAAACGGGAGAAGTCGGAGCTCGGGATTCTCATCCTTCTCATGGGTGTCTTGCTTCTTGCGACGTATTCGCGCGGTGCCTGGGTGGCGGCGGCTGCGATGTTGGCCGTGCTGGCGATGACGTATGATAAGAGGCTGTGGCTCGTGTTTTTGGCGGTTCCCGTCGTGCTCTTTTTCTATCACGGGCAGATTACGGAGCGTTTCCTTTCCATTTTTTCCCGTGAGGATACGTCGACTTCGATGCGTTTCGCACTGTGGGAAGCGACGATGGCGATGATTAATGAGCATCTTTTGACGGGGATCGGGTGGGGCATTTATTTCGCGACGTACCCCTGGTACAATTTCTATATTCAGGATCCCACGGTTGTTATTTATCATGCGCACAATATGTATTTGCATATCACGGCGGAAAACGGGATTCCCGGTGCGATCGGTTATTTCTGGTTTTTCTACGGGCATGCGGTCTTGGGGACGAAGCTGTGGAGGAAATCAAAGGATCCGTGGGCGCGTGCCGTCGGTTTCGGTGTGATGCTTTTTATTGTCGGTCTTTCCGTCTACGGGCTTTGCGATCATGTACTTTTCGGGAGGAGATTGTCATTTTTGTTTTACGGTCTCTGCGCACTTTGCATGGGACGGGTGCTTTCGGAAAAGAATGAAAATGTATAGTTTCTTATAAAAAATAAAAATATCTCGAAAATTTTCAATTTGTCAATATTACATTGAAAGATTTTTTGAGAATCACTGATAGGAATTTTTTATAACTCGTATTAGATATTTTGGTCATGCCCCTTTAGAACAAAAACGGCGATAAATCGGAAATTTGTGGTATAATAAAGTAGTTTGAAAGGGCATGGAGCATGGAAGCTCGGTAAATAGGCATTCTTCTGATTTGACATTGAGCCCCGGCTCAACTACAATAGAAGTGCGAGAAGATATGCTCATTTCGAGTGGGCGGCTTTGCGCGCCGCGGTTCGGCAAAGACTCTGTGGTTTCAAACTACGAGCTTTATTATATTTTTTTCTGTTATTTTTAGGGAGGATGAAAGTAATGATCGATATCAACGACAGCGAATTCCTTAGCAGAATTGAAGACAAATCCCTGCTCTCCAAAATCTGCGACGCGAAGACTGCGGCGGCGATGATCGGCGCAGGCGACATCATCGGTATCTCCGGCTTTACGCCGTGCGGCTATCCGAAGATCACCATGCATGAACTCGCCGAAAGAATGAAAGAAAATCCGTTCCAGGTCGATATCTGGTCCGGGGCTTCCACCGGCACGCAGATCGACAAAGAATTGGTCGAAGCGGGCGGCGTTCGTCTCCGTACTCCGTATCAGACCAATGCGGTTCTTCGTAAAGCGATCAATGCGGGCGATGTAAACTACTGCGACCTGCACCTGAGCCATTCCGCTCAGCAGTTCCGCGAAGGGTTCTTCTCCAATGCTGCCGGCGAACGCGTCACCGGTCCGGATTTTGCGGTTGTCGAAGTCTGCAAAATCACCAAAGACGGCGGCCTCGTTCCGACCACGGCTCTGGGCAACACCCCGATTTTCGTAAGCCAGGCAAAGAAAGTCATCATCGAAGTCAATACGACGCAGCCGGTTGCTCTCGAAGGTATGCATGATATCTACGAGATGCCGAATCCGCCGCATCGTCAGCCGATTCCGATCACCTCCGCAGGCGACCGCGTCGGTACCACATACATTCCGTGCGATCCGTCCAAGATCGTAGCCATCGTTCCGTGCGATATGCCCGACGTCACCCGTGAGCTCGCTCCGCTCGATGACGACGCGATTAAGATGGGCAACAACCTCGTTGAATTCCTCACGAACGAAGTTAAACACGGCCGTCTGCCGGAAAATCTGCTTCCGCTGCAGTCCGGCGTAGGCAACGTAGCGAACGCCGTCATCAACGGCCTCGTTCGTTCCAGCTTCAAGAACCTCTCCGTATATACCGAAGTTATCCAGGACGGCATGTTCGACCTGATCGACGGCGGCAAGATCGACATGATCTCCGGTACGTCCCTCTCCCCGTCCCCGGCCGGCCTGAAACGTTTCTATGATAATATCGAAGAATATCGCAAGAAGATCATTCTCCGTCCGGAAGAAATTTCCAACAACGGCGAAGTCGTGCGTCGTATCGGCGTCATCGGCATGAACACCGCTCTGGAAATGGATATTTACGGCCATGTCAACTCCACCCATACCTCCGGCACCAAGCTGATGAACGGTATCGGCGGCTCCGGCGACTTCGCTCGTAATGCATTCCTCTCCTGCTTCTTCTGCCACAGTGTGGCAAAGGGCGGTGCGATCTCCGCTATCGTTCCGATGTGCACCCATGTCGACCACACCGAACACGACACCCACGTATTCATCTCCGAAAACGGCGTAGCCGATGTTCGCGGTCTCGTTCCGAAGGAAAGAGCGAAAGTCATCATCAATAATGTGGCTCATCCGTCCTATCGTGAACAGCTCATGGATTACTTCAATGAAGCATGCGCGGCTTGCGGCAATTCCCAGACCCCGCATATTCTCTCCAAAGCATTCTCCTTCCATGAAAGCCTGGCAGCCAATGGCTCCATGCTCTTCAAGAAATAATTTCGGAAAGAGAAAAACCGGTTGATTCTCCGCGAAAGCGGGTATCATATACATAGCTCCCAAAGGCAGCCTGCGGTGCAGGTGACCGCAGGCCGACCTTTTCGGATCTATACTTCGGAGAACTTCGACTTACGATGAATAAGAAGACAGGAAATGCGCGATTCATCGAAAAAGGAAAAGGAACTCCGCCATTTATTTATTTTTTTAGGAGGAAGATGAACCTATGGCAAACGAATCCCTGAAAGAAAAACTCGCAGCATACGAGGAAGCCTATGCAAAAGCATGCGCAAAAAGCCCCGAAAGAGTTGGTCTGAAATTCAACAAACTGTACACCCCGCTTGATATCGAAGGTTTCGACTATGAAAAAGACCTCGGCTTCCCGGGACAGTATCCCTACACCCGCGGCGTACAGCCGACCATGTATCGCGGCCGTCTGTGGACCATGCGTATGTACGCAGGCTTCGCTACCGCTGAAGAATCCAACAAACGTTATCGTTACCTGATTGAAAACGGCGGATCCGGCCTCTCCTGCGCATTCGACCTTCCGACCCAGATCGGGTATGACTCCGACGATGCCATCGCTCAGGGCGAAATCGGTAAAGTCGGCGTCGCTATCGACACCCTGAAAGATATGGAAATTCTGTTCGATCAGATCGATCTCGGCAAAGTTTCCACCTCCATGACGATCAACGCTCCGGCTTCCGTACTGCTCGCTATGTACATCGCCGTTGCGGAAAAACAGGGCGTACCGGCTGATCAGCTGCGCGGCACCATTCAGAACGATATTCTGAAAGAATATGCTGCTCGCGGCACCTACATTTTCCCGGTTAAACCGTCCATGCGTTTGATTACCAACATTTTCGAATACTGCTCCCAGAACGTACCGAAGTGGAACACGATCTCCATCTCCGGCTACCACATCCGTGAAGCAGGCTCCACCGCTGCTCAGGAAATCGCATTCACGATTGCCGACGGCATCGCTTACATCGAAGCGGCTCTGAAAGCAGGCCTCCACATCGATGACTTCGCAGGCCGTCTCTCCTTCTTCTGGAACGCTCACAACAACGTCCTCGAAGAAGTTGCGAAATTCCGTGCATCCCGTCGTCTGTGGGCTTCCATCCTGAAAGAACGTTTCGGCGCTCAGAAGGCGAAGTCCATGCAGCTTCGTGTACACACCCAGACCGCAGGCTCCATGCTGACCGCTCAGCAGCCGAACAACAACATCGTTCGTGTTGCTCTGCAGACCGCTGCTGCTGTTATGGGCGGCACGCAGTCCCTCCACACCAACTCCCGCGACGAAGCGCTCGCTCTTCCGACCACGGAATCCGTTACCATCGCTCTTCGTACGCAGCAGATCGTTGCTTACGAATCCGGCTTGGCTGACGTCGTCGATCCGCTGGGCGGCTCCTACTATGTAGAAGCAATGACCAACGCCATCGAAAAAGAAGCGCGTGAATACATTGCGAAGATTGATGAAATGGGCGGCGCCGTCGAAGCTATCGACAAAGGCTACATCCAGAAAGAAATCCAGGATTCCGCTTATGCTTGGCAGATGGCTGTTGAATCCGGCGAAAAAGTTATCGTCGGCGTCAACAAGTTCACCATGGAAGAACCGCCGGTTGAAGGACTGCTTCGCATCGACGCTTCCGCAGGCGAATTCCAGAAGAACAAACTTGCTAAAGTAAAAGCTGAACGTGACAACGCTAAAGTTCAGGAAGAACTCGCGAAACTGAAAGTCGCAGCTGCCGATGAATCCGTCAACCTGATGCCGGTCATCCTCGACTGCGTACGCGCTTACTGCTCGCTGGGTGAAATCTGCGGCGTTCTCCGCGAAGTATTCGGCGAATACAAAGCAAAGGCTCTTCTCTAATAATAGGACTTTCTGGAGGTAATCAACAATGGCAGATAAAATGATCAGAGTACTCGTAGCAAAACCGGGCCTCGACGGCCATGACCGTGGCGCAAAAGTCGTAGCTCGCGCTCTCCGCGATGCCGGCATGGAAGTTATTTACACCGGCCTTCGTCAGACCCCGGATCAGATCGTTGAAGCAGCAGACGCAGAAGACGTAAATGTCGTAGCTCTGTCCCTGCTCTCCGGCGCTCACAACACCCTTTTCCCGGAAATCGTAGAAAAACTGAACGCAAAAGGAATGGGCGACGTCCTCGTAATCGGCGGCGGCGTTATTCCGGCTGCTGATATCCCCGGCCTCGAAAAAGCAGGCGTGAAAGCTATCTTCACCCCGGGCACCCCGACCAAAGATATCATTGATTTCATCAAAGCAAACGCTTAATTGAAACAAGCTTGACCCGAAAGGTCATTTAGTTGCGGCGGGGCTGCCGCAAGGCGGCCCCTTCCAACTTTTACTACTCTTACGAAAGGTAGAAAAGTTATGGAATTCTCAATGGAAGATTTCTGGAAAGGTTCCAGACGTGCCTTAGCAAGAGCGATAACCATTGTCGAAAACGAACGGGATGGCTATGAAGAGATCATGAAAGAGATCTATCACCATACCGGTCGTGCACAGGTCATCGGTGTTACCGGTGCGCCTGGTGCGGGTAAGAGCACACTGTCAGACCAACTTGTGAAATACTACCGGGAAATGGGCAAAACCGTCGGAGTTTGCGCGATTGACCCGACAAGTCCATTCAGTGGCGGCGCGATCCTGGGCGATCGTATCCGTATGAATGATCTGACCTTGGATCAGGGTGTTTACATCCGCAGCATGGGTACGCGTGGCAGTCTGGGCGGTCTGTCCCGGAAAACAACAGATGCTGTCAAACTGATGGACGCATGGGGCATCGATGTTATTTTCATCGAAACCGTCGGCGTAGGTCAGTCTGAAGTAGATATAGTCAAAAATGCGGATACAACGCTTGTTGTGCTCGTACCTGGACTGGGCGACGACATTCAGGCAATCAAAGCCGGCATTCTGGAAATCGGCGACGTATTCACCATCAATAAGTGCGACCGCGACGGTGCGGATCGTCTCAACATCGAAATTGAGATGATGCTGGATTTGGGCGAAGCACAGGATTGGAGACCGCCGATTGAAAGAACCATTGCCAGCGAAGGACAGGGCGTCGGAGACGTCGTGAACTCCCTGAATGAACATCGTAAATATCTTGAAGAATCCGGCTTGCTCGAAGAAAGACGTCGCGAACGCGTCAAGACCGAGCTCGGCGAGATGATTCACGATCGCATCTCCCGTCGTGTGTTGGGTGAAATCACCCGGACGGGCCAATTTGCCGACTACGTGGAACAAGTCTATGAACGGACGACAGATCCGTACACAGTCGTTGATTCCATTGTAGGAGATATATTAAAATAATTCAAAGGAGGAATTATCATGGCATTCAAAGTATTGTGTGTCGACCATGTAGGCGTAGCAGTAGCCGATCTTCAGGCTTCCAAAGCAATGGCTATGGAAGTACTCGGTCTGAAGCCGCTTATGGATGATGAAACTGTCGAAGAACAGCACGTCACCACCAGCTTCTTCAAACCGTCCGCACAGTCCGAAGCATGCGAACTCGAATTCTTGGGTTCCACGACCGAAGACGGCCCGATCGCTAAGTACATCGCAGGCAACGGCGGCAAAAACGGCTATCAGCATGTAGCTCTTCGTGTTGATGACATCGCGGCAGCTCTGGCTGACCTCGACGCAAAAGGTGTTCGCCTCATCGACAAGAAATGGCGTGTAGGCGCAGGCGGCTGCCACATTGCGTTCTTGCATCCGAAAGCTACCACCGGCGTTCTCATCGAACTGACCGAACGTCCCGGCGGTCCTTCTTTCTAATCTTTGGATAAGGAAAAAATCCTTATAGATTCAGAAACCGGAATAGCCCTGTCCGTATCAGTCAGGGCTCCCCAAACGGGGAAAGTATTTTGGAGGTGTAAGAATGTTATCTGTTGCAGAAAGAATTGAACTCCTGCACAAGAACCTCGATCATGTAGAGGCTATGGGCGGGGAAAAAGGTGTTGACAAACAGCATGCAAAAGGAAAACTCACCGCTCGTGAAAGACTTGCAAAACTGTTTGACGAAGGCTCCTTCGTAGAAGTTGACGCTCTCGTAAAATCCCGTTGCCACAACTTCGGCCAGGAAAAGAAAGATCTCCCGGGCGAAGGCGTTGTCACCGGTTACGGCACCGTAGACGGCAGACTCGTATTTGCATTTGCTCAGGACTTCACCGTTGAAGGCGGCTCCCTCGGCGAAATGCACGCTGCTAAAATCGTACACGTACAGGAACTGGCTCTCAAAGTCGGTGCTCCGTGCGTAGGCCTGAACGACTCCGGCGGAGCTCGTATTCAGGAAGCTGTAGACGCTCTGTCCGGCTACGGCAAAATCTTCTGGAACAACACCGTTGCTTCCGGCGTTATCCCGCAGATTTCCGCAATCATGGGACCGTCCGCAGGCGGTGCTGTTTACTCCCCGGCTCTGACCGACTTCATCTACATGGTAAAAGGCACCAGCCAGATGTTCCTGACCGGCCCGGCCGTAGTTGAATCCGTCACCGGCGAAAAGATCACCGCTGAAGCTCTGGGCGGCGCTATGACGCACAACTCCATCTCCGGTGTAGCACAGTTCGCAGCTGAAAACGATGACGACTGCATCAGCCAGATTCGTTATCTCCTTTCCTTCCTGCCGAGCAACAACATGGAAGATGCTCCGATCGTTGACACGACCGATTCCCCGACCCGTACGGAAGAATCCCTCAACACGATCATGCCGGAAAATGCGAACGCTCCGTACGATATGTACAAAGTCATCAAAGCAGTCGTAGATAACGGCGAATATTATGATGTCGCTGCCAACTGGGCAAAGAACATCATCACCTGCTTCGCTCGTATGGACGGCCAGACCGTCGGCATCATTGCAAACCAGCCCTCCTTCATGGCAGGCTGCTTGGACTACAATGCTTCCGATAAATCCGCTCGCTTCATTCGTTTCTGCGATGCCTTCAACATTCCGCTCCTGAACATCGTCGACGTACCGGGCTTCCTCCCGGGCAAACAGCAGGAATACGCAGGCGTTATCCGCCACGGCGCAAAGATGCTGTTCGCATACTGCGAAGCGACCGTTCCGAAGGTTACCCTGATTATCCGTAAAGCATACGGCGGTTCTTACATCGCAATGTGCTCTCGTGAACAGGGTGCGGATCAGGTATTCGCTTGGCCGACGGCAGAAATCGCCGTTATGGGCCCGGCGGGTGCGGCAAACATTATCTTCAAGAAAGATCCGGAAAAGGATAAACGTACCGAAGAATATGTTGCCGAATTCGCAACTCCTTACAAAGCAGCTGAACGCGGCTATGTAGATGCAGTCATTGAACCGAAAGATTCCCGTCCGTATATCATCAACGCTCTGGCTATGCTTGCCAGCAAGAGAGAGCTTCATCCGGCGAAGAAACACGGAAATATTCCGCTGTAATCGGTTAGCCGTTTGAGATAATATCACAGAAAGGATGGGGACAAATGGACATGTCTATTTGCATAGGCGGCGCTGCTCTCGTCGTCTCGGTGATTTGCCTTGTTATGATCAATAACATCAACGGCAAACTCAGCGCAGGCGCGGCAAAACCGGCTCCCGCTAAAGCAGCGGCTCCGAAAGCGGCAGCTCCGGCTGCGGCAGCTCCGAAAGCCGATAATGGAGCCATCGTTGCAGCGATCGCAGCAGCACTTGCCTGCATGGAAGGCGGCGAAGTGGCTTCCATTCGTCTGGCACAGAAGAACGTCGGATGGACCGCAGCGGCACACATTGCCGGCGTGCAGCAGTTCTGATTTATTCAGAAGTATCATTTTCTAAGGAGAGAAAGACAATGAGAAAATTCACAGTAACCGTAAACGGTGTAGCTTATGATGTAGAAATTAATGATGGTTGCGCATGCGCAGCAGCTCCGGCAGCAGCAGCTCCGGCACCGGCTCCGGCGGCAGCACCGGCTCCGGCACCGGCTCCGGCGGCAGCTCCGGCTCCGGCAGCAGCTCCGGCTCCGGCAGCAGCTCCGGCAGCAGTAGCAGCAGGCGAAACCTCCGTTGATGCTCCGATGCCGGGCAAAGTCACCGCTATCAACAAGAAAGTCGGCGACGCAGTTGCTGAAGGCGACGAAGTCATGATTCTCGAAGCTATGAAGATGGGCAACCCGATCATGGCTCCGTGCGGCGGCACCATTAAATCCATTGCCGTACAGGTCGGCCTGTCCGTACAGGGCGGCGATCAGCTGTTCGTTATCGGCTAATCGGTCAATTGGAAATATGAAAAAGGCAGTGCTTCGGCGCTGCCTTTTTTTGTTGTCTAAAATGATTATAAATTTGATTTTGAACGAATGTCCGTGCTTTAACGATGATCCGCGTTTTGCTGTATAATATAAATAAAATGATATGGTATAAAAAGCATACATTAGTTTTACGATAATAGTTTTTTTTCTTTATTTGAAACAAGTTTTTATTAGATTTTATAGGAGGACAAATGCCGTTTTTTATTTCAGATACAGATATAACGCAATTCAAAGCAGATGCCATCGTCAATGCGGCCAATACCGATTTACGGATGGGTGGTGGCGTTTGCGGTGCCATTTTTAAGGCGGCCGGGGTAGGGGAGATGACAGTGGCTTGCCAAAAACTTTCTCCGATACAAACCGGAGAAGCTGTGATGACGCCCGGATTTTCACTTCGCGCACGATATGTCATTCATACAGCCGGTCCCGTCTGGGGAGAAACGGCTGATGATGAGGCATTGCTTTATCGCTGCTATCAAAGCGCACTCAAAGTCGCCTACGAAAATAAGTGCAAAACAGTAATATTTCCTCTTATTTCTGCCGGTATTTATGGATGCCCCAAAGATACGGCCAAACGAATCGCACGAAAAAGCATTTTAGATTTTTTGGATTTGCATGACGAAATGTCGGTGACGCTTATTTTGTTTGAAGGCGCCGGCGATACAAAGATGCAAAGGAAATATGCCTCGCTTTATGAAGAAATGGATGAACTCTTTCCTATCGCTGATTTGGCCACATCCCCTGCGCCTGCCAGACGTTTACATACAAAGGATAGCATTTCCGAAGATGCCCGGATGAGATTGTGTAGTCCACATCCTGCCGAAGGTATCTGTCATGTAGCATCGGAAGGCGCAATCCCATTTGCTTCCAACGGAGGAGCCGGAGAGCTTCCGCCTGAGCCCGAAAGCACATTTTCCGAAGTCCTCTTCCGTTTTATCGATGAAAAAGGGCTCACCGACCCCGAAGTCTACAAGGCCGCCAATTTGGATAGGCGATTATTTTCCAAATTCCGTTCCGTGCGCGAATACACGCCGAAGAAAATGACCGTGCTGGCGCTCGCCGTGGCACTTCGGCTCACCGTCCCGCAGACGGAAACCCTCCTTGATGCCGCGGGATACAGTTTATCGCGCCATCGCCGCGCCGACGTCATCGTCCGCTGGTTTATGGAACGAAATCTTTACGACATTTATGAAATTAATGATATGCTGCTCGCATTTCATCAAAAGCAACTCGGACAATAAAAGAAGGGCTGTGAAAAAGTTTTCGCATTTTTTCACAGCCCTTTTTGCGTGCGGAGAAAATTTACTTCTTTACGGATTCCTTTTTGGAAGGTTTCAACCGAATATCGCTGCACATACGGCACATTTCCTCCATATTGGCATGGACTCCCGCTCCCGTCGGCGCATACGCATAGACCTTATCATCATCGATGTCGAGCTCTCTTGCGATTTTCTTCTCATCGATATTGGCGGCAGAGAAAATAAATTCCCATCCGTATTTTTCCTTGGCCGTGGAAATTTTCTTCTTGATATCATCATATGAAAATCTCGTACTGGCATTTTCGTAGCCGTCGGTTGTGATAAAGAAAATCACATCATTCGGGCGATCCGCCTCCGGCATCTCATGGATATCGTTTTTCATCTGATCCATTGCAAGCCCGATGGCATCCAGCAACGCGGTGCAGCCGCGGACATAATATTCATGTTCCGTCATTGGTGAGACCGCATTGATGTCGCGATGCAAATACAACATTTCGTATGCATCGTCAAAAAGCACCGTCGTCACAAAAAGCTTCCCGGGAAGTTTCCGTTGCCGATTCAGCATGGCATTGAAGCCGCCGATCGTATCCGTTTCCAGCCCACCCATCGAGCCGCTGCGATCCAAAATGCAAACCAATTCCGTTTTTCTCTTTTCCGCTTCTTTCATGATGCGTTCCTCCTATTTGGAAACCAATTTTTTTTCGATGTCTGTATGATAGCAGGAAACAAAGCCCCCGTGGTCGCTTGCCAAGCGACAAATGCATGCGAATCCCATGCACCATGTCTCATGCATATTGCCCATTAAAAAAGGCATAAGGGAAGAGGAAAGAGCGAAGAGGGAAGAGGAAAGGATGGCGGCTCCAAATTACAAAAGCCGCCATATTATAAAAAATGCCGCGCAGCGCACCGGTAAAAAGCCGTCAACTGATACTTGCCAGCCGTTGGCGGGGGATAAAGCCGGGCGGCCTTTTTGCCCATCACTCATCAACCGTTATGATATAATGATTAACATAGAAAATACAGGAAAAGGAATAAATTTTACAAGGAGACACACATGGGACTCAAGGAAGAAAAAATCGCGCAATTTGCGGCGCTGGGCGTTTCCGAAAAAGATATTTTCAAAGAAATCGTGCGCGCGCGCTATTTGGATTATGTGATTTTCAGCAAACGGGAAAATGAAGAATTTGGGCTCTCTCCGGAAGAATTTCGGGAGAAGGCCGATAAGCTATCCTGCGAGACATTCGGCCACGTGCCGGAGGATGCGGAGCGATTCGCCTATATTTATACGGCGGCGATGAGCGTCGATCCGATGCTTTTTGCGGAAAATGCGGGCGAAGTGTCTGCTATGACGCATGCGATTTTGAAAAAAGGATTGGAAACGGCCGAAGCGCTGCCCGCCGGAAAGACGGTACTTTTCGCCGGCGCCGAGCGCTATCTTCCATGTCTCACGGATATTTTCGTTTCCCTTCGCAATAAACGCATCGCGATGACGATCGCAGACGGCGCATGGCGCGAGACTGCGCAAAAAATTTACGCACGCGGCCGCGCAATGGCACCGGCGGACGTTTCCTCCGATACAGAAAAATATGATTACATTTTCTTTATGGGCGGCGCAGATGACGCCACCGAATCGCTCCTCGCGGCGCTTCTTTCGCATCTCAAAGACGGCGGCGCGATGGATGCACTCTTGCCGCGTAAATTTTGCACCGAGCGGCCTGTCCTCACCGATTTGGCGCGTTCCTATCGCACCGAGCATTTCTGCCACGTGACGGACGGCGAGACGGAGCGGATTTATTTGCATATCGCAGATGCGGCGGCTGAGGGGACGATTCTTTTCGGCGAAGGGACGGCGGACGGCGAAAGTTTCCGCATGGAAGATCGCCTTTCCATGAATCGGATGGATTTTGCCGCGGCCGAGAATTGGGATTTTGACGTTTACGCCTACAACGGAAATCCGACGCTGCAGGCGATTTTGGGCGCGGGGCTTTTGGATCCGGATTTCGCGATAGGAAACCGCTACAAAGCCGTGCCGAAGCTGCGCGGCACGATGGGGCGCTATCCCGTCATACCCGCGGCGGCCGTGGAACCCTCCGGCATTCGCGCGGAATTTGTGAAGGAGGAGGAAACGACGGACGTGCGGCGCGTGCAAGCGGGCGATCTTCTCATCGCGGCGACCGAAGACGGTATCGCGACGGCTGTCGTAGGCGAGGAGTGGGACGACGCGGCCGTTTCCTCCGAGCTTTTTGCGCTTCGACCGCTTGAAGGATTCACCGGCGAAGTCCTTAAAGCCTATCTGGACGGGCCCGTCGGGCGTCTCTTTTTGGAAACGATGGAAACGGGGCGCACTTGGCACATCTGCCACGAGCGGCTTCTCCGCATCCCGATGAAAGACATATCGGACGAGCAAATCCGCGCCGTCACGGCCGCTGTGAAAGACGCGACCGCGAAACTCTCTGCCGCCGAAGAAGCCTGGAGAGAAGTGAAGCGCGCCGCGGCGAAACTTATGCTGGGGTGAATTCAGTGCAAAGTGCAAAGTGCAAAGGCGCGCTTGGCGTAGTGCGACATTTGTGCGCGAGACTGTCAGACTGTGAGACTGCTACCTGTATCTTGCCGTCCCGGAAAGGGGAGGGGGACCGCGTAAGCGGTGGAGGGGTCAGGCACGAACGACTCTATCTTATAGGGGAAATCCGTTTTGGCTGAATCCCCTGCTGACGGCTTACGGCTGACGGCTTTTAGAGGTGCGCTGCGCGGCATTTTTTAATCGCTCGCTGTGCTCGCTCGCCGGCTGCGCCGGCATAAAAAAGGAATCGTCGGCGCAGCCGACACCTCTTATCTATGCACTATGCACTATGCACTTTAACAAGGAGTGACTCATGACAATCGTATTGGCCACAAAAAATAAAGGAAAGATTCGCGAATTTCGCGAGGCGCTCTCCGAGATCGGCTGGGAAGGCGTGCCTGTTTCCGAAATCGCCGACGTCGCCGATCCCGAAGAAACGGGGACGACATTCATGGAAAACGCCGTCCAAAAAGCAACGGCTTACGCCAAAGCGCTCGGCATGCCCGTCATGTCCGATGATTCCGGCATCACCGCCGATATTCTGGGAGAGCCGGGCATTTATTCCGCGCGCTATGCCGGCGTCCACGGAGACGACGAAGCGAATAATCGGAAACTTGTCCGGCGCCTCCGCCCCTATACGGCCGAAATGCGCCGCGGGCACTACACCTGTGCTGTCGCACTCGTCTGGCCGGACGGGAAATGCATCACCGCCGAAGGCACCTGCTATGGCATCATCCGCGATTTCTATGCCGGAAGCGGCGGCTTCGGCTACGATCCGCTCTTCTATTTGCCGGAATACGGCAGGACCATGGCCGAAATATCCCTTGAAGAAAAAAATAAAATCAGCCACAGAGGCAAAGCCCTCCGCGCCCTTATTGCGAAAATAAAAGCGGATGGGGAAGAGTAAAAAGTAAAGAGGGAAGAGTAAAGGGGAAAGAGGAAAGAGGCGCGCTCGGCCGGATTCCCTGCCGACGGCCGACGGCTTACGGCTGACGGCTTTTAATCGGAGCGCTGCGCGGCATTTTTCTAATCGCTCGCTTTGCTCGCTCGCCGGCTCCGCCGGCATAAAGCATAAATCGTCGGCGAAGCCGACACCTGCAGCTCATCACCCATCACTCATCGCCCATCACTATAACTCGATATACGCGGAGCGCACATCACTTAAAGCCGTAAGCCGACGGCCACGCCGCAAATGAAGCATCAAGCGGAAATTCGGTCATGAGCGATTTCCCCCTCTTCCATCTTCGCCTTTTCATTGTTATAATATATAAGTTAATGTAAAAAATTCATGATTAAAAGCGGGAGGGGGACTTGATGGCTAAGAAAAAACTGAAACTGTTCGGGTTCAATAATCTGACGAAGACATTGAGTTTCAATATGTACGACGTCTGCTATGCGCGCACCGCCGAAGAGCGAAAAAAATACATCGAATACATCGATGAAGAATACAGCGCCGAGCGGCTCACGAAACTCTTGACCGACGTCGCCGACATGATCGGTGCGAATATTCTCAATATCGCCTCCCAGGACTACGATCCCCAAGGCGCCTCCGTCACCATGCTGATTGCCGAAGAAGAAACGGAGAAACAGGACGTCGTCGTCCATTTGGACAAGAGCCACATCACCGTCCACACCTATCCGGAAATGCATCCGCAAGACGGCATTTGCACCTTCCGCGCCGACATCGACGTTTCCACCTGCGGGAAAATTTCGCCCCTCAAAGCGCTGAATTTCCTCCTGCACACCTTCGATGCCGATATCGTCGTCGCCGATTACCGCGTCCGCGGATTCACGCGCGAAGTCTCCGGAAAGAAAATTTTCATCGATCACCGCATCAATTCCATCCAGAACTACATCGCGCCGCCGCTGCGTCATAAATACGACATGGTCGACGTCAATGTCTACCAAGAAAACATATTCCACACCAAAATGATGATACACGATTTCCACCTCGACAATTACCTGTTTCATGAAACGGAATCCGATTTACCGACCGCCGAAGCCAGACGCATCCGCCGTCTCCTGCGGCAGGAAATGGCGGAAATTTACAACGGCAGAAACATGCCGGCCATCAAAAATTAAAAAAGAGAAGAGGACACAAAAATGGATTTAAAAGAAGAAGCAATGGAACTCAGACGTACCAAACACCAGACCATCGGCACCACACTCACCGCAGACATCAATGACGCGCACGACCTTGCCGTCGTCTACACACCCGGCGTCGCCGCGCCCTGCCTGGCGATCAAAGAAGACGAAGACCTCTCGCTCGAATACACCTGGAGAGGAAACGTCGTCGCCGTCATCTCCGACGGCACTCGCGTCCTCGGCCTCGGCGATATCGGCCCCGCCGCCTCGCTCCCCGTCATGGAAGGGAAATGCGCCCTCTATAAACGTTTCGGAAACATCGACGCCATTCCGATCGTGATCGATACCAAAGATCCCGACGAATTTATTCATTGCGTCCGGCTTTTGGAAAAATCCTTCGCCGGCATCAACCTCGAAGATATTTCCTCGCCCAAATGCTACGATATCGAAGACCGCCTGAAAGAAACCATGGGCATCCCCGTCTTCCACGATGACCAGCACGGCACCGCCATTGCCGCCGTCGCAGGCGTCCTGGGAGGATTGAAACTCATCGGAAAATCCATCGGCGACGTCAAAGTCGTCGTGAACGGTGCCGGAGCCGCCGGAAGCGCCATCGCACGCCTCCTCCTTGCCTGCGGCGTCGACCCCGCCAAAATGACCATCGTCGAAATCGACGGCATCCTTCATGACAACGGGCACCTCAATCGCATCCAAAAAGCATTGCAGGAAAAAGTCAATCCGGAAAACAAGACCGGCACCTTCCGTGATGCCGTCACCGGAGCAGACGTCCTCGTCGGCTGCTCCGGTCCCGGACTCTTCAAAGTAGAAGACATCAAACTCATGGCCGAAAAGAACATCGTCTTCGGCATGGCAAACCCCGTGCCCGAAATGATGCTCGAAGATGCCAGAGAAGCCGGCGTCTACATCTTCGGCACAGGCAGAAGCGACATGCCCAATCAAGTGAATAATTCCAGCGTATTCCCCGGCCTCTTCCGCGGCGCCCTGGACGTCCGCGCACGCCAAATCAATGAAGAAATGAAAGTCGCCGCCGCGTATGCCTTGGCCGACCTCGTTGATCCGGAAACCATGGACCCCGACCACGTCGTCAGAAACGTCTTCGACCCCGTCGTCGCCCCCGCCGTCGCCAAAGCAGTAGCCAAAGCCGCCATCGCGACAGGAGTCGCCCGCATCAAAGAACTCCCCCCGCAGTACAGCGACTGATAAAACAAGCAATATAAAAGAGCCCGCAAGGGCTCTTTTATATTGCCGTCACACTTCCTGCTGCATTTGTGCCGAGGCAGACAGCTGATGGCGTATTTCACA
Organism: bacterium; assembly: GCA_963635945.1. Classification (GTDB taxonomy): domain Bacteria; phylum Bacillota; class Negativicutes; order Veillonellales; family Dialisteraceae; genus UBA1822. The sequence continues at coordinate 178 of CAVHIJ010000017.1, read as the reverse complement.
CGTCATCCCGAACTTGTTTCGGGATCCCCCACGCGCGTAGTCCCGCCGTCATCCCGAACTTGTTTCGGGATCCCCAAAGCGTCGGAATGACGAATGGGGAAGGGTGAAGGGGAAATGGGGCGTGCTCGGTTTAGTGCGACATTTGTGCTGAGGCTGACAGCTTACGGCTTACGGCAGA
>CAVHIJ010000016.1:0-22716 GCA_963635945.1 bacterium | reverse complement strand
TCGCGCCGGAGACGGTGTATAAAGAAAGTGTGCCGCTTTTTATTTGATATTTTTCAATGTTTTTTATTAAAATTGGAGTTGTGCTATAATAGCATCGTAAAATATTTTGATAATGCCCGAAATGAGGTGCTTTTTTCCGAAGGCGATTCCGATATTCGTTTTATGGTGAATCGTAATTCCAATAATTGGTATGAGCTCCAAATGGCTACACCGACGCACGGATTGGAGTACGATTTGTTTTGGAGAATTCGAGAAGAGGCTATCGGCGGGACGCTTCAAAAAGTGGATGTTCGGCAATATCGAGAAGAAAACAGCGGGCGTTATTTTTATAGCATCGATATTTATTTTGATGAGAATACGACATATCATAGCTATTTGGTCGGGCATGATGAGACCGATGCTTGTTATGAATATTTGGATTCGTATAATTTCGCAGGCACTTATATTACGAATCCGCATATTTGGTGCAAAGACGGTTTTCTATATCTGGGCAATCACGGTCCTATTTTTGAGGCAGATGCAGAATATCAATTGTATTGGTCAGACGAAAGTCGTTGGTTTGGATACCAAAAATTATAAGAGAAACGGGAGCATTTCAAGGCTCCTGTTTTTTGTTTCGTTTCCGACGGAAAATCCGAGAATATGGTATAATATACAGCAAAAATCATTTTCATTTTTCATCGGAGGTCTTTATGTCTGAAAATCAAAAATTTTACATCACCACGCCGATTTATTATCCGAGTGCGAAATTGCATATCGGTCATACGTATTGCACGACGATTGCCGACAGCCAGGCGCGTTATCATCGCCTCAAAGGGGACGATGTCTTTTTCCTGACCGGATCCGATGAGCACGGGCAAAAGATTGAGGAAAAAGCGAAGGAAGCGGGGCTGACTCCGATTCGGTATACGGATCAAATCGTCGGGATGTTCCAAGAACTTTGGCGCGAGCTCAATATTTCCAATGACGATTTCATCCGCACGACGGAGGAGCGGCATCGCGTCGTGGTGCAGAAATTATTTCAAAAAGCTTTCGATAAGGGCGATATTTACAAGGGTATGTACGAAGGTTGGTACTGCGTGCCCTGCGAATCGTTCTGGCCGGAAAATAAATTGGATGAGAATCATCTCTGTCCGGATTGCGGGCGGCCGCTCACGCGTGTCAGTGAGGAAGCGTATTTCTTTAAAATGTCCAATTATGCGGATCGCTGGCTTAAATATGTGGAGGAGCATCCGGAATTCATTCAGCCGGAATCGCGCCGCAATGAAATGATTCAATTTGTAAAAAGCGGGCTTGAGGATTTATGCGTGTCGCGCACGAGTTTTTCGTGGGGGATTCCGGTACCGTTCGATCCCAAGCACGTTGTGTACGTGTGGTTTGATGCCCTTGTGAATTATCTGACGGCGGCCGGTATCGAGGATAATCCGGAAAAATTTGCAAAATTCTGGCCGGCAGATGTGCATTTGGTCGGAAAGGAAATTGTGCGTTTCCATACGATTATTTGGCCGATCATGCTGATGAGTCTCGATATTCCGTTGCCGAAAATGGTGTACGGGCACGGCTGGCTTATTGTGGACGGCGAAAAAATGTCCAAATCGAAGGGTAATGTCGTAGATCCGATTCCGCTTTTGCGGGAATTTGGGGCGGATGCGATCCGTTATTATCTGCTGAATGATATTCAGCTGGGGCAGGACGGCAATTTCAGCCGTGATCGCCTGATTGCGCGTATTAATTCCGATTTGTCGAATGATTTGGGAAACCTTCTCTATCGCACGCTTTCCATGGTGGAAAAATATCGCGCGGGTGTCGTGACGAAGGGGGATGTTTCCTGTGACGCCGCCGTTTTCGAAGCATCGAAGCAGGTGGAAGATAATGCCAAAGAGGCAGTGCTTTCCTTGTCTGCCGGGATGGAAGCCTGGAAAATCAATGACGCACTTCGCGGCGTATGGACTTTTGTGCGTTCGCTCAATAAATACATCGATGTGACGGCGCCTTGGACGCTTGCCAAAGACGAGGCTAAAGCGCCGGCTTTGGACGCCGTGCTTTATCATCTTTGCGAAGGGCTCCGCATCACGGCGCTCCTTGTTTCTCCGGTTATCCCGATTGCGGCGGAAAAGACTTGGAATCAGCTGGGGCTCTCCGATTTTGCCGCGGTGCAGCTTTCCGATGCGGCGTGGGGCGGATTGGCCGATGGGGTAAAGATCCAAAAAGGCGATCCGATTTTCCCGCGTTTTGAGACGGATGAGGAAAAAGCCGCCAAAGCGGAAAAAGCGGCCAAAAAAGCGGCGAAGAAAGGGAAATAAATGAAACTTTTCGATACGCATGCGCATGTCTACGATAAAGCGTTTGCCAATGATCGCGACAGCATGATGGAAGGTGTGTGGCAGGTGTGCGATTATGTCGTCTGTCCGGCCGAAGATTTGGAAACGAGCCGAGCCGCCCTTGCTATGGCAAAAGTTTATCCGCATATGTACGCAGCGGCCGGCATTCATCCGCAGCTCACAAATAAAGCGACGGATGATGAACTTTCCGCCATTTGCGAATTGGCAAAGACAGAAGACAAAATCGTTGCCATCGGGGAAATCGGCCTCGATTATTACTATTTATACAGCGAGATAGAGACGCAAAAATACTGGTTTGCGCGCCAAATTGAGATGGCAAAAGAGCTGGATTTGCCGATTATCATTCATGATAGAGACGCACACGGCGATGTGCTTTCGATTCTGCAAGAGCATAAGGGGGACGCCCTTCGCGGCATTCTCCATTGCTACAGCGGCAGCCTCGAAATGGCAAAAGAGCTCATTAAACTCGGATTTTATATTTCTTTTGCCGGTCCCCTCGTGTTTCCGAAAAGCACAAAGCTAAAAGAAATCGCCAAAGAATTGCCGCTTTCCAAAATGCTCGTCGAAACGGATAGCCCGTATCTCACGCCGCCGCCATTTCGCGGACGCAGAAACGATCCGTCCAAGGTGCAATATGTGGCCGAGGAAATCGCGCGCTTAAAAGAAATTCCGGTGCAGGAAGTCATCGACGCCACGCATCGAAACGCATTGGACATTTATCAATTGAAATAAAACTTAAATAGTCTTGCAAAGGTTATTATGAAAAACAGGTGAAAAAATGAAACGGAAGATATACAAAAAATTGGCGCTGGCGTTGGCAATTTGCTGTGCGGGGGCGCTTCCGGCTTGGGCTGCGGAATTTCTTCCCGTTTCCGAAGTGGAAGAAGGCATGCACGGGTATGCGAAGACGGTCGTGCACGGGAGGGATATCCAGACATTTGACGTCGACGTCCTGGGCGTCATGAAAAATAAGGGTGCAACGGGCGGCGATTTGATTTTGGTCAAAGTGTCCGGACCCGTGATTGATGAATCGCACGGCATTGCGCAGGGGATGAGCGGCAGCCCCGTGTATATCGACGGGAAATTACTCGGCGCCATTGCCTACGGTTTCCCGAATTCGGAAGGGCGCATCGGGATGGTGACGCCGATTTCCGATATGCTGAAACTCTGGACGACGGACGATCAATATCGTTCCGGTTTCATGCCGAATCCGTCCTCGGATTTAATTCCTCTTGAAACGCCGCTCATGGCGTCGGGATATTCGACGGATGCGATGGAATACCTTTCGAAAAAAATGGGCGAATTCAATATGGTGCCGTACGCGGCGGCCGTGACGAACGGGGACGATGTCGCGCATCCTTTGGAAGAGGGGAGCGCCGTATCCGCTTCTTTCGTCACGGGTGATTTGAAACTGGGCGCCATCGGGACCGTGACCTATGTCGATGAAAATCGGATGGTGGCATTCGGGCATCCTTTCATGAGCCGCGGGCCGAGTTCGTATTTTATGGGAAACTCGTATATTTTTACCGTGATACCGTCTTCCGTGATTCCCTTCAAATTGGGATCCATCGGAGCGGATATCGGTATCATAGACCAGGATCGCGGCGCCGGCATCAGCGGTATCGGCGGGAAATTGCCTGATTTCACCGCGCTTCATGTCACGGCCGATGACAATGACAACGGCAATCGCAAAAATCTTAATGTCCGCATGATACGCGATGAGGCATTGCTTCCGTCGCTTACGGCGACTTCCGCATACAGCGCTGTCAGTCATCTCATTGATAGGCGGGGCGAAGGAACCGTCTCTTTGCAATATACGCTCTATCCCGTCGATCCCAAGCAACCGACATTTACGAGAAGCAATATGTATTGGTCGCGCACGGATGTCTCGGAGCGAAGTGTCGATGAAATTTACAATGTCGTGAAAATTTTGGAGCAGAATCGTTTTGAAGCGTATCCGCTCCGGCAGATTAAAGTCGACATGAAAGTGACGCGCGATCGCAAGACGGCGCAAATCATCGATGCGACGGCGACGCCCATGGTCGTTTCCCCGGGCGATGAAATTTTTATCCGCGTGCGTGTCGCGCCCTTCCGCGGTGAAATTTTCACGAAACCGATTGTCTTCAAAGTGCCGAAAGACCAAGCGATGGGAGATATGATTCTCGAAATTCGCGGCGGCGGCATCATGCCTCTTCCGTATTTGATTCGCAGGCAGAAATACAATCTCACGAATGAAATTTTGGAGCGCCTCCGCACGTACAAAGATTTCAAAGATTTGCACGGGAAGTTGCAAAAAGAAGAAAGAAACAATCAGATTGTCGCGGAAATTTTGGATCCGGAAGTCAGCACCATCTCCAAGAACGAAGAGGGGGATTCGGACGTAAAGATTCAAAATCGGGAGAAACCGAAAAAACCGGAATATCTTAAAGACAAATCCGGTGATAAAAAAGACGAAGATCCGGACGTCACGGCGCAGGTGGCCGTCGATACGGAATACGTCATTTTCGGAGATTGCCAATTCAATTTCAAAGTCATGTCCCCGGAGAAACGCGATGAGGAACTTCGGAAACGGATCAAAGGAAACGGAAAATCCACATTGGAAATGACGACTTTGGCCGAAAACGATGAGGATGACGCGGAGAAAGACGGAAATTCTCCGAAAAAGGAAAATCAAAAACAAGGCGAAAATAAAAAAGATAAAGACAAAGAAGCGAAAGAAACCGAAATCCGGAATTTGCATCTCTATTCCGTCGCCGATTACATTCACGCTTATTGAAAGAGAAATATAAAATAGTATTCCGATTTCCGGCAGAAAGGGAATCGGAATTTTTTTGTTTCCGAAAATCAAAAAGAAAAATATTTTGATTTTCCTATTGACTTTTTGATTTATGGAGTTATACTGTAATCAATAAGATGAAATGAAGGTGACGACGATGAGGAGTCAAGTGAAAAATCAAAACAATTATCAAAATAATCAACAAGTGAAAAAAGAATGGAGGAAACATTATGTTTAGAGTACATGACAGAAACCCGCTGTCGGATCGGATTGAAGATTTCATTTTGCGCGAGCTGTATAAGCAGGCGGAGCGGATGGTGGTGCTGAGCCGCAAGGATATCGCGGAAAAAATGGAATGCGCACCTTCTCAGGTGACATATGTCATAAATACGAGATTCTCGCCGAATGCACAATTTGTCGTGGAGTCTCGGCGCGGGATGAACGGTTTCATCCGTATCGCCGTGCGCGGTGCGCAGCCGCAGCGGCAGCAAAGAGCCGTGGAACCGGCAAGGCCCGTTTCCGCGGGGTCCGACCTTCACAGAAACAATGTGACGGAAGCGCTCGACAGCTATTTTGCACGTCTGTCCGCTTCCGGTATGGTGACCATGCGGGAATGCATGTTGATGAGAAATATATTGGAAGTGATGCTTTCATTTACTCCGGAGAATCGGTGGGAGGAAGCGGCACAAACGGCGACGGAGCGTATCGGTCGCACGATTAAGGAGGGGAAATAAAATGGTTTGCGAATCTTGTCATAAAAGGGAAGCGACTGTCTTTTATCGGCAGTCCGTAAACGGAAATTGCACTGAAAAACATCTTTGCGCCGATTGCGCGAAAAAGGAACATGTGATGGATCGGGTGCCCTTTTCCGGATTTGACGATTTCGGCGGCAGGTCCTTTTACGAAACATTCGGGAACATGGAACGCCTGATGGATCGGATGCGGATAGAACCGTTTTCCGCTTTGTCGGCGCTTCCTTTCGGCGGGCTTCGGGATGCGGGGAAACCGGAAGAAAAACCGGAAGAAAAAACGGAGCCTTTGACGAAAGAACAGAAAGATGCACAGGATTTGGCGGAACTTAAAAGCAAATTGGCGGATTTGGTCGTCGCGGAGCGTTTCGAAGAAGCGGCCAAAGTGCGCGATGAAATCAAAAGTCGGGAAAAATAAATGTCCCGAAAAGGAAGGAATGATTCGATATGATGGAAGACAGATATACGGAAAGCGTGAAAAACGCTTGGAAATATGCGGAAACGGCGGCGGCCAAGCTCGGGCACGACGCTTTTGACACCGAGCATTTGCTCTTGGGTGTCGCGCATGAAAAAGAATCCGGCGGCGGGCAGGTGCTTGCGATGCTGGGCGTCACGGAAGAGGCGGTGCAGCGTATTTTGGATACGGCGGCGCGGCAGCCTTTTTTCGATACAGCCGGTGTCTATGCGTCGCCTCGGGTAAAACGCGTGCTGGAAATGGCAGTCGAGGAAGCAAACGAACTCGGAAATCGCTATGTCGGGACCGAACATGTCCTCTTGGCGCTCATTCGGGAAGGCGGCACGGCGCTTCGCATTTTGCAGCATTTCGGTGTGACGCGGCAAAATTTGCAGGCGGCTTTTTCGCAAATTCTCTCCGGCGACGGCGCCGCGAAAGGGCCAAAGGATGAAACTTTGGGTGATCTTTCCGATTTTGCGATTGATTTGAATGAGCGCGCGCGGCAGGGAAAAATCGATCCCGTCATCGGAAGAAGCGACGAAATCGGCCGCGTGATTCAGATTTTGTCTCGTCGCAGCAAAAACAATCCGGTCCTCATCGGGGAACCGGGCGTCGGGAAAACTGCGATTGCCGAAGGTCTCGCGCAGCGGATTGTCGAAAATGATGTGCCGGAAGTTTTGAAAAATTGTAAGATTATTTCGCTCAATATGTCTTCGGTCGTTGCGGGGACGCAATACCGCGGGCAGTTTGAGGAAAGGCTGAAAAAAGTCATCGACGAAGTGAAGAAACACAACGATTGGATTCTTTTTGTCGATGAAATCCATACCTTGGTCGGCGCCGGTGCGACGGAAGGCTCTATGGATGCGGCCAATATCATGAAACCGGCCTTGGCGCGCGGCGAGCTTCGCTGCATCGGGGCGACGACGCTCAAAGAATATAAGAAATATATCGAAAAAGATGCCGCCTTGGAACGTCGTTTCCAACCGGTCAAAGTCGGAGAGCCGACACCGGCCGAAGCGGTGGATATTTTGAAAGGGCTCCGCGATCGCTACGAAGCGTTTCATAAAGCGAAAATCACCGATGAAGCTATTAATTGTGCCGTCGAGCTCTCCAATCGATACATCACGGATCGTTTCCTTCCGGATAAAGCTATTGACGTCATCGATGAGGCGGCGGCAAAACTTAGGATGGAAGCCGGATCGACGCCCGAAGGCATTCGCGTGAAAGAAAAAGAATTGGCTCGCGTGCTAAAGGAAAAAGAAGAAGCGGTATCTGCCCAGAATTTTGAACGGGCGGCCGTCCTCCGCGATGAAGCACGGAAACTCACGTCCGAGATGGCTGATTTGAAGAAAGAGTGGAAGGGCGCCGATCCGGATCATCTCGTCGTGACACCGGAAGACGTGGCCGAAGTCGTTTCCAAATGGACGGGCGTTCCGCTCAAAAATTTGCAGACGACAGACGCCGAGCGTCTCCTTCATTTGGAAGATGAATTGCATAAACGCGTCATCGGGCAGGAAGAAGCCGTGACGGCTGTCGCCAAAGCGATTCGTCGGGCGCGCGCCGGCATGAAAGATCCGCATCGCCCGATCGGTTCCTTCCTCTTCCTGGGCTCGACGGGAGTCGGAAAGACGGAGCTTGCCAAAGCCTTGGCCGAATCGCTCTTTGGCAGCGAAAAGAGCCTTATTCGTTTCGATATGTCCGAATATATGGAGAAACATGAAGTGTCGCGTCTCGTCGGAGCGCCTCCCGGATACGTCGGCTATGAAGAAGGCGGCCAGCTGACCGACCGCGTGCGCCGCAATCCGTACAGCGTCATTCTTTTTGACGAAGTAGAGAAAGCGCATGCCGATTTCTTTAATATGCTGCTCCAGGTCTTAGATGACGGACGTCTGACGGATGGGCAGGGCCGTACCGTCGATTTCACGAATTGCGTGATTATCATGACGAGCAATCTGGGCTCGGCGCATCTGAAAGACCAAATGAATAAAATGGGCTTCCGCACGGGAGAGGCGACGGATGCACCGGATTTTGAGCAGACGAAGAGCATCATCATGGACGATGTGAAACGGACGCTCCGTCCGGAATTCATCAATCGTATTGACGAAATTCTCGTATTCCGCCCGCTGACGGACGAAAATTTGCGCGATATCGTAAAACTTCTCCTTTCTGCGGTACAGAAGAAACTCGCGCATTTCAAAGTGACTCTCGATGTGACCGATGCGGCTGCCGAGCACCTCATTCATGAGGGCAGCGATTTCGCCTTTGGGGCGCGTCCTTTGAAACGGACGATTCAGCGGGATATGGAAGATGAAATTTCCGAACTTCTCCTGAAAAGTGAGCTCAAAGAAAATGCGACGCTTTGCGTGGACGCAAAAGACGACAAATTGACATTTACCGTGAAATAATCGGAAAGACGCCGAGGTTTCCTCCCCTTCCTCGGCGTCTTTTTTTGTGCGGTTTTTCATGGTATACTGGAAAGGAATTTTGCGGAAACGGGAAAGGGAACGGATATGATTATTTTGGCGTCGAATTCGCCGCGCAGAAAAGATATTTTGACGGAAATGGGACTCACATTTACGATAATCCCGTCCGCTTATGAAGAAGATAATACGAGGAAACTTTCGCCTTGTGCTTTGACGGAAATGCAGGCACGGGGAAAAGCCGAAGACGTCGCGCGGCGCGTTTCCGAAACCGATATCGTTATCGGCGCGGACACCGTCGTCGTCCTGGACGGAGAGATCATCGGGAAACCGAAGGATGAGGCCGATGCGGCGGAAATGCTACGGAAACTTTCCGGACGGACGCATAGCGTGGTGACGGGTGTCGCCGTTGTTTCAAAAGGGAAAACGAAGAGCGGAGCGGAGGAAACGAAAGTGACATTTCGCACGCTGGGTGATTCGGAAATCGTTTCTTATATCAAAACGGGGGAGCCGATGGACAAAGCGGGGGCCTATGCGCTACAGGGAATCGGCGGAAAATTTATCGCACAAGTTTTAGGATCTCGCTCGAATGTGATCGGGCTTCCGAAAGGTTTGACGGCGAAATTATTGGGAGGTGATACCGATGGCGATGATTCGTGAAATGACGAATGAAGAGAAACCGCGCGAAAAATTTGCCAAAGATGCGGCACTTGCGACAGATGAGGATTTGGTTGCGATTTTGCTTCGCACGGGATACCAAGGCTGCGGCGTGCGCGATTTGGCGCATGAAGTGATACGGCATTTGGGATATCGCACCGATAAGGAATGGCACGGCGATTTGAATTGGCGCGATTTGCAAGAAATCAAAGGCATCGGCCGGGATAAAGCCATCACGATTTGTGCGGCCATCGAATTGGGGCGCCGGATTTCGCATCGCGCATCCGAACGGGAAGCCGAGCACATGAATGAACCGCGGAAAGTGTTTCGTTATTTCGTCGATAATGTGTGGGATCAGACGCAGGAAGTTTTTTTCGCGTGCTATCTCAATGTGAAAAACAGATTGCTCGGCGCGCAGCGTATCAGCATCGGAAACATTGCGGCCGCTCCCGTCGATATTAAAGAAGTCATGCGTTGGGGAATCCGCTATAAAGCGTATGGGATCATTCTCGTGCACAATCATCCGTCCGGTGACCCGACGCCGTCCGACAGCGATATTCGTCTCACGCGGAAATTTGCCGCCGCAGCCGAACTCCTCGATATGAAAGTGTTGGATCACGTCGTCATCGGCGGGCGAAAATTTGTTTCCTTACATGATTTGGATTTGATATGAAACGGGTTCCGCGGTTGCGAACGGTTAGCGGGAACGGTATAATATAAGAAATATTTCTTTTTTGAGGAGGATATTATGGAAGAAGAAAAGCATTCCGCCAAAGCCAAAGGCTATAATGACGTCATTTACGAAGTACGCTGGATGCCCGTCATGGATCGTCCGGAATACCAAGAAGGACCGGTGCATGAAGCGCTTTTGACACTGAAGGATATCATGGGCGACGATCGTTTTGAAAAATATGTGAATAACAGTCTCATCCGCATCACGTATGACGGCTCGCGTCTTATGCTCATTACGAAATCCGAATTGCATCGTACGCTGCTCATGGGGATGTATTTCGAAGCGATTTGCACCGCATTCCACGTCGATAATTATCGCGTCGTCAGCCAGGTGAACGGCTATTGATGAATGAAAATAAAAGAAACGTCGTCATATTTTCGGGCGGCGTTTTTTTATGTTTTGAAACGTTGTTTTTAAATGGCTTGTAATACAAAAAAGGTTTGACTTTAATTTTCAATTCATGTAAACTTATTCACGAGGAGTAATTTGACTTCGGCCGTAGGGAAAGGTCAACGTTTTTCGGGAAAACGGAAAGGATCGGGTTTGGAATGGAAGACATGATTCGATTATTTAATGCGGGCGGCTTTATGATGTACCCGCTTGTGATTTGTTCGCTCATCGTCGTGGCGATTGCGGTGGAACGTTTCCGTTTCTATCGTTCGCATCGGAGTGATTTTCGGAAACTGGACCGGGATATCGCGGATTATTTGGGTCGCGGCGATATCGAAGGATTGAAAGACGTGTTGGCGGCCGACGGCGGAAGTCCGGCGCTTGTGGTGCTTCATGCGGCGGAGCAATATGGGACGCGTGCGAGCCAGACGGCGCTCATCGAAAGTGCGGCGGCGCACGAGGCGGGCGAACTTCGTAATTACATGAATTATCTTTCCGTCATTGTGACGCTTTCTCCTTTGATGGGACTTTTGGGAACGGTCATCGGGATGATCGGTTCTTTTGATGTGCTTTCGACGGCGGGTGGGCAGCCTTTCGCCATCACGGGCGGCGTCGCGGAAGCTTTGGTTTGCACGGCGACGGGGCTTTTCGTCGCGATTCTTTCCATGGTGGTGCACACGTATTTTGCGCAGCAGCTCGACCATGTGATTTCGGAGATGGAGCAACTTTCCGGTACCTATTTGGCGATTGCGGAAGGCGGTAAATAATGAAACTTCGGTCTCTCAGAGAGGATAAAGAGCCGAGGCTGATGATCATACCGATGATCGATATTATATTTTTCCTCCTCGTGTTCTTTATGATGAGTATGCTCTCGATGGTCGTGCAGCGTTCCATCGATTTGAGCTTGCCGCAGACGGCGACTGCAAAGGTGAACGTGCAGGAATCGGTGCCCGTTTCCATTACGGCCGGCGGTGATATTTATGTGGAGCGCGAAAAAGTGTCCCGCGCCGATTTCAGGCGTCGTATGGAAATCGAAAAGACGCGCAATCCGGAGCTCAATGTCATTCTTCGCGCGGATGCGAAATCCGAGCACGAAGTGTTCGTTTACGTCCTGGATCAGGTGAAATCCATCGGGATTAATCGCATCGGTATTGCGACGGAATCCCGGCTTGATAATAAGAAGGATCAGTGAGGCGGCTTATGGAAACATGGAAACCTCGCTGGGGCATGTCGTTTGGGATATCCCTGGGTATACATTGCGCCGTCTTTTTGTTGGTGGGATGTTTGGTGGGGATTTTGCCGCACGGCCCCGATATGAAACAGGTCGTCGAGGTGGATTTGCTCGAAATGGGCGGCGGCGGAGGCGGCGGCGGACGTCCGGGAGAAAAAGGTCCGGATATCGAAGCACCGAGAGCCGAGCATCCCACGGCACCTCCTCCGGCGGAACCTGTGCCCGCGCAGGATGCGGCGGAAACTCCGCCTCTCGACGGGGTGCATGAAATTTCGGAAACGGAGACGCCCGCGGCGCCTGCGCCCGATACGTCCTCACTTCCGGGCGGCGGCCGCGGAAACGGTATCGGCTCGGGTGACGGTGACGGGGTGGGACCCGGCTCGGGCGGCGGCAGCGGAGGCGGCTCGGGCGGTGGATACGGGACCGGTCACGGCACCGGTGTGGGTCCCGGCAGCGGCAGCGGCAGCATGATGGGGCCGCAAATTCTGTCGGCTGTAGAACCCGATTATCCGGAAAGTGCCCGCGCGGCGAATATCGAAGGGACGGTATGGGTCGGGATGACCGTTTCGACGGACGGCGGAGTTTCGTCCGCTTGGCTCATCGAATCTTCCGGAAATGCCGACTTAGACAGCGCGGCGGTGAATGTCGTGTATTCCTGGCGTTTCGTCCCGGCGAAGAACGCCGGCATTCCGATCGAAGTCAATACGCGCGTGCCGGTGACGTTCCGGCTGCACTGAAAAATGTACAGTGCATAGTGCACAGTGCATAGGAAATAGGTGTCGCTTCGCGACGATTCTGTTTTGTGCCGCGCTTGGCTTTTTTGAAAATTTGCATTGAAAAAAGACTGTGACGTTTGAGCCACAGTCTTTTTTGTCGTATCAGATGGTATTTTGCGAGCCTAAGACGGCGATGATTTTGTGTTTCACCATTTCGCGGACGGCGTTTCGGCCGGCTTTGAGATAGGAGCGCGGATCGAAATTTCCGGGATCTTTGACAAGAGATTCGCGGATGGCGCCCGTCATGGCAAGGCGGATATCCGTGTCGATATTGATTTTGCACACGGCCATAAGCGCCGCGCGGCGCAGCATATCTTCCGGCACACCCTTGGCGCCCAGGACTTCGCCGCCGTAATCATTGCACTGTTTCACGAATTCTTGAATGACGGTGGAAGCACCGTGGAGGACGATTGGGTAATTCGGAAGAAGTTTCCCGACTTTTTCGAGGCGTTCGTAATCGAGATAGGGATCGCCTTTGTATTTGTAGGCGCCGTGGCTCGTGCCAATGGCGATGGCCAGAGAATCGCAGCCGGTCTTGGCGACGAATTCCGCCGCTTCTTCCGGGTCGGTAAAGAGTGCATCTTTGTCGGCGACGCTCACATTGTCTTCCACGCCGGCCAGGCGTCCGATTTCCGCTTCGACGACGACGCCATGCGCGTGTGCGTATTCAACGACCTGCTTTGTGAGGCGTACATTTTCTTCCCAATCATGTTTGGAGCCGTCAATCATGACGGATGTGAACCCGCCGTCGATGCATTCTTTTGCGATTTCAAACGTGGACCCGTGATCCAAATGGAGTGCGACCGGGATGTCCGGATATTGCTCGACTGCGATTTTCACGAGGCCGACGATATAATTTTGCCCCGCAAACGTGCGCGCACCTTCGGAGGCCTGCAAAATAACGGGGGAGCGGGTTTCGGCCGCCGCCTCCATGATTCCCTGAATGATTTCCATATTGTTCACATTGAAAGCGCCGATGGCGTAATGCCCTTCGTATGCTTTTTTGAACATCTCCTGAGTTCCGACGAGCGGCATATGTATCCTTCCTTTCGTTTCTAAAATTTTCTGTGGTTTTATTATACAGAAATGCGAAAATTTTTTCCAGTACGGAAACGAAAAATCGAGAAAGTTTTTGAGAAGAATTTTCAATTTCGGAAACGGATTTTCGTAATTTTTTAATTTTTTTGTTGTTTATCTTTCAATCGCAGTCATTTTACGCTATAATATTTGAGTTATCATTTAAAAGGGTCAATAGTAGGAGGAACAAAGATGTTCAAAACGTTTTCCATGGAATGGGCCGGCAGAATGCTCACAATCGAGACCGGCAAAATGGCCAAGCAGGCTTCGGGTGCGGTGCTCGTCCGCTTCGGTGACACCGCGGTGCTCGTCACGTCGACGGCCAGCAAAACGGCACGCGAGGGGATGGATTTCTTCCCGCTCACGGTCGATTACGAAGAAAAAATGTATGCCGTCGGCAAAATGCCGGGCGGATTTTTGAGAAGAGAAGGGCGCCCGGGCAATACCGCAATCTTGAATGCGCGTCTCATCGATCGCCCGATTCGTCCACTTTTCGATAAGAGAATGCGCAATGATATCCATGTGATGGCGACGGTTCTTTCCGTCGATTACGACAATGCGCCGGAACTTTGCGGAATGCTGGGGGCATCGGCCTCTCTTGCGATTTCCGATATTCCGTGGGACGGCCCGATTGCCGGTGTCCGCGTGGGCTGCGTGGACGGAAAATTCGTCCTCATGCCGACGCAGGAAGAGCTTGAAAAATCCACGATGAATATTACGGTCGCCGGTTCGGAAACGGCAATTCTCATGGTCGAAGGCGGCGCTTCCGAAGCACCGGAAGAACAGGTGCTGGACGCGATCATGTTTGCGCATGAAGAAATTAAGAAACTGGTCGAATTCCAGAAGAAAATCATCGCCGAAGTCGGGAAATCGAAGCGCGAAATCGTCTTCCCGGAAATCCCGGCCGAAATCGAAGAAGCCATTCATGCGTATGCGGCCGAATCGCTCAAAAAGGCGATTTTCGATCCCGATAAAGTGACACGCGAAGCGCATATGGAAGAAGTGAAGCAGGAAGCGCTCGCACATTTCAAAGAAATGTATCCGGATAACGTCTCCGATGTGGCGGCTTGCCTGGATCATCTGACGAAAGAAATCGTCCGCAAAATGATTTCCGTTGATAAAATTCGCCCCGACGGTCGCGCGCTGGATGAAATTCGTCCCATTTCCTGTGAAGTCGGGGTGCTTGCGCGCACGCACGGATCCGCACTTTTCACCCGCGGCCAGACGCAGGCGCTCTCCGTCGTGACATTGGCGCCGATGTCGGAAACGCAGATCATCGACGATCTTACGCCCGTCACCGAAAAGCGCTATCTCCATCAATACAATTTCCCGTCGTACTCCGTCGGGGAAACGAAGAGCTCGAGAGGTCCGGGACGCCGCGAAATCGGCCACGGAGCTCTGGCCGAGCGCGCCCTCCTTCCGGTGCTTCCTTCTGTCGAAGAATTCCCGTACGCCATGCGCGTCGTTTCCGAAATTTTGGAATCGAACGGATCCTCGTCTCAGGCATCCGTCTGCGGCAGCACGATGTCCCTTATGAATGCGGGCGTGCCGATTAAAGCACCGGTCGCCGGGATTGCGATGGGCCTTGTGAGCGACGGCGAGCATTTCACCGTTTTGACCGATATCCAGGGCATGGAAGATGCGCTGGGTGATATGGACTTCAAAGTGGCCGGCACCGCAAAAGGCGTCACCGCCATTCAGATGGATATCAAAATTCACGGGCTTTCCCGCGAAATCCTTTTGGCGGCGCTGCAGCAGGCACGCCAAGGCCGTCTCTTCATTTTGGGTAAAATGGCCGCTTGCATCGATAAACCGGCCGAACATCTTTCCAAATACGCACCGAAGATTATCACGCTCACCATTCCGGTCGATAAGATTCGCGATGTCATCGGGACGGGCGGCAAGGTTATCAATAAAATTATAACGGAGACGGGCGTCAAGATGGATGTCGAAGAAGACGGTCGCATTTACATCGCTTGCGAGGACGAAGCCAATGCGCAGCGTGCGAAAGAATGGGTGGAGCGTCTGACGAAAGATGTCGTTGTCGGCGAAAAATATCTCGGGAAAGTCACGCGTCTCATGAAGTTCGGCGCATTCGTCGAAGTGCTGCCCGGCAAAGAAGGGCTTGTTCACGTGTCCCAGCTCGCTCTTCAGCGCGTGGAAAAACCGGAAGACGTCGTGCATGAAGGCGACGAAATCATGGTCAAAGTCACGGAAATCGATGAAAAAGGACGTATCAATCTTTCCCGCAAAGCGCTTCTTTTGGAGAAAAAATAATGAAAGTACGCGGATTTGAAACGGTTTCCGCATGGGCGGATAAAAACATTCGCCTCCCGGAGCGCAAGACGGTTAAAAGTGCAGGCTACGATATCGAAGCGGCGGCCGATACGACGCTCCTTCCCGGCAAGGTGACGATTGTCCCGACCGGGCTCAAAGCCTACATGCAAAGCGATGAATATTTGGCGCTTTTCGTCCGCTCGGGCACCGCGATCAAGCGCGGCCTCATGCTGGTGAACGGCACCGGCATCATCGACGCGGATTATTACAATAACGCCGATAACGAAGGTCACATCATGGTGGCGCTCTACAATACGACCGATGCACCCGTTTCCATCGAAAAAGGCGATCGCATCGCGCAGGGAATTTTTCTGAAATACCTTACGGTCGACGATGACGCGGCGAGCGGCGTGCGCACCGGCGGCGTCGGGAGCACGGGCGTCAAATGAGCATCGAAAAAGAAAAACTTGTGAAACGGACGCCCGTTTTCGAAGGGCGGCTCCTTCACATTTACAATGACGATGTGGAAATCGGCGGAAATATGTCTTGGCGCGAGGTCGTCCTCCATCCGGGGGCGGCTGCCGTCATTCCCGTCACAAAAGAGGGCGACATTCTTTTCGTCCGCCAATATCGGTATGCGGTGGGACATGTCCTTTTGGAAATTCCCGCCGGGAAACTCGATGCCGGCGAAAATCCGGATGTGTGCGCGGAAAGAGAGCTCACGGAAGAAACGGGATGCATTGCGGGAAAAATGACGAAACTCGGTGCGATTTTCACGACGCCCGGTTTCTGCAATGAAACGATTCATATCTATCTGGCCGAAGAGCTCACGAAAGGGGAGCAGCATTTGGACGACGACGAATTTTTGGACGTCGTGCGGATTCCCCTTTCCGAGGTCTATGCTATGATAGCGCGGGGCGAGATAAGCGATGCGAAGACGCTGGCCGCTTTTGCCATAGCGGCCGATCGTCTGAAACGTTGACGGCGATACGCGCCCGAAAATTTCCGCATGGAGAACGAGTCATTCGGAAATGTCAAGACTTGTAGATTTACGGCATGTCTGCTACAATGCAAATATAAAGCCCTGCTGTGCACGTGCAGCTTTCTTATTTTGAACCAACACCCTTACATAGGGAATCCGAGCCGGGGCCCGTAGCGCATGCTTCTTCGGAAGAGCGGCGAAAGACTTCGGGAAGAATCCCACCTGCATTTATGCAGTCTCAAAATAAAGCAATTACGACATGGTGGGGATTTCAAAAATATCCGTCGGACAATTTGTTCGGCGGTTTTTTGATGAAACATGGTCTGCGAATCTTGTTTCATAAATATTTTTCTTGAGTATTTACGCCGGATACGATAAAATAATAAAATGCACGGGAAAGAGGTGAATGTTTTTGATCGGACAGGAAGAAATCGCGCGATTTCTCTCTTCCCAAGGCGTCGATGCGCTGTGGGTGCAAAAAGATGAAAATTGCAGATATATCGGCGGTTTCACCGGATCGGACAGTTTCCTTTTTCTGACGCCGGAAGAAAATTATCTTTTGACGGACAGCCGGTATACGGCGCAGGCCGAAAAGGAAGCGACGGGATTTCACGTCATCGATTACGCAGGGAAACTTGTGCAGAAGGCGGGCGAGCTTTGCCGAAAGCATCACGTGAAAAATTTCGGTATCGAGCCTGTGATGTCGTATAAAATGTATCTGGCGCTTCACGAGGCGATTCCGGAAGCGGAATTTATATTCTGCGAAACGGATACGCTTCGCCAGATAAAATCGGAAGCCGAAATTGCGTGTATTGCGGAAGCCTGCCGGATTTCGGACGAAGGTTTCCGAAATATCATTCCCCTTATCGCCAAAGGGCGCACGGAGGCGGAGCTTCGGTGTGCGCTGGAATGCGCGATGATGGAAGCCGGTTCCGAAGGAAAATCTTTTGATACGATTGTGGCTTCGGGTGAGAACGGCGCTTATCCCCATGCGACGGTCACGGATAAAATCATTGCCGAAGGCGAGATGGTGACATTCGATTTCGGGGCGATTTACAAAGGTTATCATTCCGATATCACGCGGACGGTCGCCGTGGGCGAGCTTGATGCCGAGAAGCGTTTTCTCTGGCAGAGCGTGTACGATTGCGTGGCGCATGTGGAAGCGCGGCTCAAAGAGGGCATGACGGGATGCGAGGCGGATCGCCTGGCGCGCGCGTTTTTGAAAGAAAAAAATTTGGATATGTATTTCGGTCATGCATTGGGACACAGTGTGGGACTTGAAATTCATGAAACGCCGGTATTGGCCGAGCGTGACAAGACGGTCTTGCAAAGCGGGACGGTCATCACGGTGGAGCCCGGCGTATACATTCCGGGGACGGGCGGCGTCCGCATTGAGGACACGACGGTCATCCGGAAAGACGGAATTTCGATTTTGACGAAGTTTCCCAAAGAATTGCTTTGTTTGTGAGTAGGAGGAAGAGAACATGATTTCCAGTAATGATTTCCGTCCGGGCGTGACGGTCGAATTGGACGGCCAGGTTTGGCAGGTTGTCGAATTTCAGCATGTAAAACCGGGCAAAGGTGCCGCTTTTGTACGCACGAAGATGAAAAATCTGCAGACGGGCTCGGTGATTGAGCGTACGTTCAATGCGGGCGTCAAAGTACCGAAGGCACAGGTCGAAAGAAAGCCGATGCAGTACCTCTACAATGATGACGGCAGCTCGTTCTATTTCATGGATAATGAAACGTACGATCAGATCATGCTGACGAAAGAACAGCTGGAAGATGCCATCAATTTCATTAAAGAAAACATGGAAGTCACTGTTCTTTTCTTCAATGGCACGGTCATCGGTGTCGATATTCCGAATTCCGTGGAGCTCACGGTTGTGGAAACGGAACCCGGCATTCGCGGCGATACGGCGACGGGCGCGACGAAACCGGCGAAATTGGAAACGGGATACATCGTAAGAGTACCGCTCTTCGTCAATGAAGGCGATGTGCTCCGCATCGATACCAGAAGCGGTGCGTATCTGGAACGCGCATAAGGTCGGATTGATCGAAAAGCGGACTGATTCTCCTTCCGAAAGAGGGCGGTCGGTCCGCTTTTTTCAAGACGGAGAAGGGAGGCGCGGACATGGACGCGGGTGTATTGACAACGGAATACGGCCAGATCCGCATCACGGATAAAGCCATAGCGCAATTGGCGAGGACGGCGTGCCTCACCGTTTCGGGCGTCGCGCAGATGGACGCGCGTTTCAATGATGTGATACCGTCCGTCATCACGGGGGAAGACGCGGAAGGCGTGCAGGTTTCCGTCGATGACAATGATATTCACGTGGAATTGTACTTCACGGCATATCACGGCGTGTGCATGCCGGATTTGGCGCTTAGCGTGCAAAAGACCGTCAAGCAGGTGCTGAAAGAGGAAACGGGATTTTCGGTATCGCGCGTGGATGTGAATATTCAGGACGTGGTCTTCCGCAAGGAGGGCGAGCATGGCAGATGAGGAACGCGCCGCCATGATGGCGGTGATATTCGACGTGACGCGCGAGGCAGCGGATGCGTTTCCGGAAATTTCCTTGGTGCCGGCGGATAAAATCCCGTCTTTCATGCAGGGATTTTCAAAAGGATTTTCGCAAAAAAGCGCGCCGGGAGTTTACGTGCATACGGATAAAGAAAAATTTTCGGTCAATGTGTCCGTAGCCGTGAAAGAGGGGAGCCCCCTTACGGAAACGGCAGTGCGCTTTCAGGCGGCGTTGGCCGAGGCGCTCCTTCGGGCGTTTCCCGAAAAAACGGATCGGGTCAATGTCGATGTATGGAAAGTGATGAGGGTATGATGGATAAAAAAGCCAGAAAATATGCCAGACGCTATGCGATGCAGGTGCTCTATTCCTACGATGTGAATCCGGAAGCGGAAGGCGTCGATCCCAATGAGGTGGAGACGGAGGAAACAAAACGCATCGATGGCGAAAATTTAGCGTTCGCCGAATCGATTATCGCGCGCGTCAAAGAGCATGAGGCGGAAATCGACGCTATTTTGACCGCGCATTTACGCCGTTGGTCGCTTTCGCAAATGAATGTGGTCGATAAGACGATTCTTCGCATGGGAGCGGCGGAGCTTTTGTACCGGACGGCGGAAACGGTCGATGCCAAGGTCATCATCAATGAAGCGGTGGATATGGCCAAAGTGTTCGGCGGGGAAAATTCGTATCGGTTGATTAACGGGATTTTGAATACGATTGCGCAGGAAAGAGACGAAAAGGCCGAATAAATTTCGTTTCTTTCGGATTCGGAGGAAGTATGCCGCAGGATGTGTGGAAAGATAAGAAAGCGATGATCGAAGAGGTGCTTTCGGGTCTTTTGCATGCGGAAAATCCGGCGCACCGGACACTTTACGAATCTATGAATTACAGTCTTTTGGCCGGCGGGAAACGAATTCGTCCCGCGCTTTTTCTCCGGGCGCTCGATGCGATGGGCGTAAAGCCTGCGGGTGCTCTTACGGTCGCGGCGGCGATAGAATGTGTGCACACGTACTCGCTCATTCACGACGATTTGCCGCAGATGGATAATGACGATTATCGACGCGGGCGGCCGACGAATCATAAAGTGTACGGCGCCGGGATGGCGACGATGGCGGGCGACGGATTACTCACGGAAGCGTTTCGATTGATTGCGGGTGAGGAAACGATAGCTGCATTTCTTCGCTGCGAATTGATTTCTATCTTGGCGAAAGCGGCGGGGCCTTCCGGCATGGTCGGCGGGCAGGCGATCGATATCGAATCGGAAGGGAAACTTCTTTCCGCGGGCGAGCTTCGTTTTATGGATGCCTGCAAGACGGGCTGTCTTTTGACGGCATCGGTCGATATGGCGGCGGTGCTGGCGGAAACGGATGCGGAAACGAAAGCGGCGCTGCACGATTACGCATCGCATTTGGGGATTCTGTTTCAAATCACGGATGATTTGCTGGATTCCTCGGGCGATTTAAAAGAAATGGGGAAAGCGCCCGGGATGGATGCCGCCATGCATAAATCGACGTACGTGACGATTTTGGGAAAAGAAAAAGCGGAGGCGCTTGCGAAAGAAGAAGCCGAAGCGGCTCTTTCGGCTCTCTCTTGTTTCGTCGAAAAAGCCGAGCCGCTTCGGGATTTGATTTCCTTTATTTTGCATCGGACGAAATAAGATGGCAGGCATACAAAAAGCGAAAAAAGAGCGGCTGGATGTGCTCTTGGTCGAGCAGGGATTTTTCGAGAGCCGCGAAAATGCGAAACGCCACATTATGGCGGGCATCATTTTGGTGAATGATGTGCCCGTGGATAAACCGGGGACGAAAGTCGCAGCCGATGCACGTCTTCGGATTAAAGGAACCGTGATGCCCTATGTCGGGCGAGGCGGTTACAAATTGGAAAAAGCGATTCGTGAATTTTCCATTGATATGAAAGGCGCCGTCATGGCCGATATCGGCGCATCGACGGGCGGATTCACGGATTGTGCATTGCAAAACGGCGCGGAAAAAGTCTACGCCATCGACGTCGGATACAATCAATTGGATTGGAAACTTCGGCAGGATCCGCGCGTCGTCAATTTGGAAAAAACGAATATCAAAGATGTGACGCTTGCGACATTGGGTGAGCAAGTCGACGTGATTGCGACGGATATTTCTTTTATTTCCGTTCTGAAAATCATGCCGGCCGCGCGGAAAATTTTGAAACCGGATGGCGTCATGGCGATTTTAATTAAGCCGCAATTTGAGGCGGGGCGCGAAAAAGTCGGAAAAGGCGGTATCGTGCGGGAGCCGGAAACACATGCGGAAGTCATAAAATCCGTCTGTGAGGGAGCGGCCGAAAGCGGATTTGCGACAAAGGGACTCACGTGGTCGCCGATCAAGGGCGGTTCGGGAAATATAGAATTTTTGGCCTTTTTGAAACGGGCGGAAACAAATGGCGAAGGGCCTCTGTTTCCGACGGAGGAAGAAATAAAAAATCTTGTGGGCGAAGCGCACGCGGCACTTTCGGGAGCAAAGGAGTGAGACAGATGGACATTGCGATCATTGCGAATGCGGAAAAGGAAGAAATTCTGTCCTATGTGCCGCAACTCATGGCGGAGCTCGAAAATGCGGGATTTCATTGTTACGTCCCGGAAGCCGTGAAAGAAACCTCGGAAGCGCGCGGTGTCGAAATTCTGCGGGATTGTTTCCGCTCTTTGGATTGGATCGGTGCGCACGTGCCGCTCGTCTTTTCCGTCGGCGGCGACGGCTCGTATTTGCAGGCCGCACGCATGATGGCGGAGTATCCCGTGTGCCTGGCGGGGATTCATCTGGGGAACTTGGGTTTCTTAAATTCGATGACGCCCGAAAATCTTGGCGCGCGCCTTTCGGATATAGCAGGCGGAAACTACATCACCGAAAAACGTCTTTTTCTCTCGTCCTACATTCGCCGCACGGACGGGACAGAGGAAACGCTTCCCGATGTCCTGAACGATATCGTCGTCGGGCATAATGCCATCGGGGAAATGACGCGGCTTTTGCTGTATATCAACGGCCGTTTTCTGACGGAATATCCGGCCGACGGTCTCATTTGTGCGACGCCGACGGGTTCTACCGGTTATGCGATGAGCTGCGGCGGGCCGATTCTCGATAGCGCCGCCGAAACGCCGGAAATCATTCCCATTTGCCCGCACATGATGCAGGGGACGCCGCTCATTTTGCCGAAAGAAACGGAAATCACGTTCCGCCTTCCGGAGCGCGAAAAACGTCTCCACGTATCGCTTGACGGAAATGGCGAATATCGGATCTACGCCGATGAAGAATTGCATATCCGCCCGGTGCATAAAGAAATTCGTTTCCTTCGTTTCAA
>CAVHIJ010000015.1:0-23849 GCA_963635945.1 bacterium | reverse complement strand
TTCGGGATGACGTGTGAAGTACGCCGACTGCCGACGGCTGACGGCTTTTTACCGGTGCGCTGCGCGGCATTTTTTATAATCAAAAAGCGGAAGAAAGGTTTGGGGCTTTCTTCCGCTTTTGTTTTGAGATTTTATTTGAAAAGGGTATTCAGGAAGGCTACGGCGACTTCGGGATCAAAGAGGGTGCCGTTTCCGGCGAAGATTTCGCGGGAGACTTCCGCTTTGGTCTTGAGGCGGAAATCGGGCTGGGAATAGATATGTTCGTCGTAGAAATCCGCGACGGCGATGATGCGTGCGCCGAGGGGGATGTTTACGTTTTTAAGATGTTTCGGATATCCGCCGCCGTCCCATCTTTCGTGATGGAAACGGATGTAGGGTAATAGATCCTGACATGCCGGATGAGATTCCAGCATGGCGGCGCCCAAATCGGGATGTTTCTTGAAAAGCTGCATTTCACGCGTGGAAAGGTACGGATAATTATCGAGAATTTTATTCGGCATGGTCAAAATGCCGATGTCGTGGAAGAGCCCGGCATAATGAATCAAGGTGACTTCCGTGGAAGGAAGACGCATGGAAAGCGCCGTCGCACCGGCAAAATTCGAAATTCTCACCGCATGCTCAAAAAGCGCCTCGGATTTGAGGCGCATCAGGTACATGAAGTGGACGGATATTTCTTCCAACGATTCCCGTACCTCTCCGAAATTTTCCGGAGTCTGAAAGAGCGATGACGAATACATAATTTCCTTTTAGCCTTCCGGATGCTTTTGCAGCCATCCGGTCATATACGAACATTCGGATTTGAGTGTGAAACTCTTTGCTTTGGCGAAAGAGGCGACTTCTTCGGCGAGTTTCGCGGCGATGCTGCGGCCACCCAATTCTTCGGGGACGCGGGTGTGCATGACGGTGAGAATATCTCCGGCGATTTCATATTCCATATATGCTTCGCCTTCGGGATACGCAAAAGCGACTTTCCCGCTGTGAATGATATCCATATCGAATGCCCCCTTCCCAATGTGATTCTATTTTAAATGATTTCTCAGAATTCGTCAAAAGGAATATTTTGTTTCTACGGCTATCTTTTTTGTGAAAATCCGGCTATATTGTGTTTCTATATCATCCGTCATTTTTCCTTTGCGATCATGTTTACACAAAAAAAGTCCCGCATCATTTGCAAGACTTTGGGAAATCATACGGGATCGGTATAAGGAAACCGGTATTTCGAAAATCTATCCATTGATTTTCTGTTTTTTTGAAATTTCCGCTTCGGCTTTTCGTATTTCGTCCATAAGCACGTCGACGAGCTCGGCTTCCGGGACGCTTCGGAGAATTTTTCCTTTGGCAAAAAGAAGGCCGCTGCCGTGTCCGCCCGCTATCCCGAAATCGGCTTCGCGCGCTTCTCCGGGCCCATTCACCGCGCAGCCCATGACGGCGATGCGGAAAGGCGTTTTGATTTCTTTGAGTCGCTCTTCGACTGCAAGCGCCATGGGAATGAGATTGACTTCGGTGCGCCCGCAAGTCGGGCAGGAAATGAGAACGGGGCCGTATTGCGCAAGTCCCAAAGCGGATAAAATTTCTTTTGCCGCTTTCACTTCTTTGAGGGGATCATCGGTCAGGGAAACGCGCAAAGTGTCCCCGATGCCGTCGGCCAAAAGGGTGCCGATGCCGATCGCCGAGCGAATGGTCCCCCGATAGGCCGTCCCCGCTTCCGTGACGCCTAAATGGAGCGGATACGAGACTTTTTCGGAAAGGAGACGATTGGCGCGAATCATCATCGGGACGTCGGTCGATTTCACGGAAATGACAATGTCGTGAAAATGTTCTTCTTCCAAAATTTTCACGTGTTCCATGGCGCCTTCTACCATACCTTCGGCCGTCGGATGCCCGCCCGTCGCATCGAGAATGTGCTGCGGCAGCGACCCCGCATTGATGCCGATCCGAATCGGGATCTTTTTTTCGCGCGCCGCTTCCGTGACTTTCACGACATTTTCGCGGCGGCCGATGTTTCCCGGATTGATCCGAAGGGCATCGACGCCGGCTTCGATGGCCGTGAGCGCCAGGCGATAATCGAAATGAATATCCGCCACGATCGGCACCGACGTGAGTGCTTTCACGTCGCGAATCGCTTCGGCCGCTTTTTTGTCCGGCACGGCGACGCGCACGATATCGGCGCCCGCTTCCGCAAGCCGATTGATTTGCGCCGCACAATGTGCCGCATCAATCGGGCTGTAGGTACTCATGGATTGTATGGCAATGGGCGCACCGCCGCCGACGGCGACATCCGCCACATGCACTTGTCTCGTTTGTCTCATTTCATCATCCTCGTGATATCATTCATTGTCCCCAAGAGGAACAATCCAAGCAAAATCGCAATTCCGACCATCTGGATGTAATACAGTGCGCGCTCCGGAAGCTTTCGCCCGACCAATGCTTCGGCGACGGTCAGAAACAGAATGCCGCCGTCCAGCATCGGAATGGGGAATAAATTCAAAAGGCCGAGATTCAAACTGATAATCCCGATAAAGAGCAAAAATTGAAGGAAACCGACTCCCGCGACGGTCCCGGCCATGCGTGCAATACCGAGAGGCCCCGCGACATCTTCCGTCGCCCGTCCCGTCACCATTTGCACAATACCGTCGAAAACGGCACGCGTCACAAAAATCGAGCGCTCCGTCCCGATAATAAATGCTTCGGAAAGGCTTACGGGGCGGCTGTCCATTTTCGCCATAATCCCCACCATCGTGCGCCCTTCGCTTTCCTGCGGAATGAGAGAAATCGCTTTCTCCTCCCCTCCCCGCTCATACGTAATCGGGACGACGCGATTGGCTTTATCTTTAAGTTTCCCGGCAATATCCGTCCATTGGGAAACGGGCTCTCCGTCAATTGTGAGCAAAATATCGCCGGCAGCAAGTCCCGCGCGTGCGGCCGGCGAATCGGAAATGACGCTTCCGATGACGGGCCGATCCGGCAGACTTTGAATGCCCATCGAATAAGTGATGCCGGTAAAAATGGCAAATGCGAGCAAAAGATTCATGAAAGAGCCCGCGCAAATGACGAGAAGTCTCGCCCATACGGGTTTTCCCGCAAAGGAGCGCGGCAATGCTTCGGCATCGGGCTCCATGCCGGCGATTTTATTGAATCCACCCAAAGGAATGATGCGAATCGAATACAAAGTTTCCCCGTATTGTTTCGACCATATGACCGGGCCAAATCCGATGGCAAATTCATCGACGCGCATCCCGGTGAGTTTCGCAGCCGCAAAATGCCCACCCTCATGGACGAGCACAATGATGCCGAAGACCAAAATCGGCGCCAATACGGTCATTAACATACGCTCACCGCCTTCACAGCCGAAAAGGCCGCCATACGCGCGCGCCGATCCGCGTCCCAAATATCATCCGCGCTTTCAATTTTTTTCGTATCCCAGCCGTCCAGCACCGCTTCGACGACGTCGAACATGGAAAGAAACGAAATTTTTCCGTCGATAAAAGCCTGTACGGCGATTTCGTCGGCCGCATTGAAAGCCGTCGTCATATCGCCGCCCGCTTTTCCGGCTTTCACCGCCATCGCAAGGGAGCGGAATACTTTCGTATCCGGCACGGAAATATCGATGGCGGAAAGTTTCGTCCAATCGACAAATTCATGCGACGGCGTCGGAAGGCGCTCCGGATACGTCAATGCAAATTGAATCGGAAGGCGCATGTCCGGATTTCCGATTTGCGCCAAAATCGAGCCGTCATCGTATTCGACCATGGAATGAATGAGACTTTGCGGCTGCACGACGACGTCGATATTGTCATAATCCACGTCAAAAAGCCAATGCGCTTCAATAATCTCCAAACCTTTATTAAACATGGACGCCGAATCGATTGTGACTTTGCGCCCCATATTCCACGTGGGATGCGCAAGGCAATCGGCAAGCGTCACCGTTTCCAATTCTTTTCTCGTCTTCCCACGGAAAGGTCCGCCGGATGCCGTGAGAAGAAGGCGGCGGATATGTCTCGTATCCTGCCCCAGCCCGGATTGAAAAATCGCACTGTGCTCACTGTCGACGGGACGGATGAGAATACCGGCTTTTTTCGCCGCTTCCGTCACAAGTTTTCCGCCTGTGACGAGCGTTTCCTTATTCGCCAATGCGATTTCTTTGCCTTGGGAAACGGCTTCCAAAGTCGGCGCAAGGCCCGCGATGCCGACGACCGCGACGAGGACGAGATCGACATCGGTGCGTTTTACCGCTTCCGTCAATGCGTCCGCGCCTATGAGAAGCTCGGCCTCTCCGGTGTACCGTTTCCGAAAAGCTTCACCCGCTTCCGGATCCGTAATCGCGATGCAATGCGGATGAAATTCTTCGGCCTGCGCCAGCAAGAGCTCAATATTGTGATGCGCCGCGAGGACGGATGCATGAAACCGATCCCCGTGCAGGCGAATCACATCCAGCGTCTGCGTCCCGATGGAACCGGTCGATCCCAGGACGGCGATTTCTTTCATTAAAACCACCTCAGCACGGAAAGCGTCGCCAAGAGCAGCGGCGCGACAAAGAGAAGACTGTCGAAACGATCCATCATGCCGCCGTGCCCCGGGAGAATGTTTCCGGAATCTTTAATATCGCACACGCGTTTCACATAGGATTCAAACAAATCGCCCATCGGCGCGGCAATCGCGACCATGAGCCCCAGCACAAATGCGAAAGCGAGGCTGAAATCGAAATACCAGCTGAAAAGCATGCAAAGAAGCAGCGTCCCCGCCATGCCGCCCAAAAGGCCTTCCATCGTTTTTTTCGGGCTGATATGCGGCGCCATTTTGTGAATGCCGAAGAAACGCCCGGTGAAATACGCAAAAGTATCGCTCCCCCACGTCCCCAACAGGGCAAACCACAAAAGAAAAATACCGGCATGAATGGAAACGTCATTTACGGCTAAAAGATTATCCGCCCCGCGAAGCACGAGGAGCGAACCGAAGCCCATACCGAAATACATGACGCCGACCAAAGTGCAGAAAAGAGATTGCATTTCTTTTTTCGGAATGACGAGAATCATAAAGGTCAGAAGAATAAAAGAAATGAGAAGCGAGGCCAAAAAGACTTCGGGCTCCGATGTCGACGCCGCCAGCATGATGAAAGCCAATGCGCAGACGGCCGGTTTTGAATACACGGGCGCCATGCGATACATCATGCGCGCATATTCATACCAGGCAAGCGTCGCTATCAAAAAAACGGCGATTGAAAAAACAAAACCGCCATACGTAATCAAAAGTACCGCCGCGATAATCCCCAATAGTGCCGTAAAAATTCTTGTCAGCATGTGGATTCCTCCGTGAGAGCGCCGAAACGACGATCGCGCTTTGCGTACCAATCGAGCGCGCGATGCAATTCTTCCGGCGAAAAATCCGGCCAGAGCACGGGTGTGAAATACAATTCGCCGTACGAAATCTGCCAGAGAAGGAAATTGGAAATGCGCGACTCGCCGCCCGTCCGAATCATGAGATCCACATCGGGGGCATCACTTTCATAGAGATGGGAAGTGATCGTTTCCTCCGTAATATCCGAAGGCGCCAAATCCCCCGCCGCCGCTTTTTCCGCAATCCGACGCACCGCATGCACGATTTCATCGCGGCCGCCGTAATTGATGGCAATATTCAAAATGAGGCCGGTATTGTCCTTCGTATCCGCCTCACATTTTTCGATTTCTTTTTGCAAATCCTCGGAAAGGCCGCTCTTCTCGCCCACAATGTGCAGCACGACCCCCTCATCCATCAGCTCGCGCAATTTAATGAGAAGATAATTTTTGAAAAGCTCCATGAGGAAATTCACTTCCGGCTGCGGCCGTTTCCAATTTTCCGTGGAAAAAGCATACAGCGTAAGTCTTTCGATGCCCATGTGCGACGCTTCGCGCACAATCGTCGTGACATTATCCGCGCCGAACTTATGCCCGTAGACGCGCTCATGTCCGCGCAATTTCGCCCAGCGCCCGTTTCCGTCAAGAATGATCGCCACATGACGCGGACAAATCCCGTTCTCCGACAAGATGCTCCTCCTTCCCGTACATTTCCGCCACAAAGCGCGCCGCCTCCGCCCCGTATGCCATTCGCGGCATGACGACGGCATGAGCACCGGCCCGCACCAAATACGGAAACTCTTCCTCCAATTCATAATGACGGCCCCGCGTCACCGAAATCTCCCCCTCCGGGTACTGTTTCGCCAAGCGAGACCGTACATTTTCATCGAAAGGCATTCCTTCGAAAATGCCCTCCATATTTACACCTTCATGATTTCGGCGATTTTTTTATCCGTGACTTCTTCGAGCTCTTTGATTTTCTTATCCGTCAGTTTCTGAATCTTATCTTCGACTTCTTTGATGACGTCTTTGGACACTTCGCTCTTCTTGCCTTCTTTTTTCAGGAAATCATTGCCGTCGCGGCGAATGTTTCTGATGGCGACCTTGCCTTCTTCCGCTTTTTTGGAAACGACTTTGCACAAATCTTTACGCCGCTCTTCCGTGAGCTGCGGCACGGCCATGCGGATAAGGTTTCCGTCATTCATCGGGACGAGTCCCAAATCCGATTGCAGAATCGCTTTTTCGATTTCTTTCAAAAGCGCTTTATCCCAAGGCTGCACGACAATCATGCGCGCTTCCGGCACCGATACGGTCGCGACCTGCGTCACCGGCGTCGCCGTGCCGTAATAATCGACGACAATGCGATCCAAAAGACTTGCGGACGCCTGCCCCGTGCGGATGGAAGAATATTCGCCTTTGAGTGCCGCAATGGATTTATCCATCTTTTCGGTCAGTTTCTTGATTTCGTCTTCGTACATCTTATTTCTCCTCTATCAGCGTCCCCAGCGTTTCACCCAGGCACGCTTTCACAATATTTCCCGGCACATCGATATTGAATACGACGATCGGAATGGAATTATTCATACAGAGCGTAATGGCCGTATTGTCCATGACGGCAAGCCCTCTTTGTAGCACTTCATTATACGTGAGATGCGTGAAAAGCTTGGCGTCCGGATGATATTTCGGATCCGCATCGTAGACACCGTCCGTCTGTTTCTTTGCCATCAGCATCACATTAGCTTCGATTTCGGCACTGCGAAGAGCCGCCGCGGTATCCGTCGTAAAATACGGATTGCCCGTGCCTGCCGCGAAAATGACGACGCGTCCTTTTTCAAGATGACGCACCGCACGCCTGCGAATGTAGGGCTCGGCAATCTGGCGCATTTCAATCGCCGTCTGTACGCGCGTCGGAATGCCGATTTTTTCCAATCCGTCCTGCAGCGCCACCGCATTCATGACGGTTGCCAGCATGCCCATGTAATCGGCACTCGTCCGATCCATGCCGCCTTCACTGCCCTGCACGCCTCTCCAAATGTTTCCGCCGCCGCACACGACTGCGACTTCCACGCCGGCCTGCACCACTTCTTTGATTTCCGCGCAAAGCCTGCCGACGACAGAGCCTTCGATTCCGAAACCCTTATCGCTTGCCAGCGCTTCCCCGCTCAATTTCAGCATCACTCTCTTGTACCGATTCGCCATAATTTCCTCCGTCATTTACGCCAAAAAATAAGAGAACACACGCGTGTCCTCTTATCATCTGAAATACATACCGCAGGGCCGGATGGGCGGGACATCTCTGCCCGTCGGGCCTTTAAAGGATTCGTATTTCCGTCTTCGAATATCCTATTCGGCCAATTAACCGTTCAGCTGTTTTGCGATTTCTTCCGCGAAGTTTTCCTGTCTCTTTTCGATACCTTCGCCCAGTGCATAACGGGTGAAACGTACCGCTTCAGCGCCCTTGGAGGCCAGAAGTTTTGAAACGCTGATATCGCCGTCGCGGATATACGCCTGCTCAATCAGGCAGACTTCTTTGTAATATTTATTGATACGGCCGATGACCATCTTTTCGATGATGGCTTCCGGCTTGCCTTCGTTGCGAGCCTGTTCGGACAGGATGGCCTTTTCATGTTCCAATTCGGAAGCCGGCACTTCATCACGGCAGAGATAGGACGGATTTGCCGCCGCAATCTGCATCGCAATATCTTTGCCGAGATCCGCATCGCCGCCCTTGACTTCGACCAAGACGCCGATTTTTCCGCCACCGTGAATGTAGCTGTAAACCTTGCCTTCCGCACTTTCGTAACGAACGAAACGACGTACGGAAATCTTTTCGCCGATCTTGGCGACCGCTTCCGTCACGACGTCTTTTACGGCCTTGCCGTCCATTTCCGTTTCCAAAAGCGCATCGACATCCGCCGGTGCCTTTTCGGCAGCCACTTTGGCGATGCCGCGAGCCAGTGCGATGAATTCATCCGTATGACCGACGAAA
The DNA here is from genome assembly GCA_963635945.1 of bacterium. Lineage (GTDB taxonomy): Bacteria > Bacillota > Negativicutes > Veillonellales > Dialisteraceae > UBA1822. The sequence goes on along the minus strand of CAVHIJ010000015.1, from coordinate 15,530 downwards.
TCCGTTTCGCAATTGACTTCGGCCACGACGCCGACTTTGCCGTCTTCGGAAACATAGGAAACAACCGCGCCTTCCGCGGCAATGCGTCCGGCTTTTTTCGCCGCCTGGGACAATCCCTTTTCACGCAGAATATCTACGGCTTTTGCCATATCGCCTTCGGCTTGCGCCAATGCTTTTTTGCAATCCATCATGCCCGCGCCCGTCGATTCACGGAGCTCTTTGACCATACCGGCGGTAATCTGTGCCATTATGTTCCTCCCCATCTCGTAATAATTATGATTATATGATTTCGCCACGGGTTTCTTCGCGTTTTCGGAAACGCCCTCCCGTGAAATGTGTCTTATTCTTCGGAAGCTTCCTTGGCTTCTTCCTGTGCTTCTTCGGCATCTTCGGCCAAAGCTTCCGCTTCTTCTTCCTGCTGACCCTGACGGCCTTCGAGAATCGCATCGGCCATCTTGCCGGCGAGCAATTTCACCGCACGGATAGCGTCGTCATTGGCCGGAATCGGGAAATCGACCAGATCCGGATCGCAGTTCGTATCCACGGTGGCAATGACCGGGATATTCAGCTTACGAGCTTCGGAAATCGCAATTTCTTCTTTCTTGGAGTCGATCACGAAAATCGCACCCGGCAGTTTCTTCATGTCTTTGATACCGCCCAGGTTCTTTTCGAGCTTATCGAGCTCGCGCTTCATGATGATAGCTTCTTTTTTCGTATATTGAGCCGTCGTGCCGTCCGCAAACATCGCTTCCAATTCTTTCAGACGGGCAATACGGGTCTGAATGGTACGGAAATTCGTGAGCGTGCCGCCGAGCCAACGTTCATTGACGTAGAACATGTTGCAGCGCGTCGCTTCTTCGCGAATGGAATTCTGCGCCTGTTTCTTCGTGCCGACAAAAAGAATCGGTGCGCCGCTTGCCGCGACATCACGCAGGAACGCATACGCTTCTTCCACTTTCTTCACCGTCTTCTGCAGATCGATGATGTAGATGCCGTTACGTTCCGTGAAAATGAAACGAGCCATTTTCGGATTCCAGCGGCGGGTCTGATGACCGAAATGAACGCCTGCTTCGAGTAATTGTTTCATGGATACAACTGCCATAATAAAACCTCCTGTTTGTAACCTCTGTCCGCATCCTCCCGGGCAGCCACCGCCGAAATTGAGAAATTTTTTCGTGCGGCACAGATGCCAAGTCCGTCGGACATGTGTATTCATGCCGTATTATTGTATCAAAAGCGCCCTGCCATTGCAAGCACTTTCCGAACTTATTTTCGCTTTTTCGGTGCGGGATCGGTAAGTCCCGGAATCGCGCCGCCCGCGACCGCCCAGAAATATAAAGCCGCGACGCTTCCGCAGGGAGAAAGACGCCGGCGATATTTCTCAAATTTTTCACGGGTGAGCACGCGGTGTCGATAGACCATGCGCATCCCTCGCACTACCGCCAAATCACCGAAACTTAAAACATCCGGCCGCTCAAGGCAAAAGAGCAAAATCATTTCCGCCGTCCAGACGCCGATACCGCGAATTGTGCAAAGTGCTTCAATGACCTCTTCATCGGTTTTTTCCCGGAGCGTTTCCAAATCGAAAATGCCGGCAGTCACTTTTTCGGAAAATTCTTTGATGTATTCGGCTTTGCGAAACGAAAGTCCGAACGATTGCAAATAGGAAACATCCGCCGCGCCGACCGTTTCCGCGGACACTTCCCCCAGCGCCTCTTCCAGGCGATGCCAAATCGTCCATTGCGCTTTCGAGGAAATTTGCTGCCCGATGATGTGGTGTACGACGGCGGAGAATAAATCCGCGTCGACCGTACGCTCAATATGACCGAGCCGATCAATGACGGCACCCAGTTTCTTATCTTTCTTTTTCAGATATGCGATTTCGCTCTCACCGTAAGAAAAAATCATTGTGCCGCCTCTTCGAGCCAATGTGCCGCTTCCGCGTACCCTTCGCCCGTCTTTCCGCTCACTTTGAAAACGGGTGCTTTTTTATTCAGTCGGCGCACGCCTTTCATGAAAAATTCCTCATCGAAATCCAGATACGGCAGCAAATCGATTTTATTTAAAAGTATGACGTCCGCTTTTTCGAAAGCGAGCGGATACTTGTACGGTTTATCACTCCCGTCCGCGACGCTCACAATGAGAAGACGGATGTGCTCGCCGACGGACAGTTCCGCGGGGCAAACCAAGTTTCCGACATTTTCGATAAAAAGAATGCCGCTTTCCGGAAATTGCATCGCATGCACCGCATTGTGCACGAGCGGCGCATCGAGATGGCAGGCGCCGAACGTATTGATTTGCGCCGCTTCCACGTTTTGGCGACGGAGGCGCTCCGTATCGAGATCCGATTCGATATCGCCTTCAATCACGTATATTTTCCGTTTCAAATGTTTCATCAATTGTTCCAGAGATGTCGTCTTTCCCGTCCCCGGCGCACCCATGACATTCACGGCAAAAACGCCGCGCGCCGATAAATATTCTCTCACGTGCTCTGCGATGTGATCGTTTTGCGCATAAATATTTTCCTTAATATCCGCCCGTACCATGTGCATTTTCATATCCTCCGTAAAAATCTTTTGAAACAAAATCCGCCGTGTCTTCAATCCGGCACTTCTATGTCCACGCTTTCAATATAAAATTCCTTCCCTATCTCCGTGGGAGATCCGTCTCCCCCGCAATGCGGACAGGTGAAGGAATATCGTTTCCTTTGAAAATATTCGCCGCAATCGTCACAGCGCAAAAGGGGCGCGACGCCGCGTATCGTAAGTGTCGCTCCTTCACAAAGGGTGCCTTCGGCGATTCCGTCGAAATACATTTGTATCGATTCTCCGATGAAACCGGAATCTTCCCCGCAGACGAGGTGTATCGCACGCACGACGCCGCCTTTTTCGCGCGCCGCTTCTTCGGCCATGCGCACGATGGTAAGCGTCACGGGATATTCATGCATGAGGGGTGTCCTTTGTCTTTTCGGCCGCTTTCGGCATCGTTTCCTTCGGTTCCTCCGGTTTCGATTCCGCCGGTTTCGACGCAGGTCTTACGGGCCGGCGCTCGGGCGCGGAGCCGTAGACGGTCACTTCTTTGCGATTTCCCATGTAGCAACCGAGTGAGAGACATTTACGCGGGCAATTATCAATACATGTGCCGCAATTTACGCATTTTTCCAAATTAATGCGCCACATGCGGCTCGGCCGATCGACCGTAATCGCCCCCTCAGGGCAATTTCTTTGGCACATGCCGCAGAACACGCATTTACTGACATTGATGACGACATGGCTCTTATCATCCATGAAACGTTTTTCGTCCGTTTCCCGAATAGCGGCGACGCGGCGGCTCGATTCGACGTGCCCGTCTTTTTTCACCGCTTCCATGACAACTTCGGATTTTTCTTCGGACGGATCCGTATAATGCACATCCATGGAGAGGCATTTTTTCGGGCAGTTGGCGACGCACATGCCGCATTGGATGCACGCGAAAGGATTGATACGCCACGTGCCCGTCTTGCGGTCGACCGTGATGGCGCCCGTCGGACAATTCCTGGCACAAAGTCCGCACAGGATGCATTGGCTCACATCATTGGCGACACGCCCGCGACAGCCTTCGCAAAATTTTTTCGGCTCCAGCGGATACTTCGATGTCACGGGAGGTTTGAAAAGATTGGACATCGCCTGTTTCACATAAATTAAATAGCTCATGAAACCACCGTCTTTCGAAAAATCGGTTTCCTATCTTTTTTATCGTTCGCAGCAGCTGATGCAGGGATCGATGGTCAAGATGATGTTCGGTACATCGGCCAAATCGCATCCTTCCAGCATTTTGACGAGAGAGGGGACGTTGCTGTTCGTCGGTGTACGCAGGCGGAAACGGGAGAGGAATTTCGTGCCGTTTCCTTTGGCGTAATACACGGCTTCGCCGCGCGGCTGCTCCACGCGGGTGAAATATTCGCCTTTCGGCATGCCGCGCACGGGGACGGAAATGTCGCCTTCGGGCATTTGGGAGAGCGCCGCCAAAACGAGATCTATCGATTGACAGCATTCTTCGAGACGCACGCGCACGCGTGCCAGGCAATCGCCTTCATGTGCGAGTACGGGGCGGAAATGCAATTCTTTGTACGCGCCGCTTTCATCGGCCATGCGGTAATCGTTTGCAATGCCGCTCGCACGCGCAAGAGGTCCGACGCAGCCGAGATTCAAAGCATCCGCCGATGTCAGCACGCCCACACCTTCCAAGCGGTATTGCACGGTATCGTCGTAGAGGAATACGCGCGCCATCGCGTCGATTTCCGTACGGAGCCCGCGAAGTTTCGTTTCCATGTTTTTCATCATGGCGTCCGTCAAATCGCGGCGCACGCCGCCGACTTCGCAGACGGAGAATATGACGCGCCCTCCGGTCGTTTCTTCAAAAATATCCAGCACCGTCTCACGAAGGCGCCAAGCGTTCATGAAAATGCTTTCGAAACCGAGCGCATCGGCGCCGAGCCCCAGCCAGAGCAAATGGCTGTGCAGGCGGGATAATTCGTGCCAAATCATGCGCAAATATTCGGCACGCCGCGGAATTTCGATATTCATCATGCCTTCGATAAGCTTGGCATATCCCCAGCCGTGGCCGAATGAACAAATGCCGCACACGCGTTCGGCGACGAAAATATATTGTTTGAAATCTTTTTTCTCGACTAATTTTTCCAAGCCGCGATGCACGTAACCGATGGAAGGCACCGCGCGCACGACTTTTTCGTCGCGAAGTTCCAAATCGAGATGTATCGGCTCCGGAAGCACGGGATGTTGAGGCCCGAAAGGCACTGTCGTGATTTCAGCCATTGGAATCCTCCTTCTTGACCACACTCGCGTCCACACCGAGACCGCTGCGCAAATTCACTTTCACGGCACTTTTCGCGTGCGCCGGTTCCGCCAAATCATGCCACGGCGTCTTTTGCGCCAAATGGAAGAAATGCCCGCCGTAATCGACTTCCGGCGCAATGAAACGGACGTCCAATCCGAAAAGATCGTGAATTTCGTTTTCCCAAATGAAAGCGTACCAGAAAAGGCTCGTGACACTCATGACGGAGCCATCCGGCGGTACCGTAAATCGCAAATGGTATAAAAAGAAATTTTTATCGAAAGAGTACGTGAGCTCGTATCCTTCTTCCACACGCGTCGCCAAAATTTGCACGAGGCGGCAGCCTTCTTTTTTGAAACGCGCCGCGCGCTCCAGGAGCACCTCCGACCGAATCGTGATAAATTGCTGTTTCATTCTTTGCCGCCCTCCGCTTTCTTTTGCTCCGCGTGCAGCTGTTTCTTCTTCGTTTCCAAAACGGCCAGGCCGCGAACCACACCGTCGATGATGGCTTCCGGCCGCGCCGCGCACCCCGGCACGTACACATCGACCGGAATCGCATTGTCCATGCCGCCCAGCATATTGTAGCACTCGCGGAAAATGCCGCCCGTGCAGGCGCAGGTCCCCACCGCGATGACAACCTTGGGCTTTGGAATCTGCTCGTAAATCTGCCGCACGACGGGAAGATTTTGCGCATTCACGCCGCCCGTCACGAGAAAAATATCGGCATGCTTCGGGTCGCCCGTATTCACAATCCCGAAACGTTCCACATCATAAAGAGGCGTCAGGCATGCCAGCACCTCGATATCGCAGCCGTTGCACGAAGAACCGTCGTAATGAATCAACCACGGCGATTTCTTTTCATATCCCATCCTCTTCCCTCTTTCCTTCTCATCCACAGTTCCAAAGAAGATTCACGAGAAATAAGGAAACTTCGACATCTTCCCTCTTTCCTCTTTACTCTTCCCAATTATTTAAAGTACATCAGCGCCGCCACATTCACGAAACCGGAAAGCAGCGTAAATACCCACGAAAGCGCCAGCATACGTTCCCATTTCATACGGGCGCAGCAATTATCCACCAAAATGTTTCCGAAAAATACCAATTCGCACACGACGAGCCCCAAGACCGTCGTCCAAATCGAATCGCTCACGAAGAAAAGAAGCACGAGCCCGAAGAGAAACACATTTTCATACCAATGCGCCAATTCCACCATCGCAAGCGTCCGCCCGGAAATTTCCGTCTTAATCCCGCCGATGAGCTCCTGATGCGCCTCATGCGACATCGACAAATCGAAAGGAGACTTGCGGAATTTGATTAAAAGAACGAAACAAAGCCCGATGAAAATGCCCGGCATCCGGTAAATATTCATCGTATCCCCCGCCACGATATCTGCGACGGAGAAACTGCCTGCCGAGAGGTAAAAACCGAGCGCCACGAGGAGCAGCATCGGCTCATATGCCATCGTCTGCACGAGCTCGCGCTCCGCCCCGATCTGGCTGTAAGGAGAATTAACCGAATACGCCGCAATGATGAAACATACGCCCGCCATCGTCAATGTGAAGACCACGAGCAAAATATCCCCGCGGGCGAAAAAGATAAGCCCCGTCAGAATGACGAAAATCAAAAATCCGAAAATATAGAAACCTTCCGCATAATTGACGGCCAGCGATTCCTTATCCCACAATTTGAAAAAATCGTAGAAAGGCTGTAAAAGAGGCGGCCCCGCGCGGCGCTGCATCCGAGCCGATATTTTCCGATCGAAACCTGAGAGCAGCCCGCCCAAAATCGGTGCCAGGATGAGATACGCCGCACCGCAAAGTAAATTCACCGTATACTCAGACATGCAGCATCCCTCCCAACGTCAACGCGAGTTCCAAAATGACGCAACCGAGGCAAGCCGTATACCCGATACGTTTCACCCATTCCTCGCCGAACCAAGTTTCCAAATACCAATTGCGGAGCGACACGGGCACCACATGCCCCGCCACGCCGCGATAAGTCATATCCGTCCCGAGATTTTCGCCGGCCAAATTCGTGATGACCTTCCCCCGATGCCGATGCTCCTTGCCGAAACGCGTACAAAGCAGAATGAGAAGCAGCACCATAATGGACATAATCCACAAATTACTCTGCGCGATGACATCCGTCACACGGCGATACGTTTCCGCCAAATACGGCATGACCATGAATTGGGAAACGAGCGGAAACAGCACGCATACGATGAGCGTCAGCCCCGCAAGCGATTTCAACGCAATCCATTCCACATTCAGAATGCCGACTTCGCGATTTTCGTTCGTCGGAATATACGTCGTGATTTTACCGAGCCATTTCGTCCAATAGAAGAGCGTCGTCGCCGAGCCGAAAACGAGCACCAAAAGCAAGAGAGGCTGCGCGGCATCGACGAAAGCTTTCATGGCCGCCCATTTCGAAATCAGCATGCCGAACGGTGCAAGGAACATCCCGCAAATCCCGATCACCATGCAAAGAGAAAGGCGCGGCATCGAATTGAATACACCGTCGAAACGTTCCAAATTGCGGCTGCCGAGCTGCTGCTCCGCCGTCCCGACCGTAAGGAAGAGAAGACTTTTCGCCACCGCGTGAAAAATGACAATCATGACAGCCGTCCACGCCGCTTCATACGAACCGGTCCCCGCGCAGCAGACGATAAGTCCCAAATTGGAAATCGTCGAATACGCCAAAACTTTCTTTCCGTCCGATTGCGAAATCGCCGCACAAGATGCGAAAAAGAATGTCGCACCGCCGACCAGCATCGCCATGACGCCCACGTGATTATCACCCATGAGCGGACACAATTTAATGATTAAAAATACGCCGGCTTTCACCATCGTGGAAGAATGCAAAAGCGCGGACGTCGGCGTCGGAGCGACCATCGCACCCAGAAGCCAACCGGAAAAAGGCATCATCGCCGATTTCGTGAAACCGCAGAATACGAGAAGCATGACAGCCGGCTCCACCGGAAGCCCCATCCGCCCCAAGAGCACCAAATCCGAAAGCTCCACCGTCCCGTACATGAACCCGAGCCAGACGATGGCCAGCGCGAAAGCGAGCCCGCCGAAAAGATTCATCCACAAAGCTTTGCACGAATTGTGAATCGCTTCATTCGTCTGCGTATATCCGATGAGAAGAAAAGAACAAAGACTCGTCACTTCCCAAAACGTGTACATGAAAATCAAATTATTCGACATCACCAAGCCGAACATCGCCGACAGAAAAACGAAAACGGTGATGAAAAAGAAAGAACGCCGATCCGGCACATCGAAATGATGACGATGAAACGCCGCCATATATCCCAACGAATACACCGCGATGAGACCGCCGATGACGCCCGCGATTAAAATCATGATGAGCGAAAAATGATCGATGATAAAATCGGCATGCGTCGGAATCGCCGCTCCGCCCAATGCTTCAAAAGAAGCGACAATCGCAAATTGCAAAGCGCCCAGAAACGCGACGGTCGGGCGCTTGAATTTCCATGCGAAATACAAAACAAGCAGCACGCAAACGACATCCACCGCCATCAAGACGACGTGAATCCATTCACCCGCTGCCGAAATGCGTATCGGCCGGCCGTACCCGGCAACCGCCAAAGCCACCGAAAGCGCCATCATGACACCCGCCGATACCTTCACCAAAAGACTCCGATACGAAGCATCCCGCACCGCCAAGAGGACGACCGCCGTCACAAGCGGCAGACAAAAGAGCAAAAACGGTAACGTCATCATGCACCTCCGTAGGGAAATCAATCAGTGCACTCTATTTCATGAATAAGTGTATACATAAAAAGGCTGTAAGTTACGAATATTATATACTTTAGATTCGTCGCACGCAAGAGACAGAAAAAATATTTTTGATTATTTTTTTCTTATGCTATACTTTGAAAAAGAAAACAAAAACGAAAAGGAGAACACTATGAATATTTTAGTCACAGGCGGCGCCGGATACATCGGCTCCCACACCGTACACGCGCTTATCGCCGCGGGATTTACCCCCATCGTCTTCGATAATTTATCCACCGGCCACGCCGACTCCGTCCCGGAAGGCACGCCGCTTGTCGTCGGCGACATTCACGACATTGATTTCGTTTCCGAAACGCTTACGAAATACAAAATCGCCGGCGTCGTCCACTTTGCCGCATCCTCCCTTGTCGGCGAATCCATGGAAAACCCGGCGAAATATTATGAAAATAATGTGGAAGGAACTCTGCATCTTTTACTCGGCATGAAAAAAGCGGGCGTTTCCGAAATCGTCTTTTCCTCCACGGCCGCCGTCTACGGAGAGCCGGAAAAGACACCGATCGAAGAAGATTTTCCTCACAATCCCACCAATGTCTACGGCCGCACGAAACTTGTCATCGAGCACATGCTCGCCGATTTCTCGGCCGCATACGATTTCCGCTACGTCGCACTTCGCTATTTCAATGCGGCCGGCGCGGCGGAAGGCGGCGTCATCGGCGAAGATCACCATCCGGAAACGCATCTCATTCCCCTCATTCTGAAAGCGGCGCAAGGCGTGCGAGACCGCATCGCAATATTCGGCACCGACTATCCCACGCCCGACGGCACCTGCATCCGCGATTACATTCACGTCGTCGATTTGGCCGATGCCCACGTGCTGGCACTCACCTATTTGCTGAAAGGCGGCGCAAGCAACATTTTCAATCTCGGAAGCGAGCACGGATTCTCCGTCCGCGAAATGATAGAAACGGCAAAATCCGTCACCGGCGTCGATTTTAAAGTCACCGAAGAAACGCGGCGGCCCGGCGACCCCGCCGTCCTCATCGCCTCCTCGGCCAAATGCAAATCCGTCCTGGGCTGGAATCCCACCCACTCGGACACCAAAGAAATCATCGCCTCCGCCTGGCAATGGCACAAAAATCATCCGCACGGTTTTGAGAAATAAAAATTTGAACTAAAAAGGGCAGTGACAAAATGCTTTCGCATTTGATCACTGCCCTTTTGTGCATCATTGTACCATGGCTATGAGCTAGGAGCTAGGAGCTTTAAAGGTACGCTGCGCGGCATTTTTTTAATCGCTCGCTACGCGCATCCACCGGCTCCGCCGGCATAAAACAAAATTGTCGTCGGCGGACACCTGCACCTCTTTCCTCTTTCCCCTTCACTCTTCCCCATTAAAATAATCGTCGCGTAGCGACACCTGTTTCCTATGCACTGTTACGAACGATACGTCCTCACCATTTCCACCAATTGTCTCATTTTTAAAGCATCTTTTATGCCGTCCGTTTCCGCACCGGTGGAAATGTCTACGGCGTAGGGGTGATAGGCGAGTGCTTGTTTCAAATTGGAAAGGCCGATGCCGCCGGCCATGAACCACGGTTTCGTGAGCGGTGGAATCATATTCCAATCAAAGGCGCGGCCCGTGCCGCCTTTTCCGTGATCGAGGAGCAAAAATTCGGCCGCCGTATTTTCTTTCTCCTTTATATCTTCCATCGTTTTGACGGAAACGACGCGGATGAATGGACATGAAATGTCCCGCTTAAGCGCGAGAAGATAGCCCTCCGATTCATCGCCGTGAAGCTGCACGTATTGGATAATGCCGCGCCGCGCAAGCGAAATGATATGCGAAGGGTCGTCATTGGCAAAAACGCCGACAATGGGAATATCCGCATCGAGCGTTTTCCGGATCGCTTCGGCCGTATCGTCGGATACGAAATGCCGACCTGCGTCGAAGACAAGTCCCGCCCAATCGGGGCGCGCATCGTTGGCCGCCGACGCATCTTCCGTCCGCGTCAATCCGCACAATTTGATTTTTGTCATCTTTCGGCCTCCGTGAAACACGGGCGCAATCGATCCGCCGCTTCCAGAAGAGACGCTGCGCCCCCGCCGGCATAGAAAATCAGCGCCGCTACATACAAAAGTTGCAAACGCCCCGCGCATCCGCCTGCAGAAAGATTTCGGAAATCTCCCGCCCATTCGGGAAGCGCCGCATCTCGGGGGCACACGAGCACCGCACCCGTCGTTTCCCCGAAGAAAGAAATCAAATCCTTTTCTCCGGCGCGCACAATGACAGCGCCGCTCTTTCCGTCCCGCTGCCGATGCGCGGCCAGGGCGCCCGCTTCATCAAGCGACGAGGCAAAAATGATTTCCTTCATGGTCACCGCCTGTCGGGCACGCGAAACGCTCCGCCCGCCACATCGGACAATTTCGTATCCGGACGCCATTCGGATTCGGCGCGTTTCCGCTCTCGCCTCTCATCTTCCGCGACGGCGCCCGCAATGAGCCCCACCGCAATGAGATTCGTCAAAAGCGCCGTCCCGCCGTAGCTGATAAAGGGCAGCGGCACGCCCGTCACCGGGAAACATCCGATGACCATCGCCACGTTTAAAAGCCCCTGCACACCGATCAAAAGCGAGCAACCGTACACGATGAGCGCCAATCGCGCATCACGCAGCCTTGACGCAATCACAATCCCGAAAGCAATGAGTGCCAAAAGCAAGAGAACCACGACCGAAGCACCGATGAGCCCCCATTCCTGGCACCAGACCGCAAAAGCAAAATCCGTGTGCTGCTCGGGCAAATAGTAAAATTTCGCAAGCCCGTTTCCGGCGCCCTGCCCCATAATACCGCCGGAACCCACCGCGATGAGGCTTTGCATCGTTTGATACCCGATGTTTTCCGCATGTTCCTCATAATGAAGAAACGCCGTGAAGCGCTCCATGCGGTACGGTTCTAAAATCGCAATCGCGAAAAGCCCCGCGCCGGCGACCAAAATCGCCGAAAACGTATCGGGCGCCCCCGCGAAAATATACAAAAAAGCGGGAAACAGTAAAATTAAAACCGCCGTCCCCATATCCGGCTGCAATACGACGAAAACGGAAAAAATAAGCGGCACGGAAATGGCGCCGTAATTCGTCAAAAGATCGCCCCATGTTTCCTTTTTCCGCATCCCGACGGCTTTTTGAATGAGCCCGATGACGAAAAAATTCTCCTCATGATTCCGAATGCGCTCCGCGAGCCGATCCGCCGCCCACAAAATCGCCGTGATTTTAGCCAATTCGGAAGGTTGAAACGAAATGAAACCGAGATTCAGCCAGCGCCTGGCGCCATTGACCTCCTGGCCGCCGACCGTGACCAAAAGCAGGAGCGTCACTGTCGCAAACGCCATCATGCGAATCATACTCCGACTACCGATAAACGTGAAACCGCGCGCACTCGAAGCGATCAGCATCAAAACGCCGCCCAAGCCCAGCATGACCATATGTTTCAAAAGCGTACGATACGAATCGGTGCCTTCTTCCAAATTCATATACGCCGTCGTGCTGGATACATTGTAGCAACCGATGATGACAAGCGCCGCCACGACAAGATAGAAATATCGCAAAAGGCGCTTATTCCCCGTCGTCACTCCGGCTTCCGGGCTACCAATCGGCATATCCGATTCCCCTTCCCACTGAATTTTTCCTCATATTCCGTCTCCGCGTCCCCGTACGCCGGATGCGCGTGCAAATCGAGCGTGAGCTCCGACATCCGCCAATTCCTTGCGGCAAATTCCTCAATCGAAAATGCGAAAAGACCGCGATTGTCCGTCTTGAAAATCACCTGTCCGCCCGCTTTGAGCAAATGCGCATACCGATCCAAATTTTCCCGATACGTGAGGCGCCGCTTATAATGACGCGCCTTCGGCCACGGGTCCGAGAAATTCAAATAGAAACCGTCGACTTCGCCCGGCGCGAAAAGAGTTTCCGACTCTTCCGCATCGACGAGAAGCAATCTCACATTATCCAATGGCACTTCCGATTCCGCCGTCTTCTTCCCGGCGTAGTAAATGACACCCTTCTGCCGCTCGATACCGATGAAATTCACATCCGGATGCATGCGAGCCATCCGCGAAATAAATTGTCCTTTCCCCGTCCCGATTTCCACGAAAAGAGGACGCTCCGGATGCGGAAACGCCTCGCGCCAATGCCCCGCGATATCCGCCGGCGGTGCCAAATACAAAAAATCCGCATACTTCAAAATCGCTTCATCAATCCAAGCTTTTCTGCGAAGACGCATAGAAACTCCTTATCGAAAATAAAAACCGTTTCCTCAATATACGCCCGCCCCTTCGGGGAACGTCAATTGCGAAAGCATGCCGCGCCAATCCGCGAGCCCTTCCTTATCCTTATCGAGCCAAATATTGCCCTGCATCGTCATCAGCATGCCCGGCAATTTATCGAAAGCGCCGAATAAATCACAGCCCGGATCATAATGCGCGGCGCGAATACCCATGAAACCGAGCATCGTATCGTAAATCATATCATTCGTGAAAGCCGTATGCTCCCGCACTTTCATCATTTCATACGTCGCGGGATGCGTTTCCCTATACCTGTCCGACGTATACGTCCAAATCGGCACATGCACCATTGCGAAATCAAACATATCCGCATTGTGCCCCGGCCGTTCGCACACCTTATCCCCATGGTCCGAAAAATACAAGACACCGTCCGCATCCAGTTTCCGAATCGCCACATCCATGATACCGCGCATCACGTAATCATTGTAATAGACCGTATTATCATACTCATCCGTCATGATTTGCTCTTTCGTACGCGGCAAATCGACATTGCACGGATATCGATAAAAACCATCATGCGGATAGCGATCCCAATACGAAATATGACTACCCATCAAATGAATGACGATGAGCTGCCGGCGATTTTCGGGATCCGCCTTTTCCAAAAACGGAATGAGCGCCTCATCGAAATCCTTCGTGATGACATGCGTCCCGATATACTCATTCACCCAATATTGGATATCCGCCGTCGACCCGATAGCCCCGATCGGCGTATCCCACACACCATAGCGCGATTGATTCGAAATCCAAGTCGTCGTAAATCCCGCCGCCCGCGCCATATCGATTATCGAATACGCATCCGAAAGCTTGATATCATTGTATTGATTTTTCTCCGTGAGTGCACTCGTCAACACCTGCACCGTCTGCGTATAGCATGCGTACCCTTTGTCGAAAAACGTATAATGCGGATCATAAGACGCCTCCGTCTGAAAAGGCGTATTGAGACGCGGATACCCGTACACATTCATGTGATCCCGATTGAGCGACTCCCCGATGACGAGCACATACACCCCGTCCGGCACCGCGGAAAGCTCCGCGAGCACCAACGGATCCCGGATATTGCGCAGCATTTGATTCGCCAAAATCGCCTGATACTCGACGAAACTGAGCAAAGTCTCCCGCGCTTCGTAGAAAGACTTCGAAAGAAGCGTCCCCGAGCCCGTAAGCCCCGCCATGAAGACATTTCCCAAAAGAAGAAGAAACACGACGCCCCGCTCCGCCCAAGACAGACGGAAAGGATTTCGGAAACCGTACGCCGAAAAACGATACAATATCCATCCCAGCGCAAAAAGAAGAGCGACCCCCGCCGCCAACGCCGGATACGACAGATTCACTTCGATAAATTCGGCCGTTTCCTCCATATTCGTCTGTGCGAGCGCCAAAAGCATATTCTCGGAAATGAGCGCCTCGGACACCTCAAAATATCCGATATACGAGAAACGCGTGAAAATATACGCAAAGACGAAAAGAAGAAACAGAATCCGAATCGGAACGAGCCAAATCCCCCGCGCAAGCCAGCCCGCCGCAAGAAAAAGCACGAAACAGGCAAGCGGGAAACCGATTTCCGCCGCCGCCTCCGCCATATCAAAATTATAATCCGTATACGTAGACAAAATCGGAACCGTAAGCGACAGTCCCCACAAAAAGAGCACCGTCACCCACACCGCACAAAGAGACGTATAATATTTCTTCTTCAAAAAAACGGCCGAAACGAAACCGATTTGTAAAAATATCGCAAAAAGAGGCCACGTCCGATCCGGCTGCCACGAGCACGCCGAACCGTACGCCCACACCAAATAAAATGCCGCGGCAAAACAAAGCACCGTCTGCCACACCCACGACATTCCGATTTTCTTCACGAAGGAAAACATCTGACTCTCAAGTCCCGTTTTAATAAAAAAATCATTATATATTGTACTTTGTATTTTACCATAATTCGCCCGATAAAAAAATGAAAATTCCCCCCGCTTGACAAAAGCCCCGCCCCCACGTACGCTATTAAAAAACCGCTGATTCAAAAATCGGTTCCCCCGAAATGTTTCCTCGGGCAAATCACAAAGGAGGCCGCTATGGCAAAAGAGAAAGAAAAGAAAACAAATGTCATGCGCATTTTGGAAACGGAAAAAATTCCTTACGAAACGAAATCCTACGAATACACCGAAGACGATCTCTCCGGCGTCCACGCGGCCGAATCCCTGGGCTTTGATCCCGATATGGTTTTCAAAACCATCGTGACACGCGGCGACAAGACGGGACCCGTCGTCTTCTGCCTTCCCAGCGAAAAAGAACTCGACCTCAAAGCGGCTGCCCGCGTTTCCGGAAACAAAAGCGTCATCATGCTCCACGTAAAAGATCTCCCCGGCCTCACCGGTTACATCCGCGGCGGATGCTCACCCATCGGCATGAAAAAACAATTCCCGACCTATATCGATTCCGCCTGCCGGGCGCATGAAAAAATCAGCATCAGCGCAGGCCAAAGAGGCCGACAAGTCCTCCTTTCCCCCGCCGACCTCATCGGCTACCTCAAAGCCGGCGTCGCGGATCTGACGCAATAAAGCGGGCATGAGGCATGGGGCATGAGGCATGAGATTCAGGATGCGCTT
>CAVHIJ010000014.1:24000-25087 GCA_963635945.1 bacterium | reverse complement strand
ATACATTACATTTTTTTTTTTTTTTGTATTTTTGCAATTTATGAAGAGTAAAAGATTCCCTTAGTAATACAAAAAGAAAAGAAAATCGAAAGAACATAACGCAAAATACGGGAAATAAAAAGAAAAACAGAAAAAGTAAAATGTAAATCGAAAATAAATAACGGAAATATATATCAGCATAAGATATCGATTCCTGTATCGATGAAAAATTCGGAAAGAAAATCATAAAAAGCAAAAGAAAATAACAAAAAAGAGGCTAAAAGGAAATATCATCCTAAAAAATAAGCGGCCGGTGCACTGAAAATAAATAAAAGCGCACAAAATGAAAAAGAAAGTGCATGAAAAACGAAAAAGAAGAATATCAAAGGAAATAGTTTCCTAAAGCAAACGGAATGAAAATATTTCGGTATTGACACGAGGATGTTTGAAGTATAAAATGAAACCGTGAGATTGTGGCGCAAAAGCGCAATTTCAAGTTTTGGGGCCCGGAAGGGGAGGGAAAATCTGGCCCTGCATTGCTTTCCATGCAACAGACGGAAACGGAATTCGGTCACTGTTATTATTTTTACGTTCTGTTATTCCGCAATTCGTCCGCATGAGAGAGCCTTCACTGTTTCTTTCGTTTAAGGAGGAATTTCTAAAATGGAGATTGATTCTTCTCTGCTTGACGAATTGTTCCAAGGCATTTACGGCTTGGCGGATCCGGGCATCCTCGCGATGTTCGTTGTCGGCTTTATCCTGATGTTCTTGGCTGTTCGTTATGAGTATGAACCGCTGCTTCTGTTCCCGATGGGTCTCGGCTGTATTCTCGCCAATATTCCGGGTCATTACGCAGTGCTTGATACTCCCGGTGCGGAAGGCTTCCTGTACGTTCTGTACAAAGCGGGTATCGCAAACGAACTTTTCCCGGTCATGATCTTTATCGCGATCGGGGCGATGTGCGAATTCGATCCGCTGATGCGTAAGCCGTTCGTTATGCTCTTCGCCGCTGCGGCTCAGTTCGGTATTTTTATTACCGCCTTCTTCGCAGCTTGCCTCGGCTTCCCGTTCAACCAGGCAGCCGCTATCGGCATCATCGGCGCAGCCG
>CAVHIJ010000014.1:0-23039 GCA_963635945.1 bacterium | reverse complement strand
ATTTCCACCCCTGCACTTGCCTCCATGCTCGTACTTGTCGCAATCGTACTGTTCTCCTGCTTTAAGGATGTCAACGTAGGTATCCTTGGGGTTGCGGGCGGTATCCTTGTCGGCATGATTTTCTCCGGCATGAAGGTCGGCGCTGTTTACAAAGGCTGGCCGATTAACCTGTTCATGATCCTCGTAGGCGTAACGTTTATGTTCTCCTGCGCACAGGTCAACGGCACGATGCAGAAACTTTCTGCAAGCTGCGTACGTCTTGCAAAAGGCAACGTTGCTTTGATTCCTTTCATTGTATTTATCCTCGTTACCGTTATCGTTACCATCGGCCCGGGCAACATTGCCGGCACGGCTCTTCTGGCTCCGGTCTGCATGGCTATTGCAGGTCGTATCGGCCTTTCCCCGTTCTGCATGACGCTCCTCGTCGTCGGTGCGGCAAACGGCGCAGCGTTCTCTCCGTTCGCTCCGACCGGTCTTATTTCTAACGGTATCATTGCTAAAATTGCTCCGAAAATCGGCATTCCGGAAGAAGCTCTCGAAGGCATTGCCTGGAAAGTTCACTGGAACTCCGAAATTGCGCAGGGCTTCGTTAACTTCGGCGGCTTCTTCCTCACGGGCGGCGCTGCTTGGATGATGAAAGTTCGCGGCAACGCAGACTTCGACATCAACGAAATCGCTCCGAAGCCGGAACCGCTGGATTGGAAACAGAAATACACCCTGTTCACCATCATTGCCTTGGTTGTTTGCGTTATCGCATTCAAACTCGACGTCGGCGCAGTTGCCTTCGTTATCGGTACCACGTACATCGTCTTCGGTATTGCCGATGACAGCGCAGCCGTGAAAGCGATGCCCTGGGGCGTCATGGTCATGGTCTGCGGCATGTCCGTACTGATCGACGTCATGGATAAGGCAGGCGGCCTCAACGCTCTCATCGATATGATCGCCATCGTTTCCAACGGTACGACCATTAACGGCGTTGTCGGCTTCATTGCAGGCCTCATTTCCGCTTACTCTTCGTCCTCCGGCGTTGTTATGCCGATGTTCCTGAACATGGTTCCGGGACTTCTCGATGCCGTGGGAACAGGCGGAGACGCGGAAAGAGCCATTGCTCTTATCTCCTCCATCAACATCGGTGCTCACCTTGTTGATACCTCCCCGCTGTCCACGCTCGGCGCACTCTGCATTGCAAACGCTGTCACCGAAGACAAGGGCACCCTGTTCCGCAACCTGCTGTTCTGGGGTCTCTCGATGTCCATTGTCGGCGCTGTCGTCTGCTACGTAGCGTTCGGCGTTTTGGGACTCTGATTTCCGCGCATTTGACCCGCGAGGGCATCTGACCTAAGGAAATACAGATATGTGAAAAAGGCTGTGGCAAAACGCAATTGCGTTTTGCCACAGTTTTTTTGTACTGTTTTCGAGAAAGCTGTGCACACTTTTTTCAATAAATAATTTTTTCTCCTCGTTTCAGAAAAAATTTATATCAGGAAATGTAATGGATTTTCTTGAAACCTATACGAAATGTGTTATAATACAATCAGCGGAAAGGAAAAGAAAAGTTCACCGCAGGTTCATTATTCATCTGTTTCCTTATGTTTCATCTATTTTTTAAAAGTCCCGGGGGAAGTGCGATAAAGGAGACGCATTTCCCCGCGGGCGGCAGGAAAGGGGTTAATGATTATGGCAAAACCGTTGGAAGGACTGGTAGTCCTCGATCTGTCCCGCGTTCTCGCGGCTCCCTATACCGGCATGATTTTGGCCGATATGGGTGCGAATGTCATTAAGGTAGAAGCGCGCGGCAAGGGCGATGATTCCCGTGCGTACGGCCCGTACGTGAAAGGCGAATCCGCATATTTTATGAGTCTTAACCGCGGCAAACGTTCCATGACTCTTAATCTGAAGAGCCCGGACGGCAAGCAGATTCTGAAAGATCTCGTCAAGAAAGCCGATGTTCTCGTCGAAAATTTCCGCGGCGGCACGATGGATAAGCTGGGTCTGGGCTATGATGTGCTTCATGAAATCAATCCGAAACTGATTTATTCCGCTTGCACGGGCTTCGGCATGACCGGTCCGTACAAGACCGATCCGGCTTACGATGTCATCGTACAGGGCATGGGCGGCATTATGTCCATCACCGGCCAGGCGGGCGGCGAACCGACGAAGTGCGGCGCTTCCATCGGTGATATCACGGCAGGCCTCTTCTCTGCGATCGGTATTATGCTGGCTCTTTACAATCGCGAAAAGACCGGCAAAGGCCAGCTCGTCGATGTTTCCATGCTCGACTGCCAGGTCGCTATCCTTGAAAATGCGATTTCCCGTTATACGAATGCGGGCGTTTCCCCGAAACCGATCGGAAACCGTCACGCTTCCATCACCCCGTTCCAGGCTCTGCCCTGTTCCGACGGGTATGTCATCGTCGCTGTCGGCAATGATAATCTTTGGAAGAAATTCTGTGATGTCATCGAACGTCCGGATCTCTTTGCCGATGAACGTTACAAGACAAACCCGCTTCGTACAGACAATGTCGAAGCGCTCACCGTCGAGCTCAATAAGACTTTCAAGACAAAGACGATGGATGAATGGCTGCATCTCATTAAAGAAGCCGGCATTCCGGTCGGCCCGATCAATGATGTCGCTCGCGTCATCAAAGATCCGGCTATCGTAGCCCGTGATATGATCGTGACCACGCATCATCCGGTCGCAGGCGATGTGCAGATGGCAGGCGTGCCGATTAAATTGTCCGAAACTCCGGGCTCTGTCGATGGTCCGGCTCCGGTACTCGGCCAGCATACGAGAGAGATTCTGAAAGAACAGCTCGGTCTCTCCGATGAAAGACTCGACGAACTCTACGCCAACGAGACTCTGTAATTTTCAGGAAACGAAAAGCACGGCACGCGCTGTCGTGCTTTTTTCGTGTATCGCATACGCGTACCAACGCATTCGCGCATGCACGCACTTGCCCGCTATGCATTTTAGAAATACCGCTATAGTATTTCAAATTTGTCTATTGACAAAAGACAGCGGTCTTGCTATCATCACGTTTAAAAATAAATGCGGGGAACGCAAATAAGTCCGAAGAAATGCCAAAGAGAGCCGACGGTCGGTGAAAGCGCGGCGCAGGGGAGCGGATTGGTCTATGCGGGAGCAGGGCTGCGGTAAAAAGCGGCCACGGAATTCCACGTTACGGAAGTTGTGCAAAGCACACATAAGTGAAATGCAAGGTGGTACCGCGCGAAGTTGCGCCCTTGCCGGAGAGATTCGGCGAGGGCGTTTTTTGTATAAAAAAGGAGAAACGCTATGGAATACGAAATTCAAAAGAACATTGCCAAATGCAAGGAGCTTGTCGCGCGTGACGAAAAAGTCATTGCGCGCTGCCAGCATCTTTCGTATTATCCTTTCGCCGTGGAAAGCGGCGCGGGCGAAATGCTCAAAGACGCCGACGGAAACGAATACATCGATTTTCTGACGAGCGCATCGTCTTTGAATCTCGGCAGTTCGAATCCGATTTTGAAAGCGGCAATCGAGGCGCAGCTTGAAAAATGCACGCAATATACGGCGGCATACAGCTACAACGAGCCGATGATTGCCTACGGCGAGCGGCTGACATCCGTGTTTCCGGGAGGAGGACCCGCGAAGATTTGCTTCGGCAATTGCGGCTCCGACGGAAACGATGCGGCGGTGAAATTCGCGAGAGCTTACACGGGTCGCACGAAAATCATCACATTTATAAACGGCTATCACGGCAATACCTACGGCTCCTGCTCCATGACGAGCTGCACGACGAGAATGCGTGCGAAAATGGGACCGTTTCTACCGGAAGTCTATCATTTCCCCTTCTACGGCGAAGATTTGCCGGATGAAGTCGTGGAAAAAGAATGCCTCCGCGATATCGAGACGGCATTTTCCCATTATATGCCGGCCGAAGATGTCGCAGCCGTCATCATCGAGCCGATTCAGGGCGACGGCGGCATCCTTCCGGCGCATCCGATTTTCATGCAAAAGCTTTACGATCTGTGCAAAAAGCACGGCATCCTCTTCATTTCCGAAGAAGTGCAGCAGGGCTTCTGGCGCGCGGGACATTTCTTTGCCATCGAAAATTATCCGGGCATCATTCCGGACGGCATTATTATGGGGAAATCCATCGGGGCGGGGCTCACGCTCGGCGCTTTCATGGCACGCGCGGACATTATGGATACGCTGCCGGCGCCGGCTCATCTTTTTACTCTCGGCGGAAATGCGATTGCATGCGCGGCGGGCTGCGCGGCATTCGATTATTATCAAACGGATGAATTCAAATCCATCTATGCGGCCAATCGGAAACAATTCCGCGAAGAATTGGAAACTTTGAAACAAAAGCACCGCGACACCGTTTCCTTCTGGCGCGGACTCGGCATGTCGTATGCCATTGGGATTACGAAGAAAGATGCGGAAGGAAACGATATTCCGGATGCGGACGGCGTCTTCAAAATTTGTTTCCGCTCTTACGAAAAAGGGCTCATCATCATTACGCTCGGAGAAAACATTCTACGCTGCCAACCGCCGCTCAATATCACGAGTGAAAAGCTGCATCGGGCATTTGAAATTCTCGACGAATCCATCACCGAACTCGAAGCGGGAGAAATCCCGGACGGTGTGCTCCGTTATCGGAACGGATGGTAAAATGCGCAGATGCGTTGATGCGCGGACAGGTGTCGCTTGCGGCGACGGATCTGTTGCACGGTGTCCCGTTTCAAAAATAATCGATGCTCTCGGGCGTCGTTAATATACAATACTATTTCGTCCAAGTTTTACAAAAAAACGCACGGGCAAGGGGGATATGATTTCTCCGAAACAAGAAAGAAAGGTGATCATCATGGAGAAAGGTTTTTTTGACGGCGCGATTGGGAAATATTTGCTTCCCGGCATTATTCTCCAGTCTGTGCTCATCGGCGGCGGGTACGCGACCGGCCGCGAGATTATGGAGTACGGCGCGAAATTCGGCGCCCTCGGTTGGTGGTCGGGTCTGGCGACCTTTTTGGGATTTGCCATCGTAAGTGCATTGTCCTTCGAACTCATCCGCCTCTACAAAGTCTACAATTTCAAATCGTTTATCGAATCCATCGCTGGGCCTCTGTATCATCTTTTCGATATCGTGTACATTTTCTTTATGGTCATCATCATCGCCGTCATGGCTTCGGCGACGGGGGCCTGCGTCGAAGAAGTTACGGGGCTCAATTATTGGTACGGCGTCGTCGGGATTACCGTCGTTGTCGGTATTCTGAATTTCTACGGCGAAGAATTGATTTCGTATTTTGAAACGATTGGTACCATCGCTCTTTACCTCGGTTATATTTGCTTCTCCGCACTCGTCATCGGCGGCCATACCGATAATATTTCCAGAGTCATTGCGACGAATGATTTCTCTGCGACGCCCGACGCCACGATCGGACTCGCACTCTGGACCGGCATTCTTTATATGGCGTACAATCTTGTCGTTTTCCCGGCTTCCTTCTTCACGATTCGTCGTCAGACCAGCCGGAAACAGTCTCTCATAAGCGGTCTCATCGCCGGACTTCTCATGACGATTCCGTGGTTCCTCACCTATTACGCCATTCTCGGCTATTATCCGGAAAAAGAACTCGTGGATGCGCAGGTGCCGTGGGTATACATGATGATGCACAGCGGCGCACCGGGCTGGATGCTCATCCTCTTCAGTGTCGTCATGGGCTGGACTTTGATTGAAACGGCGACCGGTATCATTCACGCGATGCTGGAACGCGTCGATCACGGCCTCGAAGAAAAAGGCAAAGAAAAACTCTCCCGCGGCAAACGCGGTATAATCACAATCGCAATTCTCGTGACTTCTATTCTTTTTGCGAAATTCGGCATCATCGCTCTTATTGCGCAGGCGTACAACGCTCTCGCATATGCATTCATCGCACTCTTCCTCCTCCCGCTGCTCACCGTCGGCGTGTACAAAATCGTGAATTACGAAAAGTACGCAAAGACGATCGACGCGCCGAATGCGGAAAAAGCGTAAGAAATTTTTCAGGAAACTTCCGAAACAAAGCGTCTCCCCGTGAGGCGCTTTTTTCGTGTATAATGGGGAAAAGCGTAAAGTGCAAAGTGCAAAGTGTAAAGCGGGAAGCGGTGCGCTGCGCGGCAACCTGTTGTAAAAGGGAAGAGTGAAGGGAAAAGAGGGAAGAGGCGCAGGCGGCGCATGTTTTCTGTGCACTGTGCACTATGTTTTAAGTTTTCTCGAAATGGAAGGAGTCGCTTATGAAAAAGACAGCTTTGCTATTGGCCGGATTTTTGTGCGCGGCGGTGTCGGCGGCGGCTATGTTTCCGGGGACGACCGGCGGCGCACCGGGATTTGTGACCGTGGACGGCACGAAAAATAATTTGGAATTTCATTATCCTCGTATGACGGAAGGGAAATTTTTGCACCGCATTCGCATAAATTCCGCCGTCGAGCGCGAAATGCTCCGCTGGGAAGGCGATAGCATCAAAGCCGAGGAAGGCAGCGAATGGATCTATTGGTTTGCCGGGTATGTGGGCGAAGATGCGAAAAGTTTCATTCTGGCGGAAAGTACTTTCTATACCCATGCCGCGCATCCAACGACGTACGCAAAAGGCATGACATTTGACGGAAAAGGCCGTCCGATCACGCGCGAAGAAATTTTGAAAAAAGTGTCCGCAAAGAGCGCGCCGGAAATTCGGAAACTCGTTTTCGAGCAGACGGCTGCGCAAAATATCACGATTTTTGAGGAAACGGCGGAAAAGCTCACCGATTGGCCGAAAGAATTTTATATCGCCGCGGACGGCACGATTTATTTCATTTTCCAGCAATACGAAATCGCTCCCTACGCCTCCGGCTTCATAGAAATTGCAGTCGGGACATTTTGAGTCATTATTGTCTGATTTTGCTTTTTGTGTCGATAGAGCCGGGAGCTTTAAAGGCGCGCTGCGCGGCAACCTGTTGTAAAAGGGAAGAGTGAAGGGAAAAGAGGGAAGAGGCGCAGGTATCGCCTGCGGCGATTCATGTTTTATGCCTCAAACGCCGGCGGGCTTGCCCACGATGTAAGCTCGGTAGCGAGTAATCAGACAGCAGAGATTCCGTGCCAAGCCCGGAATGACGGAAAAAGGAAAGTGCGACATTTGAGCGCGAGACTGAAAGACTGTCAGACTGTAAGACGTCAGACTTTTAATCGGTGCGCTGCGCGGCATTTTTTTAATCGGCGCCTTTGGCGCCTTGCCGGCTTTGCCGGCATAAGACAGGAATCGTGCCCGAAGGGCACACCTTGCACTCATATCTGTTCCCGCACATCTCATATCGAAAAAAATCGTCGCCGTAAGGCGACACCTGCAACGCATTCGCGCACCAACGCATCCGCGTAAATTATCTGCCATAAAAAAATTCTATGCCACAAGAGGCAAAAAGTTGAATCATTCCTTGTTTGAAAATGATGCGGTCGCGGGCGGGGAGCGGCATGGGGGAAACGTCGCCATTCGACGCGATATTTTGCCGGTTTCCCTTGTAAAAACGGCGGGAAATGCTTTCTGTATTCTGTGTGAAATCACAGAAGTTACAAAAATGCAATACTATATATTGCGGTTTAGAAAAATTTTATATTTTGCATTTTCTTTGCGTTTCCTGTACAATTTGATACGTACGGCGAGGGGAGAAGATGTCTTGTGAGCGCCGGTGCATCCGGTGCTTTTATATTTGTTCGGGAGATTTGTCGGTATTGTGTTCGGACGCACGATGAGGGAAAGCGTGCGTCGGAAAGGAAAAAGGATTATGGAGGTCATTAAGCGCGACGGGAAAAAAGTCCCGTTTCAAAAAGAGAAAATCGCGGCGGCCATCGAAGCTGCCATGCACAGCGCCAGCGGCATTTATCAGGAGGGCGTAGCGGAAAAAATCGCGAATGAAATCGAGGAATATGCCGAAAATCTCGGCCATTCGATGACGATTTATTCCATTGAAGATCAGGTCTACTATAAACTTCTGGAAAACGATAATCCGGCGACGGCGCGTTCGTATGAAAATTACAAAGCCATGCAGGCTTTCAAGCGTCACATTAATACGACGGACGATAACATTATCGGTCTCATCCGCAAGACGAATGTGGAGGTCATGGATGAGAATTCGAATAAGAATTCCCATGTCGTTTCCACGCAGCGCGATCTCATTGCGGGCGAAGTTTCCAAAGACGTCGCACGCCGGAAACTGATTCCGCTCGATATCGTGCAGGCGCATGATTGCGGCGCGATTCATTTCCATGATATGGATTACATTATCCAGCCGATGTTCAATTGCTGCCTCATTAATTTGGAGGATATGCTGACGAATGGGACGGTCATCAACGGCAAAAAAATCGATACGCCGAAATCGTTCCAGGTCGCGTGTACCGTGACTACGCAGATTATCGCGCAGGTCGCCAGCGGCCAGTACGGCGGCCAGAGCATCAACGGCATCGACCGGATCCTGGCGCCTTACGTGCGGAAATCCTACGATAAGATTCTCGCCGGCGTCCTCGAAGAGCAAAAGGAAATTTACGGCATAGAGCCCGATATGGAAAAGGCCGAGGAAATCGCCTGGAAACGGACGCGCAAGGAAGTGAAAGACGGCATCCAGACGATTCAGTACCAGATTAATACGCTGATGACGACGAACGGCCAGGCGCCTTTCGTCACGCTCTTCATGTACTTTACGCCCGATTTCGAATATGCGAAAGAAGCGGCGATGATCGATGAGGAAATCTTGGAGCAGCGCTGGCAGGGCATTAAAAACGAGCAGGATGTGTACGTTACGCCGGCGTTCCCGAAATTGATTTATGTCTTGGATGAGCACAATGTGCATCCGGGGAGTCCCTATTATTACCTGACGGAGCTTGCTGCGAAATGTACGGCCAAGCGCATGTATCCCGATTACATTTCCGCGAAGAAAATGCGCGAAATTTATGAAGGAAATGTTTTCAGCCCGATGGGTTGCCGCTCCTTCCTCTCGCCGTGGAAAAACGAAAAGGGCGAATATGTCTGGGATGGGCGTTTCAATATGGGCGTCGTTTCCATCAATCTGCCGCAGATCGGGATTTTGGCGCGCGGCGATGAAGAGAAATTCTTTAAAATTCTTGATAAACGTCTGGAACTTTGCCACAAAGCATTGCTTCTCCGCTACAACCTTTTGAAAGATGTCACGAGTGATGTGTCCCCGGTGCATTGGCAATACGGTGCCATTGCGCGTCTGCCGAAGGGGGCCCGCATTTTCCCGCTCCTGCAAAACGGGTACGCGACGCTGTCTTTGGGATACATCGGCATTTACGAAGCGTCTATTTTGATTAAAGGGAAATCTCACACGACGCCCGAAGGCGAAGAATTTGCACTCAAGATTATTCGCCGCTTGAAACAGGCCGTCGTCGATTGGAGAAAAGAAAACGGGCTCGGCTTTGCGCTCTACGGGACGCCGGCCGAATCGCTTACAAATCGTTTCTGCGTGCTGGATCGCGCGCGTTTCGGTGAAATCAAAGATGTCACGGACAAGGGCTATTACACGAATAGCTATCATGTCGATGTGCGCGAGCAAATTAATGTCTTCGATAAATTCCGTTTTGAATCGCAATTCCAGGAAATTTCCACCGGCGGTTGCATTTCCTACGTCGAAATTCCGAATATGACCAATAATATCGAAGCGGTGCTGACGATGATTCGTTTCATTTACGATACGATTTGCTACGGCGAATTCAATACGAAATCGGATTATTGCCATGTGTGCGGTTTTGACGGCGAAATCATTTGCAATGATGACAATGAATGGGAATGCCCGAATTGTCACAATAAAGACCGCAGTCTTTTGACGGTCATCCGCCGCACTTGCGGGTATCTGGGCGAAAATTTCTGGAACGAAGGACGCACGAAAGAAATTAAATCCAGGGTGGTGCATATCTGATGAATTACGGACAAATCAGAAAATATGACATCGCAAACGGCGTCGGCATCCGGACGAGCATTTTCGTCACGGGTTGCACGCGGCATTGTCCCGATTGTTTCAATGAAGAATATCAGGATTTTCACGCCGGGAAACCGTGGACGGATGCGGAAACGGCGCTCGTCATCGAGTATTTGAAAGATGAAGAAGTCGAAGGTCTGACGCTTTTGGGCGGGGAACCGATGCAAAATGCGAAAGGTCTTGCGGACGTGGTGCGCGCGGCTAAAGCGGCGGTCGGTAAATCCGTCTGGGTCTACAGCGGATATCTTTGGGACGAAATTCTCGCCGATCCGGAGAAGAAAGCGCTTTTGGAAACGTGCGATGTCTTGGTCGACGGCCCCTTCGTCGCCGCGCTTAAGAATCCGCGTCTCCGTTTCCGCGGCTCGGCGAATCAAAGGGTCATCGATATACAGAAATCTTTGGCAGCGGGAGAAATCGTGCTCTACCGGGATGACATCACCGGGGAGCTGATGTAAGGGCACAGTGTGTCGAGCGGCAAAAAAAGACAGCTTTTGGGAGCTGTCTTTTTTTGATGCCATTTGGGGTGAAGCTGTGGGCCGTGGGCTATGGGCCGTGGGTTTCAAGCGGAGCGACATTGATTAAAAAATCTCACGGCTCAAAGCTCATAGCCCAAAGCCGCAGCACAAATATCGCACTAAGCCGTTTCCTCACATAAAGTCACATAAACAGCAACCCCATCGCGATAAGCGTAAGGAGCGCCGCTTCCGTCTTATTCATGATGGCGGAGAAATTTTTAATGCGGAGAATTTTGTCGCGGATTTTTCCCGCGCAAACGGCGATGAGAGAGAAGCAGAAAACGGCTTGGATGGCAAAGGCGATGCCCAGAATTCCGATTTGCATTGTGGGAGAGAGTGCGCCGTTTGGATCGATGAATTGGGGAAGGAGCGCGAGGAAAAAGAGGAGGACTTTGGGATTCATCGCGTTCATGAGAAGTCCGCGTCGCCAAAGGGCCCATTTATTGTAAGAATCCGTTTCCGAGGCCACCGTCAAATCTGCGGCCGGCGCGCGAAAGGCGCCCCACGCGAGATAGAGCAGATAGGCCGCGCCCGCGTACATGAGCGCAGAAAAAGCGGCGGGCGAGCTTTGGATGAAAGCCGCCACGCCGACCATGACGAGTGTGGTATGAAACAGGCATCCCGATGCGAGCCCTAAGGCCAGCGTTACGCCTTGGCGCGTCCCGGCATGCAAACTTTTCGCCAAAAGATACATCACATCGGGCCCGGGGGCAAAGGTGAGGATCATGGCGGTGGCGATGAAAGAGAGAAGGTTGAGAGTGTTCATTGTGAGAGAATCGTGTAGTGCACTATTTGAGGTGAAGCTGTGGGTTGTGGGCTATGAGCCGTGGGCTTTGACAGGTGTGCCCTGCGGGCACGGATTTTCATATGGCACCGATGCCGCTTCGCTGATCGGTGAGAGGTATCGCCTGCGGCGATGATTTTGTTAATCGCTCGCCGTGCTCGCTCGTCGCCGAAGGCGACAAGGCGCGAAGCGCCGATTAGAATACAATCGTCGCGAAGCGACACCTCTTAAAAGCTCACGGCTCATAGCTCACAGCCCACGGCTCTTTCGAAAAGTCGCACCGAGCTTTATCGCACCGTGTTTGCACGAAGCTTTATTTGGCTTGCGATAAAGCTTCTTTCAGTGCGCGGGCGAGTTGGTCCGGGCAGGAAGTCGTTTTGTCGCGGCAAAGGATGCCGGAGAGGCAGCAGATGACGTCATCTACTTTTCGTCCTTCCGCCAGCCGCGCCACGCCCTGCGTGTTTCCCGGGCAGCCGCCGGTGAATTTGACGGAGGAAATCACGTCGCCGTCAAGCTCGATATGAATATTGCGAGAGCACACGCCCTCGGGGGTATAGTCGATAATCTGCATAATTTGTCTCCTTTTGCGGGGAATGAGTGTAGTGCACCATTTGTGCCGAAGCCATGGGCCGTGAGCCGTGGGCTATGGGCTTTAAGCGGTGTGCCCTGCGGGCACAATTTTTTTATGGCACCGATGCCGCTTCGCTGATCGGTGAGAGGTGTCGCCTGCGGCGACATAATTAGTTGAGAGAAAGTTTCTTCATAAAGCGAAAAAGTTTTTTGCTGATTTCATTGATTAATGTATCCAGTTTTTCCGCTTCTTCTTGAGAGAGATAGTTTCGTCCGACTGCGATGTAAACTTGCGTCTGAAGCTCATTGAGAGAACCTTTGGCAATTCCCCAAAAGTAATGGAAATCTTTATCGGAATTTCTTCCGGCACCTTCTGCCATATTAGACGGAACGGAAACGGCGGCTCTTCGCATTTGATTGGATAATCCGAATTTTTCGGAATCCGGGAAGTTTGCCGTTACATCATAAATTTTCATGCATAGTGAAAATGACAGTTTCCACACGTCCAGATTTTTGTAATCTCTCATGGGATGACTCCTATAAATTTAGTGCGTCACGCCGATGAGCGAAGCCATATCGGCGTTTATAAAAATTATCGCGAAGCGATACCTGCTAAAGCCCACGGCCCAAAGCCCAAAGCCCATAGCTTTTGCACATATGTCGCACTCCCCTTTACCGCACGATGTTACTCAAAATATTTCACGCCGGCCGCAAAGAGGGGCTGATATTTGTTTCCGGAAATATTTTTCGCGATATTTTCGCCGTAGCGTTCGCTGTGGCCCATTTTGCCCAGCACTCGGCCGTCGGGGCTTGTGATGCCTTCGACGGCGCAAACGGAGCCGTTCGGATTGTAGCGGCTGTCCATAGTGGCGCGGCCGGAGAAATCGGTGTATTGCGTTGCAATCTGTCCGTTTTTCGCCCATTCTTCGATTTGCGCGCGGGAGGCGACAAAGCGGCCTTCACCGTGGCTAATCGCGATGCTGTGGAGCTCGCCTTCGTGGCAAAGGGAAAGCCACGGAGATTTGACGGAAACGACTTTCGTCGTGACATAGCGCGAGAGATGGCGGCCGATGGTATTCGCTGTGAGTGTCGGCGCGTCATCCGTGAGCGGGCGGAATTTTCCGTAAGGGACGAGGCCGAGCTTGATCAAAGCTTGGAAACCGTTGCAAATGCCGAGCGCAAGGCCGTCGCGATTGGCAAGAAGATCGCCCAGCGCACTTTCGAGGAGCGGATTGCGGAAGAGCGCCGCGATGAATTTACCGCTGCCGTCCGGCTCATCGCCCGCCGAGAACCCGCCGGGGAACATGACGATTTGTGCCTGCCGGATTTTTTGTGCCATGTCGCGCACGCTTTCGGAAAGTTCGGCCGCGTCGCGGTTTCGGATGATGGAAATATCGGTCATGGCGCCGGCCCGTTCAAAGGCGCGTGCGCTGTCGATTTCGCAATTTGTGCCCGGCATGACGGGGATGAAGACGCGCGGTTTGGAAACGGAAGCCGAAGTGCGAATGAGGGGCGCGCCCTCCCATTTCGGCAGTGCGGGGATCTCTTCTTCGGAGGATTTTGCGCGGATGGGGAAAATGTTGTCTAATGTTTTTTCCGTCGCGGCAAGAAGCTCGGAAACGGAAATCGTCTCGCCGGCAAGTTTCATATCGCGCCCGGAAAGCGTCGCGAGAATTTTTACGTGATCGCGCGCGGCATACGTTTTCGCCGTCTCGGCATCCGTCGTGACAAGAATTGCGCCGGTTTTGCGGTTGAAATATTCTTCGGCGCCAAGTGCATCGGTAAAGACGGCGCCGATATGGTTTCCGAATGCCATTTTCGCCGCAGTGGCGGCAATTCCGCCTGCGCCCACCGCTTTCATGGAAGAAATGCGGCCCGCGGAAGATTCTTGATACAGGAAATCGGCGTGCATTTTGAATGTTTCCGCATCTGGCATCCCGGCCGCATCTTCCGGGACGTCGAAGAGGAGGAGCACATCGCCTTCGCGTTTCCAATCCTGGGAAACGGCTTCGGAGGCGCGTCCCGGGCAGGCCGCAAAGGAAACGAGCGTCGGCGGGACGTGGAGATCATTGAAAGTCCCGCTCATGGAATCTTTCCCGCCGATAGCGCCCAGGCCCAGTGCGCGCTGCATGTGATAGGCGCCCAAAAGCGCCGCGACCGGTTTCCCGCGGCTCGTTTCATCGGTGAGTTTTTCGAAATATTCCTGGAGCGTGAGATACGCGCGACGCCAATTTGCGCCCAGCGCGACAAGGCGCGCCACGGAGAGAAGAATCGCGTGCGCGGCGCCGTGGAAGGGGCTCCAGGTCGCAAGATTGGGATCGTAGCCGTGCGTCATAAAGCTTGCGGTATCCGTTTCTCCCGTGCGGAGCGGAATTTTGGCGACCATGCCGTCGGCCGGCGTTTTTTGGTACAGCCCGCCGTAGGGCAGAAGGACACTTCCGGCGCCGATCGTGCCATCGAAGCGTTCGCCCAGGCCTTGGAGGGAGGCGCAATGTAATTTGGAAATTTCAGAAAGCCACGTTTCGCGGACGGAGGAAACTTCGGGCGCTTTCGGCTTATCTGCCTCAAGAGGCGCCGCGACGTGAGCCGCTTTTTCTTCCGTGACGCCGTTTGTATCGAGGAAAGCACGGCTGATATCGACGATCACGTCGCCCCGCCAGCGCATGACGAGACGCCCTTTATCCGTGACGGTCGCCACAATCGTTGCCTCCAGATTTTCTTCGGCGGCGTAGCGAATGAAAGCGTCTGCATCTTTTGCGCGAAGAGCGACGGCCATGCGTTCCTGCGATTCGGAAATGGCAAGCTCGGTGCCGTCCAGGCCTTCGTATTTTTTCGGAAGTTTATCCAGATTGATATCGACGCCGTCCGTGAGTTCTCCCACGGCGACGGAAACGCCGCCCGCACCGAAATCATTGCAACGGCGGATGAGGCGCGTCACTTCGCCGCGGCGGAAGAGACATTGAATTTTACGCTCCGTGAGTGCGTTCCCTTTTTGCACTTCCGCGCCGCATGTTTCAATCGATTCCGTATTGAGTTCCTTCGACGAACCCGTCGCGCCGCCCATCCCGTCGCGGCCCGTGCGCCCGCCGACCATGATGACGACATCGCCTGCCTCCGGTGCTTCGCGAATGACATTTTCCGCCGGTGCTGCCGCAATGACCGCGCCGATTTCCATGCGCTTGGCCAAAAATCCCGGATGATAATATTCTGTGACTTCGCCCGTCGCAAGGCCGATTTGATTGCCGTACGAGCTGTACCCTTTGGCCGCCGTGATTGTCAGCGTCTTTTGCGGAAGTTTTCCGGCAAGCGTCTCCGAAAGAGGCGTGCGGGGATCGGCCGCGCCCGTCACGCGCATCGCCTGATACACGTACGCGCGGCCCGAAAGCGGATCGCGGATGCATCCGCCAAGGCACGTCGCCGCGCCGCCGAAAGGCTCGATTTCCGTCGGGTGATTATGCGTTTCGTTTTTGAAAAGAAGAAGCCAATTTTCCGTGCCTTTTTCCGTTTCCACCGGAATTTTGATCGTGCACGCATTGATTTCCTCGGATTCGTCCATCTCCGCAAGTTTCCCCTCACGGCGAAGAAGCTTTACGGCAGACGTTGCCATATCCATCAAAGTTTCCGGACGCGTCGTGTCTTTTCCGTACAGCACATCGCGCCCTTTGCGGTATTCCGAAAGCGCTTTGGCAATCGGCGCCGTGTACGTGCCGCCCTCGATGGAAATATCCGACAGCGCCGTCGCAAATGTCGTATGGCGGCAATGATCCGACCAATAGGTATCGAAGACGCGGATTTCCGTCACCGTCGGATCCCGTTTCTCCGCGTCCCGATATTCCTTTTGAATGAATTTCAAATCCGCCGGGCTCATCGCAAGACCCATTTCGGAAAGCAGCGCGGCAAGTGCCGCATCATCCATATCGCGGAAACCGGACACCACAGCGACGGCCGCCGGCTCCTCAAATTCCATTTGCAAAGTGGAAATGGGGGCAAGAGACGCCTCGCGCGATTCTACCGGATTGATTAAAAATTTCACCGCCTTTTCGCGATCCGTTTCCGAAAAATCACCGGAGAGGACATATATTTCCGCACAGCGCACATGAATGCCGTCATGCTCTGTCAATATCGAAAGGCATTGCTCGGCCGAATCCGCCTTTTGGTCGTACTGCCCCGGCAAAAATTCGCTGGCAATCACCATATCGCCCGCAGGGCACTCGCGATACACCGCATCGACCGGCGGCTCCGAAAAGACCGTCACCTCCGCTTTTTCGTACTCGGACTCGGTGAGCCCCTCCACATCGTAGCGATGATAGAGCGAAACCGCTGTGAGCTTTTCGCCCAAACATTCCGAAAGCGCATCAAAAAGGCGCGCCTCCTCCTCACGGAAATTTTCTTTTTTGCGTACATAAAGTCTTTGGATGGCTGACAAAAGAAACACTCCTTCCCGGAAATCTCGGAAACACGCCGATGCGATTTGATGTTATTTTTTTATTTATATATCTTACCATATCGAAGGGAAATGTGCATAAAAAAAGTGATGAGGGTGAGAGGGAAAGAGTATTTTCTCTTTTCATCTTTTCCTTAATAATGATATAATAAATCCATAAGAATTCATGACATTTTTTCTGTTTCCCCAGAAGGAGGAAATCGGGATGCCTTCCGATCGGATGCTGGAATATTATTACGCGATGGGGCAGGATGCCGCTCTTCGCGAGGATTTTGAGGAGGCTGCTTTTTATTATCGGAAAGCGGCGGCGCTGGGCGTTTCCGAGGCGGCACAGGAACTGGGTGCCATCGGGTATCGTTATGAAACGGGGCGCGGCACGGCGGTCGACGAAAAGCTGGCGGCGGCGTGTTATAAAGACAGCGCGGAAGCGGGAAACGCGGAAGCGGCGTATCATTTGGGCGCGCTCTGCCTCAAAGGCATTGCCGGCGGAAAACCCGACGTCCGGAAAGCGAAAAAATATTTGGAACGAGCCGGCGACGGTGGGAGTGCGGCAGCCGCCTATCTTTTGGGACGTTTTTACGATGAAGGAATGGGCGGACGCGTGAACCCCAGGCGTGCTTTTCGCTATTATTTGCTCGCGGCCGAGCGCGGCAATTCGGCGGCGATGCTCATGGTCGGGATGTGCTATGCGCAAGGGTCGCCCGTGCCGAAAGATCTTACCGCGGCCGAGCTCTGGATTCGGAAAGGAAACGTTGCGGGCGATCCCGACGGGGCGGCGACTCTCCGCACATTTCTCACCGTCGCGGCGACGGAATACGCAAGCGGCGCAGCCGGGCGCCTTGATGATACGCGCGCTTTCGCGATGGCCGGCGAAGCGGAAACGATGGGAAACGGGGAAGCGTTTCTTCTTTTGGGCGAAACGTATCGAAGTAAAAATAAAATGCCGGGACACGGCGAGAAAGCTTTCCGTTGTTTCCTGCGCGCCGATTGCCACGACCTTCCCGCTGCCCGTGCGGCACTGGGCCTTTGCTATGAATCGGGCCTCGGCACCGAGCCGGATATCGAAAAAGCCGTCGCCTGCTACCGAGATGCGGCGGAATCCGGGAATGCTTTTGCGATGGCTCGTTTGGGGTATGCCTACGAAACGGGCGAGGGCACAGAAAGAAATGAAACGCTCGCGATGCAATGGCTCATCCGCGCCGCCATGCGAGGGGACAAGGGGGCGATTCTGACGCTTAGGGATGATTATGAGTATGAAATATAGTGCATAGTCATAGGAAACAGGTGTCGCCTGTGTCGACGATTCCTGTTGTAAAAGATATGAGATATGAGGGCAGGATGCGCTGCGCGCATATTCCTGGTTTAATCGGCGCGAAGCGCCTCGCCGGCTCCGCCGGCATAAAAAATGCGCCGAAGGCGCACACCCAGATCTTGGCTCCCCTGAAAGGGGAACTGACGCGAGCGAAGCGAGCGACTGAGGGGTCGCTCAATATGTGAGAGCATAGCGGTAGGGGGTTGCCCCTATAAGATAGAGTCCAACGTGCCTGACAGCTCCCCTTTCAGAGGAGCTAAGACTTACAAAACCGTCGCGTCATATCTGCACTCGGGAGCGCCTCGTGGGCGCGATAACGGAGTATGGTCGCCGCACCTAAAATGCCCGCTTCGAAAGCCGAGCGTCGTAAGATTGCCCGACCGTTATAAATTTGTCGATGCCGCGTGTATCGCGCAGCAGGCGTAGAGGCGTTCGGATGCGTCTTGCGATTTTAAGTGGTACGCAAGGATATATGTCTCAAAAGGAAAATGCCACGGAAGGCGTAAGCATTTAAAATCGAGCATCCGAACGCCCCATCGCCTCGGCAAATTTATTTCGGTCGGCGGTTTCTTTTCTTCGGCCGGGGAGGCCCTACACCCATAGGTTTCTTTTCTTCCGCGGGGAAGAAAAGAAATGAAAGCACTTAAGTCGCTCTGTGCAGAGCGAGAAAAAGGACTTGCGCCGAAGGCGCACCATCCGGCGCAGCGGGATAAAAGCGATAGCGTCATTCTGCGTAGCGGAATAAACAAATGCCGCACTAACGCAGTGCGGATTTCCCGCGCAATTGCGAGGAGCCTCCGTTTTCGTTATAATAAAAAAAGATATATAACCAACTGTTTCCTCATGAAAGGAGTACGGCTATGAAGAAAATATGGGCGGGATTGGCGATGGCTTTGGCGACCCTCGTCCCGATCGGCGAGGCGGCTTGGTACGGACCTGCGGCGGATGCGCAGGCGCAGGTGGAATTAATTGCCGAATGTCGGGAAAGATGGGAGCCGGAAGAATGTTTTATGATGAGCTCTCTCGGTTTCACAATCACCGATTTGGATCACAACGGGCGCCTCGAAATTCTCGTTTCCGATTTCGGTGGGACGGGGCTTTATACGTATACGAGCGCGTATGAGGTGAATGAAGACCGGACGGATCTTACGCAATGTTTGAAAAATTGGTCGGAAGAGCGCTCGGAAGGCGACTGGATGGGGGCGGTCGAGGTGAATGCGTATACGAATGGGATAGACGGTATCGATTGGTACGTCATTCCGGATTATTTGCGCGCCGGACGCGAATCCACCCTTTCGATTGCGGCGGTGTCTTTGCAGGAAGGCGTCCTGTATGAGAAACCGATCGCGCTGGCGGATACGATGTTTGATGATGAAGGAAACGAACATACTTCCTATCAAAACGGCGACGGTGCCACGGTGTCCGAGGAGGAATTCAATCGGGCGGAGGAAACGGTTTTCGCCGGATCGCAGCGCGCACGCGTACCTTTCAATTGGATTGTGTATTACGGAGATGAATACAATCAATGGAGAATTTTAGGCGCTCCGACAATCGCGGCGATGCTGTACGAAACGTATGAAACATTTATCGGCGCGGATATTGTGAGAGAATAAACAGTGCATAGTGCATAGAAAACAGGTGTCGCCTGCGGCGATGATTGTAAAAGGGAAGAGCGAAGGGGAAAGAGGGAAGAGGCGCAGGTGTCGCCTTCGGCGACGATACCTGTTTTATGCCGGCGAAGCCGGCGAGCGAGGTCTGCGATCGATTAAAAAATGCCGCGCAGCGCACCGATTAAAAGCCGTCAGCCGTCGGTGGAGAACTCGGCCAAGCGTGCGTCTTACGGTCTTATAGTCTTACAGTCTGACCGTCTGACCGTCTTTTGCACAAATGTGGCACTAAAAAAGGAAATCCCGTGAAAGGATTTCCTTTTTGTTTGTCGCAAATCTTGCCAGTTATCTGAATTCTGCCAGGAGCGAATCGAAGAGCTCGGCAGACGGTTTTTCCACGTGGTCGACGAGGATGCGATCTGCGGCCGGCGTGATGGCGTCGTGTGGGAGGATTCCCGTT
Source organism: bacterium (assembly GCA_963635945.1). GTDB lineage: Bacteria > Bacillota > Negativicutes > Veillonellales > Dialisteraceae > UBA1822. Next base: position 3,362 of record CAVHIJ010000014.1, on the reverse strand, counting down.
TCCTCATAAAGGAGACCGGTCACGAGGCTGTCCGTTTCCGCCAAAAGTCCGAAGGCCGCCGCTTTGCTGTGGCAGTCGTAGTCCGGGCGGACGTCTTCGATTTTCTTCAAATTCTGCTGATACCACTGTGCCGTATTAAATTTATTAAAAGAAACGCAGGGCGTGAAAATATTGATGTAGGAGAAGCCGCGATGATCGACGGCTTTTTCGATGAGATCCATCATTTGTTTCGCATCGAGCGCCGAAGCTTGCGCGACGAAGGTGGCGCCGGCGGCAATGGCCATCATGACGGCATCGAGCGGCGTCGTCGGGTTTCCGTCCGGCGTCGTTTTTGTCACGAAGCCTTTGCTGGAAGCCGGGCTTGTCTGGCCTTTCGTGAGGCCGTAGACTTGATTGTCGAATACGAGATACGTGAGATCCATATTTCGTTTCATCGCGTGCATCGCGTGCCCCAGCCCGATGGCATAGGAATCGCCGTCGCCTGAGCAGACGATGGTGTGCAAATTTTTATTGGCGCATTTGACGCCCTGCGCAAAGGGGAGCGCGCGGCCGTGCGTCGTGTGCGCGCCGTAGCAATAATGATACCCGCCGATACGAGATGAGCAGCCGATGCCGGAAATCAGGGAAATGTCTTCAAAAGCCCAGCCTTTTTTCGCACAAACGGCCGCAATGGCATTCTGAATACCGTAATCGCCGCAGCCGGGGCACCAATTCGGTACGATTTTATTTTTATATTCTCTCGGTGACGCCATGATCACAGTACCTCCTTTGCTTTTTCTACGATTTTCGATGCGACAAGCGGCGTCCCGTCATAGGAAAGGAGAGAGCCGAGTTTGTCGTGGCAGTCGAAATGGGAGGCAAAAAGTTCGCGGAGCTGCGCCGTCTGATTTTCTTCGACGATGAGGACGTGTTTGGCGCCTTCGATGTAGGGACGAAGCTCTTCTGTCGGGAAAGGAGCGATCAGGCGAAGCTGCATGTGATTTACGCGTTTGCCTTCGGCTTCCAGCGCATCGAGCGCTTCGGAGGCGGCGCCGCCCACAGAGCAGATATCGATTAGGAGCAGATCCGTGTCCGTTTCCTCATGCTTTACGAAGAAAGGCGTAACGGCTTTGGAAACGCCGGCAAATTTGCGATGGCGTTTTTCCATTTGCTGCATGCGATCCGCCGTGCCTTCGGCCGGTTTCCCGTACACATTGTGCTCAAGCCCCGTCGAAAGGAACATGCCGTTCGGTGTGCCGGGAATCGTCCGCGGGGAAATGCCGTCTTCACTGTCTTCGAAACGGTTGAAATAGACGCCGTTTTCGAGAGCCGGCAGACCTTCGCGCACCAGTTTTCCACGGCGGATTTCGATGCGATCCTTATCGAAAGCCGGAACGGACTGCTTGCACATACCGAATTGCAAATCCGAAAGCAGGATGACAGGCGTTTGGAATTCTTCCGCCAGATTGAAAGCTTCCTGCGTGATGTAGAAACAATCTTCGATGGACGAGGCCGCCAAGACGATTTTTTCCGCATCGCCATGGCCTGCGCCGACGGCGTAACGGATATCGCTTTGCTCGACTTTCGTCGCCATGCCCGTCGAAGGACCGGCGCGCATCACATCGATAATGACGACCGGAATTTCGGCCATCGCCGCCATCGAAATCGATTCGGCCATGAGCGAAAGCCCGGGGCCGCTCGTCGCCGTAAAGGAACGAACGCCGGCATATCCCGCGCCCATCGCCATCATGCAAGACGAGAGTTCATCTTCCGTCTGTACGACGGTGCCTTTAATTTTGTGCATTGATTTAATCATATATTCCATGATTTCCGTCGCCGGCGTAATGGGGTAAGACGCCATGAAACGGCTCCCCGCGGCAATCGCGCCCAGAGCCGCCGCTTCGTTTCCGAGAAGATAGATGAAATCTTTCTTTTCCGGCGTCGCAAGCGTCCCCACGGAATGTCCCTGCAATGCCTCCTTGGCGCAATCGTACCCTTCGACGAAAGCCGCTTTATTATTTTCGACCATCGCCTCGCCCTTTTTGGCGAAACGATCCGCAATGAAACGGAAGAAGGGGTCTTTCGGGAAACCGAGGAGACCCGCAGACATGCCGAGAGCCGCAATATTTTTCATTTGCAAAGAGCCGTGCGCTTTGGCGATATCCGTGATCGGAAGCGCCAGGAATACACGCCCGCTGTGCGTTTCCCATTTCGGTTTAAAAGCGCTGTCGGCCAAAATCACGCCGCCTTCGCGGACTTCTTTTCCGTGCAAATCGATCGTTTCCTGATCGAGTGCGACCAGGCAATCAATCGCCTCTCCGATCGTCGCGATTTCATGCGTCGCGATGCGAAGCGCAATCGTCGTGTGCCCGCCCTTGATGCGCGATGCGAAAAGGCGCTGGCTGAAGAGCGAATAGCCCTCGCGCGTGAGGACGTTCCCCAGGATTTCGCCGCAAGACTCCACGCCCTGCCCCTGCTGGCCGCCCATTTTCCATACAAAATCAGCTTTTGTTTCCAATCTGCTGCCCCCTTTGAATAAAAACAGGAAAAATAAAGTGAAAATTGCCACATAAAAACGTATTCCGCGAAAAACTTTCGCAGGAAATACGCTCCGCCCGCCTCATTGCGGGAGATCATTTGTAAATATTATACAGGAAACCGCCGCTTCCGTCCAATGGAGAAATGGGGGGATGGGGTATAGGATAAAGGAATGAGGGAAACGTAAAGTGCAAAGTGCAAAGGCGCGTTTGGCTGTAGTGCGACATTTGTGCGCGAGACTTTGAGACGAAAGACGGTCAGATTGTCAGACGAAAGACGAAAGACGTGCGCTCGGCCGGATCCTCGGGGGCGACTTACGGCTTACGGCTTTAAGAGGTGTCGCCTTGCGACGACGGATTTTTATATGGCACCGATGCTGCTTCGCTGATCGGTGAGAGGATGCGCTCCGCGCATACTCCTGTTTTAATCGGCGCGAAGCGCCACCTGTGTCTTGGCTCCCCTGAAAGGGGAGCTGTCAGGCACGCAGTGCCTGACTGAGGGGTCAGGCACGGACGCCTCTACCTTATAGGGGAAATCCCCTACTGCTATGTGCACACATAGTGAGCGACCCGGGAGGCGCTCGCTCCGCTCGCGCCGGCTCCCCTTTCAGGGGAGCCAAGATTCACTAAATCTTCGCGTCACATCTGCACTCGGGAGCGCCTCATCGCCTCGGCAAATTTATTTCGGTCGGCGCTTTCATTTCTTTCCCGGGAAAGAAATGAAATGAAAGCACTTAAGTCGCTCTGTGCAGAGCGAGAAAAAGGACTTGCGCCGCAGGCGCGCCATCCCACGTAGCGGGATAAAAGCGAAGCGTTCTCCCGCGCAAGCGGGAGCTCAGCTCCGTA
>CAVHIJ010000013.1:0-25414 GCA_963635945.1 bacterium | reverse complement strand
GCATTTTTGTAATCGCTCGCTTCGCTCGCTCGCGCTGCGCGCGGCCTCGCCGCCTCCGGCGGCATAAAACAAAATTCGCTCTCAAGCGACACCGCTTAAAAGCCCACGGCTCATAGCCCACAGCCCATAACAGCAGCAAAAGTGTCGACCCAAACCGAGCACACCCGTTGTGTGCTCATTTTTTCGCATCGCTCATTTTTTCCCTTTTACATACACCATCAGGACGGCGATGTCGGCGGGGGAGACGCCGGAGATGCGGGCGGCTTGGCCCAAGGATACAGGGCGAATTTTATCGAGCTTTTGGCGCGCTTCGATGGAAATGCCTTCCAAATGCAGATAATCGATGTTTTCCGGCATTTTTTGCGCTTCCATTTTGGCCGCGCGGCGGACGGCATCTTCTTGGCGGGTGATGTAGCCCTCGTATTTCACCGTGATTTCCATTTCTTCTTCGGCATCGGGTGATAAATCGGGGCAGCCCAAATATTTCTTCATATTTCTATACGTCACTTCCGGACGTTTCAAAAGAGTATCGGCGCCGATCCCCGTTTGCAAGGGCGCCGTCCCCATTTCGGCCAATTTCGCATTGGTATCGGCCGTCGGAGTAAAGCGCCGGGTGTGGATGTACGCCATCGCCTCTTCGTACCGTTTCTTTCTGGCGAGGAAACGAGTGTAGCGCGCCTCATCGACAAGCCCGATTTCGTGGCCTTTTTCCGTGAGGCGCAGATCTGCATTGTCCTGGCGGAGGATCAGGCGGTATTCACTCCGGCTCGTCATCATGCGGTAGGGCTCATTCGTGCCTTTCGTGACCAAATCGTCGATGAGCGTGCCGATGTAGGCTTCGTGGCGTTTCAAAATAAAAGGCTCGCGGCCGCGGATTTTAAGCGCCGCATTGATGCCCGCCATGAGTCCCTGCGCCGCCGCTTCCTCATAGCCGGACGTGCCGTTTGACTGGCCGGCCGAGTAGAGACCCGGAAATTTCTTAAATTCAAGCGTCGGCAAAAGCTGCAAGGGATCGACCAAATCGTACTCGATCGCATACGCCGGGCGCATGATTTTCACATTTTCCAACCCCGGAATCGTGCGTAAAAACGCATATTGCACATCGATAGGCATGGAGGTCGACATGCCCTGCACGTACATTTCATTGGTTTCCGTGCCCTCGGGCTCGACGAAAAGCTGGTGGCGCGTCTTATCGGGGAAACGGACGATTTTATCTTCAATGGACGGGCAATAGCGCGCCCCGACGCCTGTGATTTTTCCCGAAAACATCGGCGCGCGAGAAAGATTTTTGTGAATCACGGTATGCGTTTCCTCATTCGTATAGGTAAGGAAACAGGTGCGCCGGTTTCTGTCCGCATCCTCGCTCATGAAGGAAAAGGAATGATGATCGGGATCGCCTTCTTCGACTTGCATATGGGCGGGGGTAAGCGAACGCAAATCGACACGGCAGGGCGTCCCCGTCTTGAAACGGAGAATCTCGATGCCGTGTTTCCGTAAATTTTCGGAAAATCCGACGGAGGGCCGCATGCCCGAAGGGCCGCCCGCGTACATATTTTCGCCGATGATAATCCGGCTATCGAGGTACGTCCCCGTCGCCAAAATGATCGCGCGAGCGCGGTAGAGCTCGGAGAGTTCGGAAAGAATCCCACACACTTTTCCGTCTTCGAAATAGAGATCCGTCACCATGACCTGCTTGAGATCGAGATTATCCGTATTTTCGACGAGCTGTTTCATGTAGCGATGGTAGGCGCCCTTATCCGATTGCGCGCGAAGCGAATAAACGGCCGGGCCCTTTCCCATATTCAGCATCCGCATTTGAATCGCTGTTTTATCTGCCGCAAGGCCCATCGCACCGCCCAGTGCATCGATTTCCCGCACCAGATGGCTCTTTCCCGGGCCGCCGATAGCCGGATTACACGGCATCATCGCCACATTATCCAAAGAAATCGTCGCAAGAAGCGTCCGGCAACCCAAGTGCGCCGCCGCCAATGCCGCCTCGCATCCCGCATGCCCCGCACCGATCACGATTACATCATACGTATCAATCAAAAACATCCGTTTCCACCTCTTTAAAATCTAATATCTATTATAGAGGAAACGGAAAAATTAGGAAAGAGGAAAGAAGAAATGAGAAACAAAAAATCTCACGCAAAAAAAACCGAAAAAAAGATTTGACAAAAACATATTCGCATGCTATCATCTTGTCAATTCCATATTGATTCATCAAGAGCGTCGGAGGGACTGGCCCTTTGAAGACGCGGCAACCTTCGGTTTCCGAAAGGTGCCAAATCCAGCGAGAATTTCTCGAAAGATGAGTACGATTGAAACTGTTTCCTATCTTTCGGGTAGGGACTTTTTTATTTCCCTCCCGTGCCATTGATGAAGAGTAACCAAAGAAAGGACACGTATGATGAAACTGAAGAAACTGTTGGCAGGGGCACTTTTTGCGACAGCGGTCGTAGGTCTGGCGGCCGGTTGCGGCGGCGGGGATAAGAAACCGGCCGCGCAGGCGGAGAAAAAAGAAATCGTGGTCGGGACGGTCCCGGGCGATCCGGAAACGGTCGTCGAATTTGTGGCGAAGGAAGCAGAGAAGCAAGGGCTCGTCGTCAAGGTAAAGGTATTCTCGGATTATGTGACGCCGGATCAGGCGCTGGCTTCGGGGGATATCGATCTCAATGCGATGCAGCACGGTCCGTTCCTCACGGCGTTCAATGAAAAGAGCGGGACGGAGCTTGTCCCGATCGGAAATACATATTTAGCGCCGCTCCGTGTCTTCTCGAATAAAATCACGAGTATCTCGGATGTGAAGGAAGGCGATACGGTCGCAATTCCGAATGATCCGTCGAACGGCGGGCGCGCACTGCTCCTCCTCCAGAAGGCGGGACTCATTACTTTGAAAGATGGCATTGTGATTACGAAAGCGACGCCGCAGGATATCGTGGCAAATCCGAAGAATCTGAATATCATCGAATTGGAAGCGCCGCAGCTGCCGCGTTCTTTGGATGATACGGCTTGCTCGGTCATCAATTCGGGATATGCCTCGGCAGCGGGCTTGGATTACAAAAAGGCGCTTGCGGTCGAAGACGATACGAGCCCGTACGTGAATATCATCGCGGCGCGCAAAGCGGATAAGGACAATCCGGCATATGTGAAATTCGTGAAAATTTTCCAGTCCGAATCGGTGAAAAAATTCATCAATGATACGTGCAAGGGCGCTCTGATTCCGGCATTCTGATAAGAAATTTCATCGCCGCGGACAGCACCCGAATCGCATCCGCACATCTACGCATCCGCGCATCTACGCATTTAAAAACTCCCGGGAGTTTTCTCTCTCGGGAGTTTTTTCTGTGTCTGTGTCTCAGATTTGTCCTGCGATTTTGAGGCGGACGATGGCGCGGCGGAGTGCGTATTGCGCTCTTTCGACGTCAATGTCGGCCGTCTTATTCGCGAGTCTTTGTTCTGCACGTTGTTTGGCCGCTTGGGCACGGGCGATATCAATGGTTTCCGCCAATTCTGCCAGCGGGGCGATAATATTGACGCAGTTGTCTTTGACTTCGAGGAAGCCGCCGAAGACTGCGATTCTTTTCTCGCCGCTTTCGCCGACGATACGGACGGGCGCGATTTCAAGAGCCGCCGCCAAGGGCAGATGGTTTTTCATGATGGCGAATTCGCCGTCTGTCGCGCGTCCGACAACCATTTTCGCACCGTCTTCGGTGTAAATGGCGCCATCGGGTGTGATGACTTCCACGTGCAGCGGGATCAGGGTATCAGCCATGGCTTATTCCCCTTTCTGCATTGTCTTGGCCTTTTCGATTGCTTCGTCAATGGTGCCTACGAGATAGAACGCGCCTTCCGGAAGGTCGTCGTGTTCGCCGGCCAGGATTTCTTTGAAGCCGCGGATGGTTTCTTTGAGCGGTACGTATTTACCGGACTGACCGGTGAACTGTTCCGCCACGAAGAAGGGCTGAGAAAGGAATCTCTGGATTTTACGGGCACGGGCGACGATGACTTTATCTTCGTCGGAAAGTTCTTCCATGCCGAGGATGGCAATGATATCCTGCAGTTCTTTGTATCGCTGCAAAATGGCCTGTACGCCGCGTGCGACGCTGTAGTGTTCTTCGCCCAAAACGTTCGGATCGAGAATACGGCTGGTGGAGTCGAGCGGGTCGACGGCCGGGTAAATGCCGAGTTCTGCGATGGAACGGTTCAATACGGTGGTCGCATCCAAGTGACTGAAGACGCCGGCCGGTGCCGGGTCGGTCAGGTCGTCGGCCGGTACGTATACGGCCTGGACGGATGTGATGGATCCGTCTTTCGTGGATGTGATGCGTTCCTGGAGCTCGCCGATATCGGTCGCCAAGGTCGGCTGATAACCGACGGCGGACGGCATACGGCCGAGCAGTGCGGATACTTCGGAGCCTGCCTGTACGAAACGGAAAATGTTGTCGATGAAGAGCAGTACGTCCTGGTGTTCTTTATCACGGAAGTATTCCGCCATGGTAAGACCCGTCAGTGCGACACGCATACGGGCTCCCGGCGGTTCGTTCATCTGGCCGTATACGAGTGCGGCCTTGGAAAGTACGCCGGATTCTTTCATTTCGCCCCAGAGGTCGTTGCCTTCACGGGTGCGTTCACCGACGCCGCAGAATACGGAGCAGCCGGAGTGCTCGGTCGCGACGTTGTGAATAAGTTCCTGAATCAAGACTGTCTTGCCGACGCCTGCGCCGCCGAAAAGGCCGATTTTACCGCCTTTTGCATACGGTGCGATAAGGTCGACGACTTTGATACCGGTTTCAAAAATTTCCGCTGCCGGGCTCTGGTCTTTGAAGGCCGGGGCGGGGCGGTGGATCGGCCAGTGATCATCGGCTTTGACTTCGGCGGCGTCATTGTCGACGGTGTTTCCGAGAACGTTGAAGATACGTCCCAGGACGCCGTCGCCGACGGGTACCGCAATCGCTTTGCCGGTGTCGATGGCTTTCATTCCTCTGACCATACCGTCCGTGGAGCTCATTGCTACGGTACGTACGACGCCGTCGCCAAGGTGCTGCATGGTTTCGCAGATGACGTCGACCGGAACGGCTCCGGTGTCGTCCTTGACGCGGATAGCGTTGTACACGGCAGGCAGTTCGGAATTTTCGTCAAAGGCAATATCGACGACTGCGCCGATTACCTGTATAACTTTTCCTTCCTGTTCCTTGCTCATGAAGAAGCATTCCTCCTATTTTTCCGTGCGGATCATTCGAGTGCGTTCGCACCGCCGACGATTTCGGAGATTTCGTTCGTGACCTGACTCTGACGTGCTTTGTTGTACGTGAGGTTGAGGTCGGCGATACGTTCCGCCGCATTGTCGGTCGCAGCCGACATGGCCGCCATTCGGCTGCCGAGTTCGGAGGCTGCGGATTGCAGCATGGCGTTGTAGATCTGCACTTGTACATACTGAGGAAGCAGATTATCGAGGACTTGAGCGGCATCGGGCAGGAAAATGTAAGGAATTTCTTCTGCCTTGGCCCCCTCTTCTTCTGCTTCGCCCGCGCTCGGCGCTTCGATGGGAAGCAGACGGGTCATAGTGACCTGCTGGCGGAGTGCGGTGTAGAATTTCGTATAGATGATTTGGACTTCGTCGATTTCTCCGCGGTCGAAGAGGTCAATGACTTCTTTGGCCATCATGATGGAGTCATCTGCCGAAGGTCTGTCGGAAAATCCGAAATGGTAGGTATCTGTCCGGTAGCCGCGGAACTTCAGATAGTTCTTGGCTTGTTTCCCGCAGATGTAGACTCTGTAGCTGTCGGGATCTTTGCCGACAAGCTCCGCCACGGTTTTCTTCATGACGTTTGAGTTGTAAGCACCGGCCAGGCCTTTATCGCCGCAGATGACGAGGTAGCCTACGCGTTTTGTTTCGCGTTCCGCCAGGAGCGGATGGGTATAACCGGGTGCTGCCGAAGAGGCTCGGCGCAGGAGTTCTTCGACTTTTTCGGCATATGGGCGGGCGCCCAGCGCTTTTTCTTCGGCTTTGCGAAGACGGGCCGCTGCGACCATTTTCATTGCCTTTGTGATCTGCTGGATGTTGGTGACGGATTTTATGCGCCCTTTTATATCACGCGTGCTCTCCATTCAGATCACCCCTCTGCCGTTTCGGGGTTTTTCGCCGCCTTGTAACGAGTCTTGAATTCATCAATGGCACTCTTGAGTGCTTCTTCGGTGGCATCATTGAGTTTCTTCGATTCAGCGATGTCGGATCCGATTTCCGGATGGCTGCTGTGGAGGAATGCGATCAATTGATGTTCGAAGTCGACGACGTCTTCTGCGTCGATATCGTCCAGGAAGCCTTTGACGGCGGTGTAGATGGACATGACCTGATCTTCGACCGGGTACGGTGTGTACTGCGGCTGTTTCAGAATTTCGGTCGTGCGGACGCCGCGGTCAATCTGGGCCTTGGTGGTCGGATCGAGGTCGCTCCCGAACTGCGCAAAAGCTGCGAGTTCGCGGAACTGTGCCAAATCCAGACGAAGGGTCCCTGCGACTTGCTTCATGGCTTTAATCTGGGCGGAGCCGCCTACACGGGATACGGAAAGGCCGACGTTGATAGCCGGGCGTACGCCGGAGTAGAAGAGGCTCGTTTCCAGATAGATCTGGCCGTCTGTGATGGAAATGACGTTCGTCGGAATGTAGGCGCCGACGTCGCCCGCCAAGGTTTCGATAATCGGAAGGGCCGTAATGGAGCCGCCGCCGAGTTCGTTGGAAAGGCGAGCCGCACGTTCCAGCAGACGGGAGTGCAGGTAGAATACGTCGCCCGGGTAAGCTTCACGTCCCGGCGGACGACGGAGCAGCAGGGACATCGCGCGGTATGCGACGGCGTGTTTGGAGAGGTCGTCATAAATGATGAGGACGTCTTTGCCCTGGTGCATGAGATGCTCTGCGATGGCGACACCGGAGTACGGTGCCAAGTACTGCATCGGGGAGCCTTCGGATGCGCCTGCGTGTACGATGATGGAGTGTTCCATGGCGCCGGCTTGTTTCAGGCGTTCGTATACGCGGACGACGTTTGCGTTTTTCTGACCGATGGAAACGTAAATACAAATTACGTTTTGGCCCTTCTGGTTCAGGATGGTGTCGATGGCGACGGCGGTTTTACCCGTGCCGCGGTCACCGATGATAAGTTCGCGCTGGCCGCGGCCGATCGGTACCATGGAGTCGATACATTTGAGACCGGTCTGGAGCGGAACGTTTACGGGCTGCCGGTCGGCAATGCCCGGTGCTTTGATTTCAATGTCGCGATAAGCGTCGGTCTTGATTTCACCTTTTCCGTCGAGCGGCTGGCCGAGGGAGTTGACGACGCGTCCGATGACGGCGTCTCCTACCGGGACCTGCATCAGGCGGCCGGTTCTTTTGACTGTGTCGCCTTCCTTAATGGTCTCGTATTGACCCAAAAGGACGACGCCGACGTTGCTTTCTTCGAGGTTCAGTGCCATGCCGTAGACGCCGTTCGGAAGCTCCAGGAGCTCGCCTGCCATGCAGTTTTCCAGGCCGTATACGTGCGCGATGCCGTCGCCGACTTCGAGGACTGTACCTACTTCATCGACATTGAGGTCTACTTTGTAGTTTTCAATCTGTTTTTTGATGACAGATGTGATTTCATCTGAACTGATTTTCATTTCCTATAAGTCACCTCAATCTCTTTGCATGATTTTCAGTTTCAGTGCCCGGAGCTGTCTTGCCACAGAGCCGTCGATGAGACGGTCGCCGATTTGAATGGTGAAACCACCGATCAGTGCACTGTCTGTCTTCTGTTTCATGATGATTTTCTTGCCCGTCATTTCGGCCAATTTCCCTTTGAGGGCTTCGGCCTGCTCGGAAGAGAGCGGGTAGGCGGACGTGACGATCGCTTCTTCGACACCCATGCCTTCATGGGCGAGCGTGGTGTACACGTCGACCATCTGAGGCAGGTATTCGAAACGATCTTTATCAATCACGACGTAGCAGAACTGCAGTACCACCGGCTGCACTTTATCTGCAAACAATTTTTGTATGGTATCTTTCTTGGCATCCTTCGTAAGTAAAGGATGATTGAGAAAAGCTCTGAGTTCTTCGCTTTCCCCGATGGTTGTGCTGATGAGTTTCAAATCCTCTTCAGTCTTTTCCAGGCTTTTTTGCTCGTAAGCAATTTCATAGATAGCACGTCCGTACTTTTTAGCAACGATTACGCTCTTATCCATGATTATTTACCTGTCCGGCCGAGCTGTGCGATACTCTCGGTGATGAGAGCGTCGTTTGCTTCCGGTGTCATATTCTTGCTGATGATCTTGGATGCGATTTCGCAAGAAATCTGAGCGACCTGGCCTTTGAGATCTTCGAGAGCGTCCATGCGTTCTTTTTCAATCTGGCGGGTGGCTGCGTCTTTTTCCTTGGCGATCGCTTCCCGGGCTGCCTCAATCTGTGCCTGTGCCTGGACCTGGGCTTCTTTTACGGCTTTGCTGATGACTTCCTGCGCCTGTGCCTGGGCGTCACGCAGCTGAGCTTCGTAATCTTCTTTCAGCTTTTTGGCGTCGGCAGCGGAGGCAGCGGCGGAATCAAGGTCATTGCGGATGCGTTGTTTACGATCATCGAGAACCTTGAGCATCGGCTTGTAGCAAAAATGCCCCAGAATAGCACAAAGAATGAAGAAGTTGGCGATCTGAAACAGCAATGTTCCGTTAAGTTCTACCAACGAGATCCCCTCCTTAGGCTAATATGGTATGGGAAATATTAGCCGAGGAACGGGTTGGCAAATACGAGAACGATGGCGATAACGATGGCAATAATCGGAATGGATTCGATAAGGCCGATAGCCACGAGCATGTTCGTGAAGAGCTTGCCTGCCAGTTCCGGCTGACGGGTCATGCCGTCCAACGCATGGCATGCCGCACGGGAGTCGGAAAATGCTGCCGCGAAAGAAGCCGCCGTGGCGATGATAGCCGCTGCAATAACGGAATACTGAACGATAATAGCCTGTTCCATAGTGATAATTCCTCCTAGAGAATCATAGAAATTTTTCCCGATGTTCGGGTATACATACCGTTTGGTGGGTCGGTGCCGCAATTGACCGGTCGGTTTCAGAAGACGCCGCTTCCTGTCCGTCATTCCACGCTTTCCTTCAAGTAGATGGATACGAGCGTAGTGAAGATGAACGCCTGGATGAGTCCGACGAACAAACTGAACGCGATCCAGATCATAGGTACGAGAGCCGGAGCCAGATTGTACAGGATTTCAAGCAGAATTTCACCTGCCAGAATATTCCCGAATAGACGCATGGCCAGCGTGACCGGACGCGCGATTTCTTCGATAACATTCATAATGACGAAGAAAGAAAACGGATGGAAGAAATGAGCCAACCAATTTCCGACACCTTTATTTACAATGAAATAAAAGTGAATCGCCAGGGACGAGGCAAGCGCCAACCCCAATGTGGTATTCACATCGTTTGTCGGTGATGCCGTCAGGTGCTGCGTAGGCAAAAGGCCGATCTGGTTTGCGACGAAAATAAACAGAAAAAGAGTCAGTAGCATAGTCGCGACCTGCCGATACTTGTGCCCGAGGTTCTCCTCGAATCTGCCGCAGAGTTCTTCGATGACCATTTCCATCAAATTTTGCCAACCGCTCGGGACGAGCGCGCGACCCCGGCTTGCACAAAAGACCATGAGAATCACGAGGAAACCCGTGAGCCATGTCGTGAAAATGGTATCCCAGTTGATCTGCAACCCGAAAAGCTGCCCCACAACGTGCGTACCTGTATGAAGATGCATAATGTCACCCCCTCTCTCTTACACGAATGTCAAGAAAAGAATTTATTCCTTAATCACACTGATGACTTTGTCCAAAACGGTCGCAATCGTCAGTGAAAGTAAGCCGACCAAGACGCCCAAGACACCGATCCCGATGCACAGGGCCGCCACGACGGCAATACCGATTTCGATAAAGAATCGAAATCCCGTATAGCCTACCAGCTTGGCCCCGATGGCATCGGGAGCCCGCCCTTCTTCGGACCACTTAATATATTTACTTCTTAAAAACCATAGAAACACATACTGAAAGAGCGTCCCCAAGATAACCCCCGCGCCGTACTGCCAACCGAAGTAGCAGCCGCCCGCCGCAAAGAGGATCCCGAGGATCGCCGTCATCCTCAAAATTCTTGTGGCATAATTTGGAAACTCCAAATCGAAACCCATTATTTCCTCAACATTTGCTTAATGACGGACCATATCCCGGTGATGCCCCCCGTGACGGAAAAAACGAGGAGCCCATAAGGAGCCGTCCCGAAATATTCGTCGAAGCGAAGGCCCAAAAACACACAAAGACCGATGGTGACGAGAATCGTCATCCCGGCGCCCGAGGCAATAGCCGCACTGCGAAGCGGATTCCAATCATCCTGTTTCTTCGGTGTCGGATCCATGGTGCCGTCCTTTCAATGCGCGAAAAATGGCATTCTAAAAAATTTCGCGCGCATATACTGATTTATTGTAACATAGGAAACGAGGTTACGCCATATTTTTCATTATATTTTTATCTTTTTACAATAAAACTATCCGATAAATCGTGCCCGCAAAGAATTCTTTCGACAATGCGTTTCGATGCGAGACCGTCACCGTAAGGATTCACGGCCTCGGCCATTTTTCGGTACGCTTCGTCATCCGTCAAAAGTTCGTACGCCGCTTGGTACACCGTTTCCTCATCGGTGCCGACGAGTTTCACCGTGCCGGCCGCAATGGCTTCCGGGCGCTCCGTCGTATCGCGGAGGACGAGAACCGGTTTCCCCAAAGACGGCGCTTCTTCCTGAATACCGCCGGAATCGGTGAGAACAATGGCCGAGCGCGCCATGAGATTCGTGAATTCTTCGTATTCCATCGGCTCCACCAAATGCACGGAAGGATGCCCCGAAAGTTCTTCGGCGACGGCTTCGCGCACAAGAGGATTCAAATGCACGGGAAACACGATTTCGGCGTCCGGCACCGTATCGACGAGACGACGGAGCGCGCGATACACGCGATGCATGGGCCCGCCCAAATTTTCGCGGCGATGCGTCGTGACAAGAATGATGCGTTTGTGCCCTTCAATGGCTTCGATTTCCGAATCCGCAAAAACATAATTTTTTTTGACGGTCGCAAGGAGCGCATCGATGACCGTATTCCCGGTGACATAAATGCGATCGGGCTTTTTATGTTCATCGAGCAAATTTTGCCGCGCCGTCTCCGTCGGAGCGAAATGATAATCGGCCAAAACGCCCGTCAGCTGACGATTCGCTTCTTCGGGATAGGGCGAATGAAGATTTCTAGTCCGGAGACCCGCTTCCACATGCCCGACGGGAATCTGCGCATAAAAAGCCGCCAGCGCCGCCGTGAACGTCGTCGTCGTATCGCCGTGAACCAGCACAAGATCCGGGCGTTCTTTTTCAAACACATCGCGCAGCCCCGCCAGCACGCGTTCGGTAATATCATAGAGCGTCTGCCCCTTGGCCATGATGTCCAAATCGTAATCGGCGACGAGCCCGAAAAGCGACATCACCTGATCGAGCATTTCGCGATGCTGCGCGGTGATGCAGATTTTCGTCGTGATTTCGGTATGTTTCCGGAGTTCGGAAACGACCGGCGCCATCTTGATCGCCTCGGGACGCGTCCCGAATACAGTCATAACTTTCAATGGGAAGACCTCCTTTTTTTGTGCAACATTTGTTCCGCTCGGCTTGGTGCTTCATTTATACTGTGGCTATGGGCTATGGGCTATGAGCCGTGAGCTTTAATAGGTGCGCCCTACGGACACGAATTGTGTTGTAATCGGCGTCTTCGGCGCCTCGCCGACTCCGCCGGCATAAAACAGATTGTCGCGAAGCGACACATGTTTTCTATACACTATGCACTTTTACAACACGATCATCGCAGGCGACACCTGAATTGCTTGCTAATTGCTAATTATTTTTACTTCCCCTCGGAGAGCACGCCCAGTTTCCTCGCCCAGAGGAGGAATGCAAAGAGCGCCGCAAAAATAACCGCCACACCGACGAAAAGATTCAAATGCACGATAACGAGCGCCGCCGCGCAGAAAAAGGCCGTCAGCGCGTACATGATGAGCACGACCTCTTTCTGATTGAGCCCGAGCGCCAAAAGCCTGTGATGCAAATGCCGTTTATCCGGCGAAAAGACCGGGACGCCCGCCTGTTTCCGACGCGCGATTGCCATAAATGTATCCATAATCGGCACGGAAAGAGCGACAAGCGGCACGATGAGGACGACGACCGTCGCCGTTTTCATCGACCCCATGACCGACACGGCCGCAATGATATACCCCAGCATCATCGAGCCCGTATCGCCCATGAAAATTTTCGCGGGATTGAAATTATATTGCAGAAACGCAAGGCACGAACCCGCCATGGCGACCATCGCCGCCGCGCAAATCCATTGCCCCATTTGAAAAGACAAAAACGAAATCGCAATCGAAGCGATCGCGGCAATCCCCGCCGCCAGACCGTCCAGCCCGTCGATGAGATTCACCGTATTCACAAAACCGATAATCCAGAAAATCGTGAGCGGCACGGAAATCGGAGCGGGGAAATAGAAATATCCCATAAAGGGAAGCTTCAGCCAATCCACGCGGATACCGTATCCCACGACAAAAATCGCCGCCGCGATAATCTGTCCCAAAAGTTTCACCTTGGGCGGCAGCGAATATCGATCGTCCAAAATACCGACGAGAATTAAAAACGACGCGCCGACACAAAGCCCGCTCATACCGGGATCGTCGAAACCGACCGTCAATGCGACGGAAACGATAAATCCGGCAAAAATAGCGAGCCCGCCGAGACGCGGCACCAATCCGTGATGGACTTTGCGCGCATCCGGCCGATCGACAGCGCCGAAAGCCACCGCCAATTTTTTTACCGGCGGTGTCAACAAAAATGTCACCAAAAAAGCGGCCATAAATGTATACGCATACGCGAACAAGGTATAAAGCCTCCCTTGCATAAGAGTGAAGCGGAAAGAAAAAAGAGAGAAGAGGGAATGGGAAAGGGAAGCCGAAAACTTCCTTAATTTTTAATTTTACCACAAAATCAATAAAGAAGGATATTTGTGACAGGCGATGTCACGTCAGATTCGCGAAATACGTTTCCAAATCTTCACCCAAACGTTCGTTGGCGAAAATCCCCGGCGCCAGAGATATGAAACGAAGGCTGTAATCGCGATCCGTGCCGGGCGGCGCTTCTTTCGGAAATACGGCCCAGACTTCTTTTACGGGGCGAATGTTTCGCAAAGAATCTTCCTCGGACAAATCGCGATACCATTTCGTATTCATATCGCGATACGCATTAAACTGCGTGCGAAGCCGCTGCCCGGCCGTCTCGTCCTTCCAGATTTTTTCGATATCGCGGTATTTGAAATCGGCGATAAGCGACCCGTCGTACACACCGGCGCGATAATGATCGATGCGAAGATCCGGACGGCGATGCACATTATTCGTATAGAGCGGATTTTCGTCGCGACTCGTCTTTCCCGCACTTTTCGGAATGTCCGCATCATAGACGAGGCGAAGCGTTTCCTCCCCGCGCACCATCGCAATGACGGCACCCGGCTCCAGACTGTCCAAAAGATATTGCCCGTCTTCTTCGCGGACGGCGGGGCCGTTTTCCGTCTGCCAGCCTTTTTTCGCGAGCGCTTTAATAAATGTCAGCATGCACCAGAGCTCATAGAGTTTATCTGTGCGCTTCCATTGGAAACGGTAAAACGCGGAAACGGAGAGAGAATCTTCGGGGCGGCGCAAATTTTGAAACAGGCGATAGAGCACGGCATAGCGCGGATCGCGGGCGAGTGTCGTATCGGCCGAAAGATGCGCTTCGGCTTCCGTCTCGCGAAACCACGGCGCATCCGAGGCAAGGCGCACAGCGGACAATATCGCGACGGCGCGGGCCCGGAAAGCGGAAAAACGCGCCATTTCGTCATCGCGCATTTTAAAATGATAATCATCCCGATGGCGATAGCGTTCCTGATTTTTTTGCACTTCGCCGGTATCGGCGAGCCGCCGGTCAATTTTTTCGATAAAGGAAACGAGCGTCCGCTCGAGGCGGAGCAGCAATGCCTTGGCGAAACGATTTTCCGGAATGTCCCACGTAGTTCTCGTTGCGGTGACGTAGATATAGGGAGATGTGTCGCCGATGCGCACTTTCGCGGGACGGCTGTGCGGCTCTTCTTTCCGGACGGACAGGTGCGGGATGCGCTTTGTCTTGAGCGTGATGCGGCTGTTTGCCGTGCGGGATAAATCGCGCAGGACGTGGAGCACGCGGTCCGCCGTATCGTTCACGATGTAGAAACGAAGAAGCAATTTCCCGTCGTCTTCGTTTTCGTTTCCGAAAAGACCGGGGACATGGAGCGTCCGTTTCATAAAATCGTAGGAAAGATGACGAATTTCTTCGGTGAGTTCGTCGCGCATGTCCTGCCATTGGCGTTTATCAAGGTAGCGCGGGACAATTTCGATCAAGGTATGGCGCGTGCGGCCGCGGCCTTCCACGGTGAGGACGTAATAGCCGGGGACGAGGGGGAAATTCTTCGCCTCAAAAAGTGTCTGCCAGCTGTAACGCGGTTTTTTGTATGTATCTTCCGCATCCCGCGCCAGCACATCGAGGCCGTCCATGGTGAGGCGGTATCCTTCGGGCGCGCGAAAGAGAATTTGTATATCTTGATTTTCGACAAGGGGCAGGGCATTTTCTTCTCGAAGATCTTCGGTGCGGTCGGCAAAAGCATGCGGGGTGCGCTCGCCGCGTCCGGTGCGAAAGAGAATGGTGAAGGACTCAGATGGTGTAGTCATAAAGCTTAAGTTCTCTTGCTTTTTTCGCCAGAAGAGCGCGCGCCGCCGTGAAGGGGGAGAGCGCGGTGTAGCGATCCAGGACGCCGCTCACGGCTCCCGTCGTATTTCCTTTATCGTCGGTCGCAATGAGTTCTTTCATCTGCTCGCCGGATCCGCGCAATTTTGTGAAAATACGCTCGACGATTTGGCTGTCGAATGCATCGCCCCGGGACAGATCCGCGCCTTCGGGGATGTTTCCGAGATAGTTTCCGATTTGACGGACGACGCGGAAACCGATGCCGCCCGAAAGACCGTTTGCGAAAAAGACGGCGTTCAGTGCATCGAGAAATTCGAGCTCGGCCGCCGTGAGGGCAATACTGTCGCTCGTGCGGCAGAACGCGCGGTATTCACCGACGGAAATTTCTTTTTCGGGCGCTCTTTTTTGCGGCACAAGTCCCGTGAGATCCTTGAATTTCCCGGGATGCAGCGTGATGACATTGGCGCGATCGAGAATTTTATCGGAAAAATGATACGTGGATTCATCGACATTGACGGTGCCGGTGAAAATAACATTCGGCCCGATATGAATTTCCGGCGGATAGACGGGGCTGTTGTAAATGCGGGACGCCAGCGCCGGATTATAGAGGCGGATGACGGTATCTTTATCATTTTCCAAAGCGGAAATGAATTGCGCAAAATAATGCTCGGCACGCGCCAGATTCATTTCGTCGAAGCAGACAATGTACAATTTTTCCGGATTTTTCTCGGCTTCGATCAAAAGCTCGGACAGACCGGTATCGGCAGGGCGATACGTCATGTTTTTCATATCGAGATATCCGAGAAGATCGCTGTCGTCCATCCAGGAGGGGCGGACGGCAATCATCGCAAGCTGTGAAGCTGGAAGCCCCAAAGCTTCGGCGTAGAGGCGAATAAGCGCGGATTTCCCTGTGCCGCTCATGCCGGCCAAAATGATGAGACGCGCCGTTTTCGCCGCCAAATGGAAACGGAGCAAATCCTTTTCGTCGTAAAGGAGCGCTTTGCTGCGCGCGACATCGGAAAGACGTTTCAAAAATTCCGTTTCCGTCAAAACTTTCGATGTCTTAGCCGCATCCGGTACCGGAATTTTTTCGGAGACAATCTCTGCGGCCGCTTTCGTTTCTCCGATTTCTTTTATTTCTTTCAGTTCCTCAAAAACGGGCACCGCATCGACGACGAAAATGTCCTCTTTCGGCGCCTCACCGACCGCGCTTTGCGCCAACGGCTCGGCGCTTTTTTTGATTTCCGCAATGACATCCTGCGGACAGAAAAGAAGCGACGCCGTGCGGCAGGCGAGAATGCCGTCCCAAATATCGGATTCTCCTTCGGAAATATCACGCTTCGCAAAACCTCCAACGGCGCCGAAATACGCGCCCCCTTCGGAAATATTCACAAAAGAAAACGCATCGCGTCGCTGCGGCATGCAGAACGTATACCGCCGGAGCCCCGTACTTTCATCACGATAGACCGCGGCGATCATCGGCGTGTATTGATTTTTATTCCATATACGCTTCGAGATACCGGGCAGCGGTTTCCCCTCCGAAAACTGCGTCAGGAAACGCTCGATATCCCCGCCGAACGCCGGATTGTCCTCCAAATAAAAAACGGGGATCGGAAAGAAAGAGGGATGCTCCGAGACAACTTTCGGCGCTTCTTCCACTTGCAGATCCTCCAAAACATAATATTTATTATTGCGAAGAGCGGGCGTAAAAATGACAAATTTCCCGCCCCAGGTCGTGCGCATATCTTCCCATGCTTCCTCCGGCGACGGATATTGATTGCAATCGTACCCCAGCCGACTCATAAACCCTGTAAATCCCAATTGCAATGCGCCCTCATACCCCTTCGGCACCGGCGAAAGCGGGTCGACGAAAAAGCGGAAATCCTGCCCGCCCATCGAGGGATATGCGATTTTCAAACCTTCCCGAATCCGTCCCAATACCTTGCCGTCTTCCGCACGATACGCAAAACCGTAATTTAAACTGTTGTAATAACCGGCCATTTTTAAAATCCTTTCTTTACGTTTCAAAAAGACGTCCCGCTTTGGCAGGGGGAAACAAAACCCAAAGCGGCTGTCCCGACAATTCTCCCTTTAAAAAAATTCAAGAAACCTTCTCCCGTACCAAAATTTTATCGATACGGCGTCGATCCAAATCGACGATCTCAAAGCGGAAACGCTCATAATCAATCGTTTCCGTTTCCTTGGGAATATACCCCAATAAATAAACGATAAACCCGCCGACCGTCTTGTAATAATCCTCCGCTTCACCCGGCAGCTCCTCCTCGATATGAAAATACTCGCGGAAATCATCGATGCTGCAGAGCCCTTCGACAAGGAATGTCCCGTCCGTGCGTTGCAAAATGCGATTGGAATCTTCGAGCTTTTCCTCCTCATCACCCGGCATATCCCCGACAATTTCTTCCAAAACGTCGTGCAGGGAAATGTACCCGGAGAAACTCCCGTACTCATCGATGACAACCGCCTCATGCACACTTTTTTCCCGGAACGTGCGCAAAATTTTAAGAAGCGTCAGCGTCTCGGGAATGTACTCCGCCCGGCGGATACAACGGCGAATCGACTCCCCGACGGAAACGGACGACCCATTTTTGTGATGATCGCGCAATACATCGCTGATATCGATAATCCCGATAAAATCATCCAGCGATTCATGCCCGACCGGCAAACGATAATGGACACTCGTTTCCAAAACCTTCCAAATATTTTCGTCCGTATCGTCGATATCAATCCATTCCAGACGGGTGCGCGCCGTCATGCAATCGGCCGCCGTGAGGTCGTCCAACCGGAATATCCGGTCGACCAGAATCGGCTCGGCTTTGTCGAATGTCCCCATCCCGGCGCCCTGCAGGAGCAGCGATCGAATTTCCTCTTCGGAAACCGGTTTCTCCGCCTGCATGTCGACCCCAATCATACGGATGACGAGTTTCGTCGACCAATTGCTGAAAAGAATGAGCGGATAACAGATTTTGGCGAAAATAATCATCGGCTTGGCGACGAGGCAGCTCATTTCCTCGGATTTGGCGATCGCGAGCCATTTCGGCGCAAGTTCCCCCAGAATCAGCGTCGCATAACTCACGAGAATCATGACAATCGTCATGGAAAGGCCGTCGGCATACGGTGCCAGTGCGGGAATACCCCGCAACACATCCGCCAAAGGACCCGCCAATGTCGCACCGGAAAACATCCCCGTCAAAATACCGATCGCCGTGATGCCGATCTGTATCGTCGAGAAAAGATTTTCCGGATTCTCCGCAATACGAAGGGCGTACTCCGCCTTCACGTTTCCTTTTTTCGCCATCTCGCGCAGCTTCGTCTTGCGTGCGCCCACGACGGCGATTTCCGTCATTGAACAGACGGCATTGAGGAAAATCAAAATAAAAATGATGAGCAGCTCGGTCCATATATGGCCGTCGTCCATAAGAGTTGATTCCTTTCACAAAAAATATAAGAGTCCCCGTTATTGTATTATAACATGTTTATTCCCTTCGTTTCCTCTTTTCTCATTCTTTTTAAAAATTTTATCCTTTTTATCCCAACTGTGCGATGGTGCGACATTTGTTGGTCCCGCTGCGCAGGATGTCGCTCCTGCGGAGCAGGCGATTTAAGTTTTGTGTCAATTTTCCGTTATCGCGCCCACGAGGCGCTCCCGAGTGCAGAAAAACCACCCATACCCGAAGCTCGGTAGCGAAGACTCATTCAGCAGAGATTCTGAAACAAGCTTACGAATGACGACCAAATTTTGGGCGAATCATAGAGGCGCTAAGCCGTTTGTTGAAATGAAACTAAAAATAAAAAGCGTCTTGGCTCCCCTGAAAGGGGAGCTGGCGCGAACAGAGCGAGCGACTGAGTGGTCGCTCACTATGTGTGCACATGGCGGTAGGGGGCTGCCCCCTATAAGACAGAGGCGTCCGTGCCTGACAGCTCCCCTAACAGGTGCGCCGAGATACAGGTGGCGCTTCGCGCATTTTTTTGCCGGCGTAGCCGGCGAGGCGCTTTGCGCCGATTAAAACAGGAATATACGCGAAGCGCATCCTGAAGCCCATCACTCATCACTCATCACTCATCGCCCATCACCTTTACAACAGGAATCGTCTCCGCAGGCGACACCTCTTAAAGCCGTCGGCAGAGGACCATCGCCGAGCGCGCCCATTTTCCACAACAAAAAAGCCCGAAACCTTACGATTTCGAGCTTTTCTTTTGGTGACCCCGAAGGGATTCGAACCCCTGACACCTTGATTCGTAGTCAAGTGCTCTATCCAGACTGAGCTACGGAGCCACATGGCAGGGGCAGAGGGACTCAAACCCCCAACCAACGGTTTTGGAGACCGCTACTCTATCAATTGAGCTATGCCCCTAGGCCTACCTTTTCAGGTGACTCGTATATTCTACCAGAGCATAACACATTTTGCAAGTAAATTTTTATGCTTTTTCTTCGCTCAACTTCTCGGATACCGTTTCCGCCAATTTCTCCACGATGGCACTTTCTTCGAAAATAATGTGATCGACACCGGCATCTTTCAGAATTGCGGCGTCTTGGAAGAAACGGGTGCGTGCGAAAATGTCAATCTTCGGATTAATGTTCTTGGCTGCCATGGCCGCTTCGGCCGCGGGACCGGTCGCAGGGGTGGTGATGATGAAATATTTCGCTTTTTCGATGCCGGCGGCTTTGAGAACTTCCGTTTTCGTGATATCGCCGTAGACGGCGGCTTTCCCTTCGCGTTCCAGCTCGCCGACGGTATCGATATTCATTTCAAGAATGACGGAGAGGATGCCCGCCTTTTCGACACTTTCGGCCGCCGCGCGCCCGGTGGGGCCGTAACCGGCGATGATAGCGAATTTCTTTTCTTCATCGAGCATACGCGTCGCGGCAGATGTCGTTTCCGAAATTTCCGCCGTTTTCTTTTCAGCGCGATGATTGAGGAAATGCCAGAGCGAAGGATGCGATTTGGCGAGCGTGACCATTTTCGGCACGGCTTTCATACAGAAAGGATTGAGTGCAATGGAAACGGAGGCGCACACGATAAGGACGCTGTAAATATTATCGGAAATGATGCCGAGCGAGAGCCCCGTCTGCGCGAGGATAAAAGAGAATTCACCGATCTGCGAAAGGCCGGCCGCAATGGTGAAAGCCGTTTCCGCCGTACATCCCAATAAGGAAACGATGCCGACGGCGATGAGTGGTTTCACACAAAGGACGATCATGAGCGAGAGCAGGATGATGAAGGGCTGCTCAATCAGGAAAGACGGGCGGAAAAGCATCCCGACGGAAAGGAAAAATAGGACGGCGAATGCATCGCGGAGCGGAATGAGCTCGGCGGCCGCCTGATGGCTGACTTTGCTCTTCCCGACGACCATCCCGCCGAGAAAGGCGCCCAATGCAAAGGACGCATCGAAGACGTAAGCGGCGAAAAGTGCCGTCAGAAATGCGGCGGAGAGGACCGTCAGCGTGAAAAGTTCATGAGAATGCGTGCGGAGAATCCGTTTCAAAAGCCAGGGGACGACGCGCCCGCCGACGACCATGACGAGGATCCAGAGCAGGACGAGTTTCACGATGGCCATTCCGACGGCCGTCAAGACGGTCATGGCGGAAATCGTTTCTCCGGATGCGAGCGCCGGCCCGATGGCGGGGAGAAGCACCAGCATGAGGACGGTGAAAATATCTTCGACGACAAGCCAGCCGACGGCAACCGTCCCGGCGTACGTTTCCAATCGACCGGAATCGGTCAAAACGCGGAGAAGGACGACGGTACTGGCTACGGACAGTCCCAGCCCCAGGAAAACGCCTTCGACCAAAGAGTAGCCGTCCAGCATGGAAACGATGATTCCGAAAGTCGCCGCGCCCACGCTTTGCGCAATGGCGCCCGGTATCGCAATGCCTTTCACGCTCATCAAATCTTCGGTATTGAAATGGAGCCCGACGCCGAACATCAATAGGATGATGCCCGCTTCGGACAAATTATTCGCAAGTTCCGCATCGGCGACAAATCCCGGCGTAAGGGGCCCGATGAGGAAACCGGCAGCCAGGTATCCGACGATGACGGACATGTGAAGTCTTTGGGCAATGTAGCCGAATACGAGCGCAATCCCGAATCCGACGGCCATTGTTTCCAAAAGAACGTAAGTACTGTGCATGTGTATCTCCTGAAATATGCTCCTTTTTATTCTCCCTTGACCTTGCCGGAGAGGCGGTCGAGGAGTTTGGCGCCGGCTTCTTTGGCGGCGGCTTTGACTTTAGCCGTGGCTTCTTTTCTCTTCTTGGCTTCCTCGGCTTTTTTCTTTTCGGCCGCACGTTTGGCGGCGGCTTCTTTGGCGGCGGCTATGCGGCGCGCGGTGGTGTCGTTCATCGCAAAGGATGTGACCGGCATATCGGCGACGGCTTCGCTCATGAAATCGCGCCAAATGGTCGCCGGTACGGTACCGCCGGTATATCCTGCGTTGCTTCCGGAGTCATCGCCGATCCAGACGGCGGCCACGACATCGGGGGTGTATCCGACGAACCAGGCATCGTGCTCGTTATCGGTGGTGCCGGTCTTACCCGCCATGGGGCGGCCGATATATGCACCGCCGCCGGTCCCACCGAGAATCGCATCCTGCAAAATGCTATTGAGTTCCTGGACGGCTTCCGTTTCCAAGACTTGGCGCCCCGGCTCGGGCGTTTCATGATTTTCCAAAATAGTACCGTTTCTGTCGAGGACTTTTACGATGGCGTAGGGATCGACGACTTTGCCGTCATTGGCAAAAACGCCGAATGCTTTCGTCATATCCCAAAGCGTCACGCCGTAGGTGAGCCCGCCGATGGAAGCGGACAAGTTCACGTCGGAGTATTCGCCATCGGTGACGAGGGTGGAGATACCGCATGCTTTCGCCGTTTCTATGACTTTGTCCATGCCGACGTCATTGGCAAGATTGACGGTCGGGATATTGAGGGAGTGCACGAGCGCATCGTGGAGCGTCACTTCGTCGCTCGTCGTGCGATCGTAGTTGCTGGGGGACCAGCCGTCGGCAAAGGCTTTGGATTTATTGGAAAGCGGGGTCGCGGAGCTCCGCCCGTTCGCCAGCGCGGTCACATAGGTGAAAGGTTTGAACGAGGAGCCCGGCTGGCGCGTCATTTGGACGGCGCGATTGAAATGGTCTTCGCCGCGGCCGCCGACCATGGCAAGAATTTTCCCGGTCGACGCTTCCATCGCAAGAAGTGCGCCCTGCGGCTGCGTAATTCCGTTTCCGTCTTTTGCGCCTTCGGGCAAATCGTTTTTCACAGCTGCTTCGGCCGCTTTTTGCATATCGAGATCGAGGGTGGTGTAGACACGGAGACCTTCTTTGTACACCGTTTCCGCGCCGTATTTATCGGCCAATTGCTGGATAATATAAGAAACGAAGTACGAGGCGGTCGCGCCGGTGCCGTCCACACCCGGTTTGGCAAGGCCGAGATCCGCTTCTTTGGCCGCTGCCGCTTCGTCATCGGTGATGAAACCGTATTTGGCCATTTGGTCGAGAACAATACCCTGACGATATTTTGCCGCTTCGATGCTGCGGAAAGGCGAATAGTAATTCGGGCTGTTCGGGAGGCCGGCCAGCATGGCGCATTGCGCAAGATTAAGATCTTTCACGTCTTTATCGAAATAGACTTTGGCCGCCGTCTGCACGCCGTAGCAGCCCTGGCCGAAATAAATCTGATTCATGTACATCTGAAGAATTTCTTCCTTCGTGTACTTGCTCTCGATTTCAAGCGCTAAAATGACTTCAAGCACTTTACGGCGAATGGTCTGCTCCTGCGTGAGAAATGCATTTCGCGCAAGCTGCTGGGTGATGGTGGAGCCGCCCTGGCCGGTCGCATTGCGATTGACGATATTGCTGAACGCCGCACGCATAATGCCGCGCGGATCGATGCCGTGATGATCATAGAAACGAATGTCTTCTGCCGCAATAAAGGCATTTTGCAAATTTTTCGGCACTACGGAAATATCGACGGGCAGGCGATCCTGCTCGGCATGAACCGTCGTGACGAGACGTCCTTTGCGATCAAAAATTTGCGACGAGGCATCCGGCGTCATCGTCTGAGACACATCGGGCAATCCGCCCCAGGTCGCAAACAGGCAGCCGCCGAAAATGCCGCACAAAATAATCGCAAAAGCCACAAGAAGAATATAGATGAATTTTTTGAATTTGGAAGTCGTTTTCCGCGTCGCTCTCCGCTCCGCACGTCCCGATGACTTTCGTACCATGATACCGGTCCTTTCGTTTCCCCACAGAAACCGAACAAAAGGGATATTCGTATTATTATATCACATAATGAGGTGATATTTCTTTTTAAGAAGCATTGCCAAAAAAGGCATGGAGCATGGGGCAGAGGGCATACCCGCGAAAACCGGTCAAAAGTTCCCATGGTGCACTGCGCTAAACTTCTTTTTCGGTTTCCCCTAAAAAAATTGACGTACAAACCTTACGTGAGTATAATATTTCCACGAAAGTATTTCCTTATTCCTATTCGACGGAGGTGCGCCATGACATCGGGAAAAGAAGATTATCTGAAAGCGCTGTATTCCCTGGAGGATGACGGGCGTATCGTTTCCAATAAAGATTTGTCGGATATGCTGCAGGTCTCGGCACCGTCCACATCCGAAATGATCGTAAAATTGCAAAAGGAAGGGTACATCGATTACCAAGCGTACAAAGGCTCGCGGCTTACGGAAAAAGGCCGCCGAGAAGCGGCGCGCATGATCCGCTACCACTGCCTTTGGGAAGTATTCCTCGTGCGGTGCCTCGGTTTTACGTGGAGCGAGGCGCATGCGGAAGCGCATCATTTGGAACATCATGTCTCGGAGGAGACAATCGATCGCCTGGACGATTTTCTGGGACATCCCGTCTATTGTCCGCACGGGACGCCGGTTCCCGCGACCGACGGGACGCACGCACCGCAGAGCCGCCGCCGACTCATCGATATGCAGGTAGGTGAGACGTCTTCCATCCGCTATTGCCTCGAAGATGCCGAGCTCATGGATTATTTGCAGCAGGCGGGAATTGAAATCGGCATGAGCGTCTGCGTCACGGCCAAAGAACCGTACGAAGGACCGATCCGCTTCACGACGGAGGGCCGGGAATATTCACTGAGCTACAAAGCAGCCGGTCAGGTTTTCGTGGACGAAGCATAAACAACAAAAAAGTCGCATGACGAAACGGTCGTGCGACTTTTTTGTTGTTTATTTTTCGCTATCACATGCTTCTTCCGATGGCGCCAAAGACGGGAAGCATGACCGTGAAAACGACAGCGGCGGTGAGCGCGCCGACAAAAAGTAAAAGAGCCGGTTCCATGACAGCTTTGAAACGATTCATGCGTTCTTCCGTTTCCTCGGTGAGCATGCCGGCGGCTTCTTCCAAAAATTCGGGAAGGCGCCCGCTTTCGAGCCCGGCCGCGGTCATGTGCGTCAAAATGGGAAGTGTGAAATCGGCCGCCTCCAGCGCTTCCCCGACAGGCAACCCGCTTTCATGCATGCGCCGTGCCTCTTCGATGCGGCGGACGGCTTCCGTATTTTCGGTGACGAGCGCGGCTTCCGACAACGCATCGGATAAGGGCGCGCCGCTTTTCAAAAGGGCCGCCGCCGCGGTACAAAAACGTATCAAAAGCAGACGTTTCACAAAACGGAATTTTAAAAGCAGGCGATGAACGGCCGCACGCCCCGTTTCCGTCCGTACGTAAAACAAAACACCCAAAGCGGAGAAAAGTCCGACGAGCAGCAGGTGCGGCCCATAGTTTCTTAAAAAGTTTCCCAAAGAGAGCGCCGCCCGCGTGACGGCGGGAAGAGGAATCCCCATCGAATGGAAAAGGAGCGAAAAGGACGGCAATATGACGGTCAAAATCAAAAGGAAAATCGTCAGTGCGAAAAGGAGCACAAAAAGCGGATAGGCGAGGGCTGCGGTGAATTTTTTGCGAAACAGGCGCTCGCGTTCGTAATGCAGCGCCGCGTGCCGCAATTGCTCGGGAAGGGTGCCGCTCATTTCGCCGATATCGATCATGGCGCAAAGGAATTCGGGAAATTCACCGCTTTGCCGGAAAACAAGCGCCGTCGATGTGCCGTCGGCAATGGCGGAAACAAGCGAAAAAATAATAGATTTCGTGCGCTTCGTGCCGTGCTCGGCCAAAATCGTGAGCGCTTTGGTGTGCGAAATGCCCGCTTCCAAAAGAGCGGCCCACTCACGACAAAAAATGACGAGGCGCTTGCGATTCCGAAAGGCACTGCGCGTCATCATACTTCCTTTCTTCTCTTCCAGGCTGATGATGTGCAGGTCTTTTTCGCGAATTTTTTTCACGGCTTCTTCGCGCGAAGCGGCCAAAATCTCGGCTTCGGTCGGCGCGGCGCCGGTGCGATACGCTTTGTAGTGATAGGTGTTCATGGGCGGTGAGAGTATAAAGTGCAAAGTGCAAAGGAGCGTTTGGCTACAGTGCGACATTTGTACGTGAGATTTTGAGACGAAAGACGGTCAGACTATCAGACTGTCAGACGAAAGACGCGCGCTCGGCTTTGAGAAAATGGCATGGGGTATGGGGCATGAGGGCAGGGC
>CAVHIJ010000012.1:0-26878 GCA_963635945.1 bacterium | reverse complement strand
TTTGGTCTCTGTCTTATAGGGGAAATCCCCTTCCGCTATGTTCTCACATGGTGCGCGACCCCTCAGTCAGTTACTGCGTGCCTGACAGTTCCCCTAACAGATGCGCCAAGCCCCGATAAGTTTTCGCTTCATTTGTACAGTGAGATCCCGGGTCTTCGCCCGGGATGACGTTCTAAGCAAAGAAAGGCATCGGAAAGAAAAGCTCTCCGATGTCGCGCTACCGCGTGACTGTCATCCGTAAGCTTGCTTCAGAATCTCTGCTGTCTGATTGCTCGCTGCCGAGATTTGGGCATGGGTGGTTTCCCCTTTTCTCTTCCCTTTTACAATAATCGTCGCCGTAGGCGACATCTCTCACCGATCAGCGGTCGGCCGTCTGCCGTCGGCGATGGCATCGATGTCGCAGAATGCGCCCTGTGCATAGAATGTATACATAAAAGAATCAAATATATTTCCTTTATCCGCCTATAGAAAAGATTGATATGCCTTATTGCGCGGTGTTTCCTAAAAAGGGCACTTTTTTGTTTTCTTATCGAAAGTTACAGTTTGACTTTCAGGCAAAAATGGTATACTATATTCCTTGGAAAACGTAATAAAGCATATACTTTCCGGCAGTTTTTTTATTGATCCCAAGGAGGATATGATGGACGAGAGAGAAAATGCGTATGTACTGTGGTTCGACGAATTGCGTCGCGCCGATGTGAATTTGGTCGGTGGGAAATCGTCTTCGCTGGGCGAACTTACGACGTCGACGGGGGTACCGGTACCGTACGGGTATGCGACGACGGCGCATGCGTATCGGTATTTCATGGATTCTACCGGTACGAATAAGCGCATTCATGAATTGCTCGGCGGTATGAAGGATGTCGAGGATTCGGCGGAGCTTCGCGAAGTGTGCGCGGAAATCAGAAAGACGATTATGGAAGCGGAAATGCCGGCCGATTTGGCAGAAGCCATCGGCAAGGCGTATGAAGAGCTTGCCGAAAAAACCGGTCACGGCGATCCTTTTGTTGCTGTTCGATCTTCCGCGACGGCCGAAGATTTGCCGGATGCTTCTTTTGCCGGCCAGCAGGATACCTACCTCAATGTAAAGGGCAAGGACGAAGTCATTCGGAAAGTAAAAGAATGCTATGCGTCCACGTTCACGGATCGCGCGACGTATTATCGCGAAAAGAAAGGTTATGCGCATGAAAATGTCGCACTTTCGGCCGCGGTACAGATGATGGCTTTCTCCAAAGTCGCAGGCGTCATGTTCACGGTGGATCTGGCGACGGGGGCGGACGACAAAATCATGATCGAAGGATCTTGGGGTCTGGGTGAATACATCGTACAGGGGACCGTTACGCCGGATAATTTCGTCGTGGATAAGGAAACTCTTGCTATCGAATCCCGTCAGATTAACGAAAAACCGATTCAGCTCATTCGCGATGTGAACGGCGGCGTCGTGGAAACGAAAGTGCCGGAAGAACTCGCAAATGCCCAGGTCATGACCGATGAGCAAATCGCGGAACTTGCCGGATATGCGAAAGCGATCGAAAAACATTACGGCTGCTACATGGATATGGAATGGGCGCTTGATGAAGACAATAAACTTTGGATTCTCCAGGCGCGTCCGGAAACGGTATGGTCCCGCAAAAATAAAGAAAAGAAAGAGGAAAAGAAAGTGAACGTTACCACCGATCATAAAGTACTCGTGAAAGGTCTTCCGGCCAGCCCGGGCCTCGTCGCAGGCAAAGTCCATGTCATCACGGATCCGTCCCATATCGACGAATTTAAAGAAGGCGAAATTCTTGTCACGCTCATGACCGCTCCGGACTGGGTACCGGCCATGAAGAAGGCAGTCGCCATCGTCACCGATGCGGGCGGCATGACCTGCCACGCTTCCATTGTTTCCAGAGAGCTCGGCATTCCCTGCGTCGTCGGTACAAAGAGCCGCAGCGTGGAAGCGACCTCCGTCCTCAAGACCGGCCAGGAAGTCACGGTCGATGCGCAAAACGGTATCGTCTACGATGGCATTGTCGAAGATATGCTCGGCAAGAAAGAGGAAACGGCATCCGCCGGCGCAGGTGTTGTCGCGGCCGAATATTTCCCGCCGACGGGCACCAATGTATACATGAATCTGGGCGATCCGGATCTGGCGGATAAATACAGCAAACTTCCGTGTGACGGCATCGGCCTCATGCGCGAAGAATTCATTTGGACGACTTTCATCCATGAACACCCGCTCTATCTCATCGAGACCGGTCATCCGGAAAAAGTCATTGACATGCTTTCCGAAGGCATCAGCAAAGTCTGTCGTGCGATGGCGCCGCGTCCCGTCGTTCTCCGTTTCTCCGATTTCAAATCCGGCGAATATAGAGATCTCAAGGGCGGCAACAAATACGAACCGGAAGAACCGGCCGATCTCCTCGGATGGCGCGGTGCGTCCCGTTACTATGATCCGAAATATTCCGCCGCTTTCCGTCTCGAGCTCAAAGCCGTGAAGAAAGTTCGCGAAGAATTCGGCCTCACGAATCTCCATTGCATGATTCCGTTCTGCCGCACGGTCGACGAAGCGCGCAAAGTGACGGAAATCATGAAAGAAGAAGGCCTCGTCCGCGGCCCGGATTTCAAGCTCTACCTTATGGCCGAAATCCCATCCAATATCATCTTGGCCGATCAGTTCAATCAGTATGTCGACGGTTACTCCATCGGCTCGAACGATCTCACTATGCTCATCCTCGGCTGCGATCGCAATAACGACACCGTCGCTTCCCTCTTTGATGAAAGAAACCTCGCCATTCGCCGCGCGGTCCGTCATCTTATCAAAGTCGCACACAGAGACGGCAAGACCGTTTCCATTTGCGGCCAGGCGCCGTCCGTCTATCCGGATTTCACCGAATTCCTGGTCAAGAGCGGCATCGATTGCGTCTCCGTCAATCCGGATATGGTCAAAGCCACGAAGAAAAACGTCGCCAGAATCGAGCAACGCCTCATTCTCGACGCCGCTACCGGCCGCGGCCGTGCGGAAACCGAAGAATACGATTGGTAAGACGCTTTTAGAAAGAAAGTAAGAAAGGATTCGCCATGCAGCTGACCGAACGGCAAAAAGAAATCACCCGCATCGTTCGTGAAAACGGGCCGATTACCGGCGAGATGATTGCGGAAAAACTCCATGTCACCCGTAGTGCGCTGCGTGGGGATCTCGCCGTGCTCCTATCCGGCGAAGTCATCGCGGCCCGTCGCCGTCTCGGGTATTATTACACCGGCGGCGGCATGGATCCCGCGGCGTCCCAAATCCGGGAATGCACGGTCGAACAATATATGTCCCGTCCCGTCCTGGCGTCGCCCGCCGCGAGTGCCTACGATGCGGCCGTGCTCCTCTTCACCGAGGATATCGGCACCATCTTCGTCGGCGAAGAAGACAATCTTTTGGGCGTCGTGT
Source organism: bacterium (assembly GCA_963635945.1). Classification (GTDB taxonomy): domain Bacteria; phylum Bacillota; class Negativicutes; order Veillonellales; family Dialisteraceae; genus UBA1822. The sequence continues at coordinate 23,457 of CAVHIJ010000012.1, read as the reverse complement.
CCCGAAAAGATTTGCTCAAAGCCGCCATGGGACGCGAAGGACTTCAGAAAATGCCCATTTCCATGGTCATGACTTCGAAATCCAAAATGATTTACGCCGAGCCCGGCGAAGAAATGCTCTCCGTCGCGCGGAAACTCATCGATTATGAAATCGATTGCCTGCCCGTCGTTTCCGTTTCCGAAACGAAGGGAGAAAAACGTTTCCGCCTCGTCGGCCGCATTTCCAAAACGAATATCACCCGTCTTCTTCTGGAACTCGGGAAAGGAGCCAACGCGTAAGTGGAAACGAATACGACCGTCTACGTCATCTCCGATTCCATCGGGGAAACGGGCGAAAAAATGGCGCGCGCCGCCATCAGTCAATTCGAAAACGATAAAATCGACGTCGTCCGTGTGCCTTTTGTACGGACGCCGGAACAGATTCGCGATATCGTGCGGGAAGCGGTGAGGACGGGCGGCATTATTTGCCACACGCTCGTTTCCCAAGATCTTTGCGAAAGCCTCGATCGCTATGCCGCGGCGCACGGCGTGCGTTACGTGGATCTCATGGGTCCGATGCTTACGGCGCTCTCGGATGTGACGGGGGATCGCCCCGCCATGAAACCGGGCATCATCCACAAGCTTGACGAAGAATATTTCCGCAAAGTGGAAGCCATCGAATTTGCCGTCATGTACGACGACGGGAAAAATCCGGCCGGTTTCCTCAAAGCGGATATCGTCCTCATCGGTGTGTCGCGCACCTCGAAGACGCCGATGTCGATGTATCTGGCCAATAAGCGCTACAAAGTCGCCAATTTGCCGCTCGTCCCGGAAGTGCGTCTCCCGGAGGAAATTTTCGAAGTGCCGTCGCATCGCATCATCGGCCTCATCATCGATCCCTACAAGCTGAACAGCATTCGAAACGAACGCATGAAAGCGCTGGGATTTGCCGGCGATGCGAATTACACGAGCATCGATCGCATCGAAGAAGAGCTTGCATATGCGAAATCCGTCATGCGAAAACTCCACTGCCCCATCCTCGACGTCTCGAACCGAGCCATAGAGGAAACGGCCGCGCGCATTGTGGAAATTATAGAGAAAAATAAATCGCTCTACGGCGAGAAATATTGAAAAGAAAAAATCCCCTGCGGGGGATTTTTTTGTAGGGAGAAGAGGAAATGGGGAAGAGGGAAGAGGCGCGCGCGACTTGGTGCAAAATTTGATATAATGGAGAAAATGAAGCAGGAAAGGAGATTCTCATGACCATTCGCGAACATATCGAAGAGGCCGAGGCGATGCTCCTCGCGCCGTATGCCACTTTTTCCAAAAACGCCGTGCGGGATCGGGAAGATGATATTTGTCCCATTCGCACCGCATTTCAGCGCGACCGCGATCGCATTTTGCACAGCGCGTCGTTTCGTAATATGAAACATAAAACCCAAGTCTATATCGCGCCGCAAGGGGATCTTTTCCGGACGCGGATGACGCACACGCTCGAAGTGTCCCAAGTGGGACGCACGATGGCGCGCGCGCTTTCTCTCAATGAAGATCTCACAGAAGCCATTGCGCTCGGGCACGATCTGGGGCATACGCCTTTCGGCCACGTCGGCGAATCGGCGCTCCGTGACATCAGCGGCCATTTCGAACACAATGAGCAAAGCGTGCGTATTGTGGAAAAACTCGAGAAACACGGCCGCGGTCTCAATCTCACGAAAGAAGTTCGTGACGGTATTTTGCACCATACCGGCGAGCTCAAAGCCGCAACGCCCGAAGGCCGCCTCATCAAATACGCCGATCGCATCGCTTATCTTTGCCACGATTACGACGATGCCATGGCGTCCTCACTTCTTTCGCCCGAAGATTTGCCGAAAGAAATCCGAGAATTTTTGGGCACGCGCCATTCGCAAATGATCACCGCCATGGTGACGGATCTCATCAAAAACTCGAAGGGCGGCCCCGATATTCATATGAGCCGGGAAGGTGATGAAATGCTTCTCGCGTTCCGCCGTTTCATGTTCGATCGCGTGTATATTTCTCCGCCGCTTATTCCGGATCGCCAGCGCGGCTATGGCGTCGTCCAAATGCTCTACGATTATTATATGAAACATCCGGATAAAATTCCGAAAGAGCGCATGGAGCTTGCCGAGGACACGTCGGAAGCCGTCCGCGACCTCATTGCCGGTCTCACCGACAATCACGCCATCGCCCTTTTCGATGATATCTTCGTCCCCAGACATTGGAAAGTGTAAGGTAAACAGTGCAAAGAGCAGGGCATTCGGCTGTCGGCTGACGGTTTTTAAGCGGAGCGCTGCGCGGCATTGTGTTGTAATCGGCGCTTCGCACCTCGCCGCCGAAGGCGGCATAAAACAGGAATTGTCGCGAAGCGGCACCTGCAACGCATGTCGCATCAACGCATCAACGTATATGGTATAATGACACAAAAAGGAAATCATAGGAAAAGTTTCAAAAAGCATGGGAGTAACGACATGGGGATGACGGTGTTTCCCAATATGGCACAGGTGATTGCGGCCAGAGATTATTTAACGGATTTTTTGGTGCATGCGCAGGGATTTTGCCGAGCGGTGGATCGCTGCGAGTATGTCGCGACGATTTCGCGCTTCGATATGACGCATTACGTTTTCAAATTCTGCGCGCGTGGCGGGCCATGGTATCTGGCGGTGTGCGGCGGTTTTTCTTCGGCGGAAGATACGGAGCCGGGATGTTTCGTCGGGACGGACGGATCTCTTTATGAGGAAGCGACTGCGGTGGCGACGGCCGAGGCGCTTTTGGATCGAATGTATGTCCTGACAAATCGGCTGAATTTCGAGGATATGCTTCCGGATTTGTCGGTGCCGATGACGCAGGAGGAAACGGAGTCGCTCGTCCAAACGATTATGCGAAAACTGGCGGATACCGGCATTACGGCCAATATCGGCGAAGTGCGGCAAATGATAGAAACATTGCAACGCATGGAGCAGGGAATCGATGCGGCGACGCCGGATAATTTACCCTGCCGGCTTTCTTCGCGTGTCCTTTTCGGAGCGGTGCCGGGTGATTTACAGGGAATTCCCAATCGTTTGATGCATTTCACTTATCCGCCGCAAACGTTTGAGGAAACGGATGAAGGCCTCGTCATAGTCTTCGATCGGATGAAGATCACGATTTCGCGCGCGGAAAAAGCGACGGAAGAGGAAATTCGTCTTTACGGCGGGCGCAATGAGAAGGCGGAGGATTTTATCGGAGATTGTTTCCGAAATGAAGGGACCATCGTGCTTTCGGCGACGAGCGATGAAGCGGATTATGCGGAAATTTCCTATATGCTGGCACATGCGGTGAAGGCGGCTTTGGAGCTTCCGCAGGCGCTTGCGGTACTCACGGGCTCGACGCTTCTTTCGAAAGCGCAATATACGGATATCGTGGACAGCGCCGATTACGATCGCATGATGCCTTTGGATGCATTCGTGACGGTGGCGCCGGAAACGGATGAGCCGGGTGCGCATCTTCGGACGTACGGTTTGGAGCCTTTCGCATTTTTGGAACTTCTTTCCGCCGATGAAACGGATGATGAGCTGGCCGAGGATATGAAGGATATCGCTTACGATTTGGTATTCGACGAAACGTTTTGGATACAGGAACCGGATGATTCCTCGAAGCCGTGGGAATTTATGCGCGGGAATTCCGGTTTCATGTATAAGTTGGCCGATGAGAAGGATTCGTCCGGCAAGACGGGTCTTTTTAGGACGATGCGGCGGACGCCGTATATGTGGATGGATGAAACGCAGCGCATTCGGGATGATTTGCGCATGGCGGGCGTGGCGCTTCGCGATGATGCGCAAATGATGAATCGCATGGCGTTTTTCCTTCTTTGGGCGTACGGGCATAATTTGCTTCGCCGTGATTTCATGTGGGAAATGGATCACGAAATGATGCAGAGGCGGTATCACAATGATTTGCGGCGGTGGCTGTTGGAAGTGTCCGGGTCGCTCGATACGCGGATTTTCCTGAAAGCGGGCCGCGGTTTCGTCGAAGAATATTATTGTATGCGCCATCCGACGCTCGGTTTCTACAAAGAGCTCAAAGAATTTACCATTGCGCGCGAAAATAATCCGCGCATTGTCGCGCACATGCAAAGCGTGGGCCCGGAAGCGGCCTCCTTCCTGATGTGGAATCATGAAACGTTCGAAGATGTGGCGGATTTGCTGGACAAGAGATACAAGGAGTATAGAAAGAGACAAAGGGATAAAAAGTGATGGGCGATGCGCGGATGCGTTGATGCGCTTAGGATGCGCTTCGCGCATATGATGTCTTATGCCGGCGAAGCCGGCGAGGCGCGTAGCGCCGATTAAAACAGGAATCGTCGCCGCAGGCGACACCTGAATCTCATACCCCATGCCTCATGCCTCATGTCCAATGAAAAAGCTGTGAACCTCATAAGGAGGCTCACAGCTTTTTTCACATGTTACTTCAGCATATCTTCATAGGATTTTTTGATGCGCAGATAATTCGCGCGGCGCTCTTTTGCGTCGGCTTCCGTTTTTTGGAAGAGGGCTTCGGCGGTGTCGGGGAAGAGTTTGGCAAGGCTTGCGTAGCGGACTTCGCCCATGAGGTAGGTGCGGAAGTCGCCTTTGGGCTCGCGGCTGTCGATCGAGAAGGGATTTTTTCCTTTTTCGAGGAGCTGCGGATTGTAGCGCCAATTCACCCAGTAGCCGCATTCGACAGCGCGTTTGGCTTCTTCTTGGCTCTTTCCCATGCCGGCTTTGAGGCCGTGATTGATGCAGGGGGCGTATGCGATGATAAGGGAGGGGCCGGGATACGCTTCGGCCTCGGCGATGGCTTTCAAAGCTTGATTCATATCGGCGCCCAAAGCGATTTGTGCGACGTAGATGTATCCGTAGGAAACGGCCATCATGCCCAAGTCTTTTTTCTTCGTCTTTTTGCCGGAGGCGGCGAATTTGGCGATGGCAGCCGCCGGTGTCGATTTCGAGGATTGGCCGCCGGTATTCGAGTAGACTTCGGTATCGAGGACGAGGACATTCACGTCTTCGCCGCTTGCCAGGACTTGGTCGAGGCCGCCGAATCCGATGTCGTAGGCCCAGCCGTCGCCACCGAAAATCCACTGGCTGCGTTTCACGAAATGATCTTTCATATCGAGAAGCTCTTTATATTCGGGATGGGAGGAAATTTCGGCGCGGAGCGCGGCTTCAAATTTCCGTGCGCGAGCGCGGCTTCCTTCTCCGATTTCTTTTTGAGAAAGCCATTCTTCCATGACGGCTTTCGTTTCCGCGTCGGCCGCAGGAAGGAGAGCGGCGACTTTGTCTGCCAGGCGCGAGCGAAGTTTCTTTTCGCCCAGGTACATCCCCAGGCCGTATTCGGCATTATCCTCAAAGAGGGAGTTTGCCCAGGCAGGACCCTCGCCCGCTTGATTTTTCGTATACGGCATGGAGGGGGAGCTGGCGCCGTAAATGGAAGAGCACCCCGTCGCGTTTGCGATATTCATGCGATCGCCGAAAAGCTCTGTGACGAGGTGAATGTAGGGCGTCTCGCCGCAGCCCGCGCACGCGCCGGAGAATTCGAAATAGGTTGGCTCCATCATGGCGCCGCGAATCGTATTTTTCGGAAGCGGATTTTCTTTTTCGGGAAGGCTCATCGCATAATCCCAGAATTTTTGCTTATCGAGCTGCGTTTCTGCCGGGCGCATGACGAGCGCTTTATTTTTGGCGGGGCAGGTATTGGCGCAAATGCCGCAGCCGTAGCAATCTTCGGGATCGACGGTGATGCGGTATTTGAGGCCTTTGACGGGGCCTTGGAAATCTTTCGTGATGAATCCTTCGGGCGCTTTTTCCGCTTCTTCTTCAGTGAGAAGAATCGGGCGAATGGTCGCATGCGGGCAGGAAGCGACGCATTGGTTACATTCGATGCAATTTTCCGGAATCCATTCGGGAATTTCGATCGCGGCCGCCGGGCGTTCGTATTGAGAGGTGCCGGAGGGGAAGGTGCCGTCTTCGATGCCGCGGAAGGCGGAAACGGGAAGATCGTCACCTTCCTGGCGATTCATGACATCGCAGATATCGCGGACGAAATCGGGACGGCAAGTGAGATGTCTTTCGGCGCCCGTCGTCGCATGAGCCCAGTCTTCGGGAATTTCCACTTGAATAGGCGCCGTGATGCCGGCATCGACGGCGGCATTATTCATCGCGACGATATCGGCGCCTTTGCGGCCGTAGGAATGTTCGTTTGCTTCTTTCAAATATTTCACCGCATCTTCGATCGGAATGATATTCGTCAAAGCAAAGAAGGCCGATTGCATGATCATATTGATACGAGAGCCGAGCCCCAAATCTTTTGCGATTTTGAAACCGTCGATGATGTAGAATTTCGCATGCATTGCGGCCAGTTTCCGTTTCATCATGGCCGGGAGCATGTCGGGAAGTTCGTCTGCACTCCAGGGGCAGTTTAAAAGGAAGACGCCGCCGTCTTTGAAACCGCGGAGGAGATCGTATTTCCAGACGTAGCTTGGGCGGTGGCAGGCGATGTAGTCGGCGCGGCGGATGAGGTAGGGGCGGCGAATGGGATCGGGCCCGAAGCGCAGATGGGAAATGGTGACACCGCCGGATTTTTTGGAATCGTAGGCAAAATATCCTTGCGCGTACATATCCGTGTAGTCGCCGATGATTTTGATGGCGTTTTTATTGGCGCCGACGGTGCCGTCCGATCCGAATCCCCAGAATTTACAGGAAACGGTGCGATCTTGCGTCTCCGGCATGGAAACGGGCGAAAGAGAGAGATTTGTCACGTCGTCTGTAATGGAGAGCGTGAAATTGTGGCGCGGATTTTCCGCTTTGAGATGCGCAAAGACGGACACGATGTCTTCGGGAATGACGTCTTTGGAGCCAAGGCCGTAGCGCCCGCCGACGACTTTTATGGGAAGGCCGGCTGCGGCGATGACGCTTTGAATGTCCAGGAAGAGCGGCTCACCCAAGGAGCCCGGCTCTTTTGTGCGGTCGAGGACGGCGATTTTGGAAACTGTCTTCGGGAGCGCCGAAAGGAAATGTTTGGCGGAAAAGGGCCGATAGAGGTGAACGGAGATGACGCCGACTTTTTCACCGGCGGCATTGAGCGCATCGACGACGTCTTTGGCCGTGTCGGTGACCGAGCCGATGGCGATGATGACGCGATCGGCATCGGCGGCGCCGTAGTAATCGAAAAGATGATAGCGGCGGCCGGTGATTTTCGAAAGCTCTTCCATGTATCCGTCGACGATTTCGGGAAGGGCATCGTAGTAGGAATTGGCCGCTTCGGTGTGCTGGAAATAAACATCCGGATTTTCCGCCGTCCCGCGGATGACGGGATGATTGGGCGAAAGGGCGCGTGCGCGGAATGCGGCCAGCGCTTTTTGATCAATCAATGGCGCCAAATCTTCGTAGTCGATCGTTTCTATTTTTTGAATTTCATGGCTTGTCCGGAATCCGTCGAAGAAATTGATGAAGGGGACGCGGCCTTTGATCGCAGACAAATGCGCCACGGCGGCGATGTCCATGATTTCCTGGGGATTGGCTTCGGCAAGCATGGCGCAACCGGTTGCGCGGGCGCTCATGACGTCTTGGTGGTCGCCGAAAATGGAAAGAGCGTGGGAGGCAAGCGCGCGTGCTGCGATATGGAAGACGCCGGGAAGAAGCTCGCCGGCGACTTTATACATATTCGGAATCATGAGGAGCATACCTTGAGAGGCGGTGTACGTCGTCGTCAATGCGCCGGCCTGCAGAGATCCGTGAAATGCGCCGGCAGCGCCGCCTTCGGCTTGCATTTCCACGACGGATACGGTATCGCCGAAAATATTTTTCCGGCCGTGCGCCGCCCATTCATCGACCGATTCGGCCATCGGAGACGACGGCGTGATGGGGTAAATGGCGGCCACTTCGGTGAACGCATAAGAAATGTACGCGGCGGCGGTATTGCCGTCCATGGTTTTCATGTGTTTCAAAATAAGCACCTCCGGCTTGCGGTTGCAAGTGTACGAAAAATTTTGTACAATATAGTTATGCAAAAATCTCATAGACATTCAGCGCGCGAGTTATTAAACTTTGCAATAGTTATCGAACCGTGCACTAAATAAAGGCGGAAAAAATTTTCCGTAAAAATCTGTTTCCATTATAGGAGAAATTTCAAAATTTCACAAGTAATACATGAATATATATATATCATATATATAAATTTTTCATGGCGATGTGTAAACGAAAATGACCGGGAATCGGGGCGGCGCTCCGAAATTTCCGTTTCCTCATTGCCGGTGGTGTAAAGAGGGGTGGCAGGTATGGATTACAGACATTTGCGTTATTTCTTGGAAGTCGCCAATCAGAAAAGTTTTTCGAAAGCGGCGCGGCAGTTTCACATTTCTCAGTCGGCCATCAGTCGGATGATCAAAGCTTTGGAAACGGAGCTCGGCGTGACGCTTTTTATGCGCAATGCGAAAACGGTGGAGCTCACGGAAGCGGGCGCGATTTTCCTCGGACATGCGAAGCGTTGCATGTTTTCTTTCGACCATTTGAAATCGGATTTCGAAAATGAATTCAATTTGAAACAGGACACGATCGAAGTCGGACTTCCTCCGATTACGAATGCGCACGTTTTCGGCAGATTTTTGAGTGAATTCAAGAAAAAATATCCGCAGGTCGAAATTAAATTGTACGAGTACGGTTCGAAAATGATTGAGCATTCCGTGCGGGAAGGCGTCGTGGATGTGGGCATCATTTGTACGGTGCCGAATAAGGAATTCGGATCGTTCTTTATTTCGCAGGATGATATGTATGTCGTGATGTCGGCAGGTTGCCCGCTTGCGAAAAATAAGACGGTGCCGCTCAAAGTGCTTTCGGAATATCCGCTTGTGTCATATCGGGATGATTTCAATGCGCACGACGATATTTTGGAAGCGTGCGATAAAATCGGTTTCACGCCGAAGGTGGTATTCGAAACGAGTCAGCGCGAGCTCATGCTGCAGACGGTGGCGTCGGGGCTGGGCGTCGCGATTTTGCCGAGCCGTCTCGCACCGTGTCAATGCGACAGCGATACGCTTGTGATGCGCCGCCTGGTCGAGCCGGAAATGATACATCGTCTGTATGCGATTTGGAAAAAAGATCGACACATGTCTCGCGCGTCCAAGCTTTTGATCGATTTCATGCAGGAAAATTTGGAAGCGGCATATGGAAAAGCCTGACGGGAAACACCGGATGCATTCCGCATTTTTCAAAAGCAAAACGAATATCGGTTTCCTTGTCGTCATCGCCCTTCTCACGGCTGCGCTTATTTGGCAGCAATGTGAAATCGTCGATTTACAGTCTCGCATGATGACGCAGGAAGCGGGCGAATACGGCCGGCACATCGGCTCGCTTTATTGGCACGCGGAGACGACGGATGAAAAACTCAGGGAAATCGGAAAAGATATCTATCGCCTGCAAAGGCACAGCGCGAAACACGATTGGGCGCTGCAGGAAAAGAATTGGTGAGAGAAAGGGACACGACGAAAAAGGTCGGGTCCTTTTTTGTTGACGCGCGGATGCGCGATGCGTTGATGCGCGGATGCTTTTCAGGTGCCCGCCGGCGACGATCCTGTTTTATGCCGCCAAAGGCGGCGGGGCGCGAAGCGCCGATTACGACACAATGCCGCGCAGCGCATCGCTTAAAAGCCGTCAGCCGTCAGCCGTCGACGGAGGCCGCAGCCGAATACACTTTGCACTTTGCACTTCCCATTTTCCGTCATTCCCGTTTCTATCCTTTCTGTAAATTTTCCCTAAAAAAACGGAATTTTTACAGAAGCTTTACATTTTGCGGTTATTATATAAAAAGCTTAGTGCGTGTGCACTGTTTCCGTAAAGAATAAAAAAATAAAAATCGGAGATGAGGCAAGGTGTTTCGGCCGTTTCGCGAACGGGAAACGATGCGGCGGCACCGGTTATCGCCGGTCTCGGTCGAGGGGAGGAATGTTATGTTCAGCTTGGTGAATAAGCATGAAGAATTTTTCGATTTTTTGGTGACGAATGCCGAATATTTCCATAAGGGCGCACTGATGGCGCAAGAGCTCATGCACGATATTTCCAAATTGGATCGTTACAGCAAGGATATGCGTGAGCTGGAGCATGCGGCGGATCGCGTGACGCATGAAATCACGGCGAAAATGAAGCAGGTTTTCATCACGCCGATTGATCGGGAGGATTTTTATCTTTTGACGAGCAAAATCGACGATTGCGTCGATGATATGAAGGATGTCGTCTTTTCGCTCAAAATTTATCATGCGGGCCTTGCGGGGGAAGCGCCGAATCGGATGGCGGATATTTTGGTGGAGGTGTCCGGCGAATTGGTTGTGATTTTCCGCCTGATGAAGGATTTGGTGAAGAACGAAAAAGAAATCACGGAGCGCGCGCAACGGATCAATGCGCTCGAATCGGAAGCGGATCAGGTGTATCGCGATATGATTTCGGATCTTTTCGACGGCAGTCATGAGCTCTTTGATATCATTCGTTGGAAAGAAATTATGGAAACGCTGGAAACGACGGTGGATCAGGCCGAAGATGTGGCGAATATCGTCAAAGAAGTGGTCGTGAAGTATGCCTGATTTATATTTAATCGGCGCGGTGATCGCGTTGGCTCTTGTCTTCGATTTCATCAACGGGTTTCACGATACGGCCAATGCCATTGCGACGACGGTGGCGACGCGTGCGCTCTCTCCGCAGGTGGCGATTGTCATGTCGGCCGTGCTGAATTTTGTGGGGGCGATGATTTCGACGGGGGTCGCAAAGACGATCGGCGGGGAAATCGTGCGTTCGCCTTCGATGGTCGATTCGGTGGTGCTTGTGGCGGCGCTGACGGCCGCAATTATTTGGAATCTTTTCACGTGGAAGGTGGGACTTCCGTCTTCGTCTTCTCACGCTTTGATCGGCGGCGTCTTGGGTGCGGTCATTATTTCGTACGGATTCGGTGCCGTCGATGGGGACGGGGTCATCACGATTGCGACGGGGCTTGTGCTTTCGCCGGTCGTCGCAATGTGTTTCGGCTACGCCTTCATGACGGTGCTCTATATTATGCTCCGGAAAATCAATCAGACGCGTGTCAATGCCGTCGCAAATAAAATTCAAATCGCATCGGCGGCATTGATGGCTTTTTCCCACGGGTCCAATGATGCGCAAAAATCGATGGGGATTATTACTTTGGCGCTCCTTTCGGGCGGATACATCAATGAGCTCGAAGTGCCGGATTTGGTGAAACTTTCGTGCGCGATTGCGATGGCGACAGGGACTTCCGTCGGCGGTTGGAAAATCATCCGGACGGTCGGAAACAAAATTTTCCGCATGCAGCCGATTCACGGATTGGCAAGTGAATTGAATTCCGCGCTGACGATTTTCACGGCGACGATGCTCCATATGCCCGTTTCCACGACGCATGTGGTGACGGGATCTGTCCTGGGTGTCGGCTGGGCGAAACGTTTCCACGCCGTCCATTGGAGTGTGGCGTATCAGATGGTCTCCGCATGGGTGATGACGATTCCGTGCACGGCCGCGGTCGGCGCCGGTGTGTATCTCCTCTTCTCGTATTTCCGATAAGGCTTTGCGCGGGAGAAATGGGAAATGGGTGCGTTCGGCCGCAGTCCCTGCTGACGGCTTTCAAACGGTGCGCTGCGCGGCATTGTGTTGTATCGGCGCTTTGCGCCTCGCCGCTAAAGGCGGCATAAAACAGGATTCGTGCCCGAAGCGACACCTGAATTGGCAATTGGTAATTGCCAATTGCTAATTTTCTATTCCTTTCCCATTCTTTTTATGATAAAATAATAGGAACGAATCAGTGAAACAGGAGGTGTGAATATGTCCGAACATATCGTGACCGTCAATGAGGCATCCCTTCAGGATACCATTAAGTTTGAAAGCTGCAGTGAGTGCCAGACTTCCTGCCAGTCCGCCTGCAAGACCAGCTGCACCATCGGCAATCTTGTCTGCACGGAACAGGCTAAGGAAGAGATGAAATAATCGTCCTCACAGCGTCCCCCGTGCCTTTCGGCGTGCGGGGGATTTTTATTTTATGAGACATGTATCGGGATAGGCTTTGTGCGACATGTGAGCTGAGGCTATGAGGATAGTGCAAAGTGCAAAGTGCAAAAAGGCATGGGGCATGGGGCATGAGGCATGAGGTCAGGATGCGCTTCGCGCATATTCATGTTGTAATCGGCGCTTCGCGCCTTGCCGCCGAAGGCGACACCTTTAAAGCCCTCAGCCCACAGCTCATCGCTTTCCTGAAAATGTCGCACTACACGTGTCTGTAACTATGGGAGCATTATTATGGGGTACAATGTGAAACCGATGATTCATCGGTTCCGGCAAAACGGCATGAATATCGTGCTGGATGTGAACAGTGGCATCGTGCATGTCACCGATGATATGACGTATGAGATTTTGAGCGTTTACGACGGGACGAATGCCGAGATTGCGCATGAAAAATTCGATGAAACGTACGGGGCGGGCGAAGTTTCCGAAATACTTTCGCTCTTGGATGGATTGATTCGAAAAGAGCAACTTTTCGCGCCGATGGATCCGAATTATCAAGTCGCCATCGAAGACAAACCGATCATTAAAGCACTCTGCCTCAATATCGCGCACGATTGCAATTTGCGTTGCAAATATTGTTTTGCGGGGCAGGGCGGTTACGGCAAATGGCGCATGCTCATGAGTTTCGACGTGGCGCGGCGTGCGGTCGATTTCCTCATTGCGCACAGCGGCCCCCGGCAGCATTGCGAGCTCGATTTCTTCGGCGGTGAGCCGCTCATGAATTGGCACGTGATACAACAGACCGTTTCCTATATTCGGCAGCAGGAAAAGAAACATAATAAAATCATCAAGCTCTCGCTCACGACGAACGGGATGCTTCTCGATGAAGAAAAAGTGCGGTATCTCACGGAGAATCACATTGCGCTCATTCTCTCGCTTGATGGGAGACGCGAAATGCACGATCGCATGCGTCCGGATGTGGCGGGAAACGGGACGTATGACCGCATTCTGAAACATTTGCAATATTGTGTGGCGCATCGCGACGGGGAAGAATATTATGTCCGCGGGACGTATACGCGGCACAATCTCGATTTCACGACGGATGTGCTCGATATGGTGGACAAAGGGTTCCCGGCGCTTTCCATGGAGCCCGTCGTCGGCGACCCGTCCGAAGAATATACGATTCAAAAAGAAGATTTGCCGGCTGTTTGCGCCGAATATGAGAAATTGGCGAAAGTGTTCATTGCGCGCGAAGAAGAGGGGCGGCCTTTCTTCTATTTCCATTTCAATATGGATCTTTGGCGCGGGCCGTGCCTGCCCAAACGCCTTCGCGGCTGCGGCGCGGGACACGAATATCTGGCCGTCGTGCCAAACGGGGACATTTATCCTTGTCACCAATTCGTCGGGCGAGACGGGTATGTCATCGGAAACGTATTCGAAGGGTTGAAAAACATGAAGCTGATGCGCGAGTTCCGCGAAAATCACGTCTTCACGAAACCGACCTGCGTCGATTGCTGGGCGCGCTTCTTCTGCTCGGGCGGCTGCCACGCGAATAATGAAATGTATGCGGGCGACATCCGCAAACCTTTCGATATCACTTGCGAAATCCAAAAGAAACGCATCGAATGCGCGCTGATGATTCAGGCATACAATAAAATGAAGAAACCGAAAGTGATGGAGCAGCCGGGATTGGCAAAGCAATTGGCGAGGGAGATCGGGAAAGAGTAAGACTGTGAGACTGTAAGACTGTCAGACGAAAGACGGGCGCTCGGCTTGAAGACGGGCATGAGGCATGGGGCATGAGGCATGGGGTCAGGATGCGCTTCGCGCATAATTTTGTTGTAACAGTGCAAAGTGCAAAGTGCAATATTCGTGCGCGAGACTGTCAGACTGTAAGACTGTCAGACGAAAGACGGGCGCTCGGCTTGAAGACGGGCATGAGGCATGGGGCATGAGGCATGGGGTCAGGATGCGCTTCGCGCATAATTTTTATAAAGCCGATATCGCTACGCTTATCGGCTTATGCCGGCAGAGCCGGCGAGCGAGGTCTGCGAGCGATTATAAAAATGCCGCGTAGCGTTCCGATTAAAGCCGTCAGCCGTTAGTCGTCGGCCACGGCACGCATGTCGCACTGTATTTGTTTCCCTAAAGGTTGCAAAAGGAGAGAACATTTTGCGGCCTTTTTTTGTTGCACCCTTGGGCGGTTTATTTTATAATAAAATACAGTATTGTGGTGAATTGTATTCTTTTGAATTTTGTTTCGGAAAAAAGGTCCGGTTTCATTTTTTCCGAGGCAGGTGAAAGGAGATTTTCCATATGAAAGTGAATTTGAAAACGGCGGCGGCAGCATGCGTTGTTTCCGCTATGCTCGGAGCGGGGATTTCTTCCGTTTCCGCATTCGGTCTCGGAGATGTATTGGGCGGTGTCGTGAAAATCGGCGGCGTCGGAATTTTGGTTTCCAAATACGGAGAACAAATCAACAGTGCCATCAATTCCGTGATGATGAAAAACGGTGCGGGCACGAATTATGCGACGAAGGTGGTGCCGATTGTGAGTGTCGGCGGCAGCGGATACATCGGCGCGGCACAGGTCATCGGCAGTGAGGCACAGGTGGAAAAAGTGCAGGCGGTGGGGCAGCTGGAGCTCGGAATCAATGAGCAGCTTCTCCGCGCCAAAGGGCTGATTCCGATGGACAGTACGAATCCTATGAATTTTTCCCGGGTACAGGGTGTCGGCGTTTCGGCTGTCATCGATTTGAAGTTGTGAGGTGGATACGATGAAAAAAATCTTTTTGGCGGCAGCGGTGACGGCGGCTTTGGTTTCTTCTGTCATGGCGGCGGAACCGACGACGCTTACGGATCGTGTGGATAAGCTCGATGAGGTGATTTTCGGCAGCACGCAGTCCGGTCCTTTCTTGGATCGTGTCGGGAATATGGATAAATCGATTTACGGCAAAGTGTACGATGATCAGGGTTTGGATGAACGTGTCGAAGATTTATATCGCGATGTGGTGCGCGGCAATGAGGGTGACCAGGCGGCGCTTTCCACACGTGTCAATACGCTTGAATATTATTTGACGGATGAAATTAAGCAGGACGGCATCGTGACGCGTGCCGAAGAATTGGAAGATACGGTCTGGGGGACGACGAAGACGGGTTCTTTGCAGGCGCGTGTCGGTGAAATGGAAAAATCGGTGTACGGCGATACGCATTTTGAATTGGAGCAGGTGACGCTGCCGGCGAATACCGTTTTCAAAATTTCCATGAATGAGGATTTGAGTTCGAAGACGAGTCAGGTCGGCGATGCGGTGCATTTCTCCGTCGAGGAGGATGTGAAGGTCGATGATGTCGTGGTGCTTCCGCGCGGTGCGCAGGGCAGCGGTGTCGTGACGAAGGTGACGCGGCCGAAGGTGTTCGGACAGAACGGCTCGATGGAAATTTCTTTCAATCAGGTTTTCTCCATCGATGACGAGGAAATCCCGACGTACTTGGGGACGGAATCGAAGGAGCAGATTAAGATGGCCGGTGCGGCTGTCGGTGCGTCTGTCATCGGGGCGCTCGCGCTGGGGCCGATCGGGCTTGTCGGCGGACTTTTTGTGAAGGGTAAACATGTGCAGATTCCTGCGGGTTCGATACTGTACATTCAGACGCAGCAGGATGTGACGACGCGCGGCATGAAGCAGAAAGAGGGCGCGCCGACTTACAAATTGACGCATCCGTCCGATGATGTGAAAGTGGAAATCAAATCGACGGATACGGTGAAGAAGACGGCGGTAGCCAAGGAAACAAAGAATTCGACGACGAGTGCGGGCGATGACAACTCGGTCGTTATTGTGAAAGACGGCGAGTAATGAATAACAGAATTTGGTTGGGAGCTGCCGTTTTTGCGCTGCTTTTGAGCGGCGGTACATATGCGGCGGAGGAATCGCGGACGGATATTTCCGAAATTGCGCGGACGGGTATTTTCGAGACGAATCGGGAAGAAGCGCCGGAAACGGATCTCGAAGCGGAGCCGGGAGTGAAGCCGGCAAAGGCCGCAAAAGGCAAAAAAGGAAACGGGAATGAGATTTCTCCGGAGAATCCGCTCGTTATTTCCGCGGATGTGATGCGTTACAATACGAAATCCGGCAATGTGCGCGCCTTGGGCGATGTGGATATGAAACAGGCGGGTGAGCGCTATCGCACGGAGCATATTTACGGGAATCAGAAAACGCAGCATTTCGTCATCCCGACGGCGCTCACTTGGTCGGCGCCCGGAAATGTCGCCACGGCCGAGCGCGCCGAGTACGACGGAGAAAAGGGTATCAGCACCTTTGAGAAATTGAGCGGCTGGAACCAAGGATTGTATTATTATCGCGGCGAATCCGGGACTTACAACCGCCTGACGAAGGTGGCGACGGTCGATAAAGTGTATTTCACGACGAAACATGCGATGGCGCGTGTGCCGGATTATCGTATCGAAGCGGATTCCGTCGATATTTATCCGGGCGAAAGATACGTGGCACACAATCCGTCTCTCTACATTAAAAATACGCGCCTCTTTTCGATGAGTTCGTATACGGGCTCTTTGAAACACGATCGCATCAGCATTTGGTCCCTCATTCCGACGCCGTCCTATGACAGTCACAACGGTTTCGGACTCAGAAGTTCCTTTGAAATGCCTCTGGGCGGGCCGACGAGTCGCCTGTCTTTCTATGCACGGCTTGCCTGGTATACGAAACAGGGCTTTACACCGGACGTCGGTTTCCGCTACGAAACCCCGCAAGGGACATTCCGCCTGCGGTACGCAAAAGTTGAATCGACGGACAATGACGATCACATTTGGCTCGAAAAGCGTCCGTCCCTCACCTTCGATTCCCGACGCTACTATATTCCGAAAACGCATTTCTATGTCGGATACGGCGGCGAGCTCGGTTATTGGAAACAGAAAAAAGGACCGTCCGGCAGCTATAAAAATTGGGAAGTCTATTTGCGGCACGATCCCATCACATTGGGGCCGCATCTTGCCTTCAATTTCGGTATCGGACACATCCGCGATTACTACGGATATCGGGATCTCATCCGCAAAAATTCGTATTATTATCTCGGACTTTCCGGCCAATACGGCATATGGAGTGCTTGGGCGTATTACAGAAACAATAACCAGATCGGATATACGCCGTACAGCTTTGATACCTACGACATGACGAAACCCGTTTCCTTGGGCACCCGCGTGCAAGTGACGCGCCTGGATGCGTTTTCCGTCAGTTATTCCATCGATACGGTAAACGGCATTTTGAAACATCGCGATTATACGTATTACAGAGATTTACATTCTTTTACAGCCTGGGTGCAGTACCGTTCCATCGATAAAGAATGGCGTGTCATGATTCAGCCGAAAGACTTTTCCTTCTGAGTGAGGAGCGGATAATTTGCGTTTTACGATAGCGGAAGGGCTCACACTGGACGTATCGCACATGTACGGGCCGGCGTGGGCGGTGACCGATAAAGAAATAGAAGAAGCGGCGCCCGCCTTGCGGGGAGCGGCCGAAATTTTGAAAACCATACGAGAAACGGGCAAAGCCCCCGCGGGCGAAACCGTCCGTTTCCCGCGCCTTCTTTCTTTATTTGAAGACGATGAGCTGTGGACGGATTCCGAAAAGGAGCGCCTGACGGAGCTTCGCGCATATGCGGAAACGGCCGATGCCGTCATTTCCGTCGGGATCGGCGGTTCCTATTTGGGAAACCGTGTCCTTTGTGATGCGTGCTTTGTGGGAGAAACCGATAAGACGCATCGCCTTTCCGTTTATTTTGCCGGATATACGGCTGATCCCGAAGCGATGGGATTTTTGCTTTCTTCGCTCAAAGCGGAAGCGGCAAAGAAAGGGGCGCCGTATCGCATCCTCGTCATTTCAGTTTCCAAATCCGGGACGACGATCGAGCCGGCGGCGGCGCTTTCCGTCTTGATGAGAGAACTCCCGCAAATTGCGGATGAGATACGCTATGCCGCGGTGACGGCTCGAGGGCACAATATTCTTCACGGGATGTGCCATGAAAACGGTTGGCTGCATTTTTACGTGCCCGAGGGAATCGGCGGACGGTTCAGCGTCCTTTCGCAGGCGGGTATGATTTTCGCGACGGCGATCGGGCTCGATACGAAGAAAATTTTTGCCGGGGCGCGTTCGGCCGAAGCGTCGTGCCAAAGTGACAATCCGAGAGAAAATCCGGCGTTTTTCCTGGCGCTTTTGAAATATGCGGCGACGATTCGTCACGGCATTACGACGGAAATTACGATGCCCTACAGCGAGCGGCTCAGCACTTTTGCGCAGTGGTACGCACAGCTTTTGGGCGAATCGCTCGGGAAAAAGACCGATTGGGACGGGCGCGTCGTGCATTACGGGCGCACACCCGTTTCCGCCGTCGGGACGACGGATATGCATTCCGTGACGCAGGAGCATCAGGAAGGGAAACGAGATAAACTCCTGCAATTCATTTCCGTATTGCATCCTTCTTTCGATACGGAAACGGAAATCATGGAGGACGGAAAATCGATTCGGCTCCCGATGAGCGTCATTCATCACGCGGCTCTTTACGCAAATGCGGAGGCGCTGGCTTCAGACGAGCGTATGAGTGTGATTTTGGAAACGGAAACGGTGGATGAATATCACATCGGCGCACTATTTTATTTCTTCGAACTCGCAATTGCCTACGAAGGGGCGTTGGCCCACGTGAATGCCTACGACCAACCGGGTGTGGAAAAATACAAAACATTTTTGCACGGGGAATTGAAGAGATACGGGGAAACGGCTGACAGCTTTTAAGCGGTACGCTGCGCGGCATTGTGTTGTATCGGCGCTTCGCGCCTTGCCGGCTCCGCCGGCATAAAACAGGAACATGCGCGAAGCGCATCCTGAAACGCATCAACGCATCAATGCATCCGCGCATCAACGCATTTTATTCCGAAAGGGGTGATCTACGATGATAGAGAGGAAGAAGGGTATTCTTCTTGTGCTCGGTTTCATCGCTGTGGCTTTGCTTTCGGTGTGGGGCGCTTGGGGCGGCGGGACGGCCGCGGAAACGGTTCCGGAAAAATCGGGGACGATGAAATTTGTTTCCGAAGAAAAAAAGAAATCCGTTTCCGAAAAAGAGTCCGTTTCCGAAAACGGATCGGATGCGCTGCCGGTGCTGCCGGCCGAGGAATCCGTCCGCCAATATGCGACGGGGCGGCATAAGCGCAATCGGCCGCTCACGGATCCGTTTCGCGCTTCGGGACAAATCGCGCCGGTGCTGCAGACGGGTATTTCGGGCGCAGCCGTTTCCTCCTTGCCGAATCTTTCCGGCATCGTGACGGCGGGTGAGGACAGACGGTGCATTTTACAAATGTCGGGCAGCGCGCAGACGCTGCGTGAAGGGGAGGGAATCGCAGGATGGACGGTCACGGAAATCGGAGAATCGTATGTGGTGCTGGCCGGGCCTTCCGGCGTGCACTCGCTCACTTTATGAAAAGAAGCAAGATGAGACGATCGATTTTTTGCTTGGGGATCGGTTTGTCCTGTCTTGCTTTTTCCGTGTCTGCGGAAACGGTGAATCTGTATCTCAAAAATGCGCCGGTGCGTGAGGTGCTGCTATCGCTGGCGGATATGGCGGGGAAAAATATCGTTTTTGCCGGGGATTTGGGCGGAAACGTCACGGCGGATTTGGATCATGTCACGCCGGAGGAAGCGATTCGTACGGTGATTTTGGCGGGCGGGCTCACGTCGCGCGAGGATAATCGCACGCTCATCGTGTACGACAATACGGAAACTTCCAAGGGGCACGGTTTTGAAACGATTCGCCTTTCATATGCCAATGCCCCGGAGCTCGCGGAGCGTTTGCATAAATTGTCGGATAAACTCAAAGTTTCCTCGGAAACGGGATCGAATACGCTTTTAGTCGCGGGCCCGCCCGCGGTTTTGGCGGAAGCGCGGCGCATGGCGGCGGCAGTCGATCGGCCGGAGAAGCAGGTGAAAGTGGAGGCCGAAGTCGTCGCGGTCAATCGGAGCGATGCGAAATCGCTCGGCATCGATTGGGATTTCCAAAGCCTCACGGGGAGCGCGGAATATGAGCGCGAATCCTGGAGCGAGCAGCGTATCGTGACGGATGAGGCGGGAAACATCAAATACGATGACGACGGGGATCCGAAAATCAGAAATATTTCCCATACGGATTGGAAAGTGACGGCGCCTTCCGGCTATGCGGGCATTTCTTTCGGAAGAAGTGTCGCGGGGCATCCGTACACGTTTTTCTTCCAGGCGAAATTAAATGCACTTGTGACGAACGGAAAAGCGAAAATTTTGGCGAAACCGAATGTCGTCACGATGAACGGGCGTAAGGCGGAAATTTTAATCGGCAGCCGCATCCCGGTCATCGTGGAGCATGTGGAAAACGGCACGCGCACGACGGCGACGGAGTATAAAGATGCGGGCATCAAACTCACGTACACGCCGCTCATCAGCGAAAACGACGAAATCACGGCGACGATTCGGGCGGAAGTTTCCACGCCCTATCTCGTCCCGGAAATGCACGCCTACCGCATCATCACGCGCCAGGCGGATACGATGGTGCGCCTTAAAAGCGGTGACGAAATCGTGATCGGCGGGCTCATTGATAAGGAAACGACGGAAACATTCCGCAAAGTCCCGATTTTGGGAGACATCCCTCTCTTGGGGAAATTGTTCCAAAGCAAATCGAAGTCGACGGAAGAATCGGAAGTCATCATTATCATTCGGGCGGAATTGCTGCAGTAAAGTGCAAAGTGCAAAGGCGCGTTTGGCTGTAGTGCGACATTTGTGCGTGAGACTATAAGACATCAGATTATCAGACGAAAGACGTGTGCTCGGCCGCAGTCTCTGCTGACGGCTTATAGTCTGACAGTCTCGCACACAAATGATGCGGCAAGCTGAGCATGCTCATTTCCCATGTTCCATCTCTTGCGAAATCAATGAAAGCGGTAAAGATAAAAGATGGCATTATTAAAAGTTTCCGGCCTTTCCAAGGCCTTTGGCATTCATACGGTATTTGAGAACGTTTCCTTTGAGATTCGAAGCGGGGAGCGGGTCGGTCTTTGCGGGGCGAATGGCGCCGGGAAGACGACTCTTTTGCGCTGCCTCATCGGTACCGAGGAAACGGATAAAGGGAGCGTTTCGGCCGATCCGGGCTGCGTCGTCGGGTATCTTAGGCAGGATTTCGATTACAAGACGAAAAGCATCCGTGAAGAAATCGAAGAGGCGTGGAAAGATTTGCTTCTTTGCGAAGATAAAATGCGGGAAACGGCGCGCCTTTTGGAAGAGCACAAAGACGATGAAGAGCTCGTCGCCCGCTACGGGAAATTGGAGGAACGTTTCGAATTTCTGGGCGGATATTCCTACCGCGCGACGACGAAAAAAATTTTGACGGGTCTCGGTTTCACGGAAGCCGATTGGGACCGCGACATTCGATCTTTTTCCGGCGGGCAGAAAGTCCGCATCAATCTGGCATGTGCGCTCGTGCGTCATCCGGATTTCCTTCTTTTGGACGAGCCGACGAACCATCTTGATATGGATATGCTGGAATGGCTCGAAGATTATTTGCGTTCCTACCGCGGCGGGATTCTCATGGTCTCGCACGACCGCTATTTTTTGGACGCTGTCGCGACGGGCATTCTCGATTTGGAAAACGCACACATCCGCAGTTTCCGCGGCAATTACACGCGTTATCAAAAGACGAAAGCCGAGCAGGATGCCGCTTACGAAAAGGCGTACGAAAAGCAGCAGGAGCACATTAAGGAAACGGAAGAATACATCCGGCGCTACAAAGCGGGGATTAAATCGAAACAGGCGCGCGGCCGGCAGTCTCAATTGAATCGCCTCGAGCGGCTCACAGCGCCGACGCACGCGAAGACCTTGCAATTTCGGTTTCCCGAGCCGGAAGAATGCGCCGAAAAAGTGCTCGACATTTTGCATGCAAAAGCATCCTACGGGGAGCACATCATTTACGAAGATTTGAATTTGCGCATCCGCCGCGGCGAAACGGTCGGTCTCATCGGGCCGAACGGTGCGGGGAAAACGACGCTTTTGAAAACGATTCTGGGCGAAAAGCGGCCGGATACGGGTCTCATCGCGCTCGGAAACAATGTGCGCCCGGCGTATTATTCGCAGGAACAGGAACGTTTGGATTCCGCGCTCACCGTGTTGGAACAAATTGAAAATCAATTTCGCATGGGAGAGGGAGAGGCCAGAAGCGCGCTCGGCATGTTTCTTTTCCGCGGCGACGACGTTTTCAAATCCGTCGCGCTGCTTTCCGGCGGCGAAAAAGCCAGACTTTCGCTCCTCACCGTATTTTTGGAACATCCGAATTTTCTCATTTTGGATGAACCGACGAATCATCTCGACATCCCGACGCGGGAAATTATCGAAGAGGCGGTGCATGCCTTCGCCGGCACCTGCCTCATCGTCTCCCACGACCGCTATTTCCTCGATAAGACGGTCTGCCGCATCCTCGAAATGAATCACGGCGTTTTGACCGAATATCTCGGCAATTACACGTATTACAAAGAAAAGAAACTGGATCTCGCGGAATTTGAAAAAGACCGTCGCGGCGCCGCAGCGGAAAAGGCGGAAACGCCGAAAAAGGAAACGCCCGCTAAGCCTGAAATGTCTCAGGCGAAATCTGCGAAAATCGAGCAAATCGAAATGGAAATAGCGCGCGAAGAAGCGACACTCAAAATGTACGAAATGCAAATGGCGAAGGCCGCCGCCGATCCGGAAGCGTATAAAGACGCCGCCGCGGCGTATGAGGCGCAGAAGGAAAAGTTGGAGGGGTTGTATGCGAAATGGGAAAATGTGCAATAAGATATCCCGCGAAAGCGGGATTTTTTATTGTGCATTTTCTCATTATTTCACGTAGGATTTCACGTTGCGGTAGTGCGACATCGGTTTATTCCGCTGTGCGGGATGGCGCCATTTGTTTATCCTGCTGCGCAGGATGACGCTGTCGCTATATCCCGCTCTGCGGGATGGCGCGCCTTCGGCGCGCCGTGTTCATTTCTTTCTTTTCCGGAAAAGAAAGAAACGAACCAAAGAAAGAAACCACCGGCAGGGCAAAATTTGCCTGTACTCCGGGCGCTCTTCCGCTCGATTTTAAATGCTAACGCCATCCGTGCCGATACCTTTTGAGACATATGCCCTGGCGTACCACTTAAAATCGCGAGACGCGGAAGAGCGCCCTCCGTCTGGCGAGTCTATGGGACTTGCCACCGGCAAATTTTGCACAGCCGGGCTTTCTTACGATGCTCAGCTTTTGAAGCAGGCGCTACAAGTGCAGTGCCCATAGTCCGCTATCGCGCCCACGAGGCGCTCCCGAGTGCGGATTTTGGGAGCGCTAAGCCAAATGCGTCTTGGCTCCCTTAAGGAACCACTGATTAAATCGAAGAATCTGATTTTGCGGCATATTTATACA
>CAVHIJ010000011.1:7722-29015 GCA_963635945.1 bacterium | reverse complement strand
CCCCATGACGGAGATAGGGGGAAAACATTTGTTTTACCTCTATGGTTTCTTTCGGAAACGTTTCACATGATTATTTTTCTTCCATGGCTTTGACTTCGGGCATGGATCCCAAATCTTCGCCGGTCTTCTGATAATGGAGGAAAATTTTGAGTTCGTGCGCGACTACGCCGGAGAGGCAAAGCAACGCGATCAGGTTCGGGATAGCCATGAGGCCGTTCAGGATATCGGAAAGTGTCCAAATGATATCGAGGTTCATGAGGCCGCCCGCAAAGGTCATGATGACGAATACGATACGATAGGGAACGATGGCTTTGACGCCACAGAGGTATACGGCGCAGCGTTCACCGTAGTAGTTCCATCCGAGGATGGTGGTGAATGCAAAGAGCATGAGGCCGATGGTCAGCATGTAGCTTCCAAATGTCGGATAGACAGATGTGAATGCCGCATTGGTAAGAGCCGCACCATTCATGCCGTTGTTCCAAACGCCGGTGACGACGATGGTGAGACCGGTCAGGGTGCAGATGATGATGGTGTCAATGAAGGTACCGGTCATGGAAACGAGACCCTGTTCGGCCGGCCATTTCGTTTTAGCCGCCGCCGCGACGATCGGGGCGGAGCCGAGGCCGGATTCATTGGAGAAGAGGCCGCGTGCGATACCGCTTTGCATAGCCATCATGACGCTGGCACCCAGGAATCCGCCGGTAGCCGCCGTGCCGGTGAAAGCATTGTCGAGAACGAGTGCAACCGCCGCCGGAATCTGATCGGCGCAAACGAGAAGGACGGCGCCGGTGCAGAGGAGATAAATCACGGCCATGGCCGGAACGATGGCGGAAGATGCCGCTGCAATGGACTGAATGCCGCCGAAGATGATGGCGGTGACGAGTACGAAAATAATGCCGGATGTCCAAATCGGATCGACATGGAACGTGATCTGAACGACTTCTACGATGGAATTAACCTGCGTGGTATTGCCGATACCGAAGATAGCGGCAAAGGTGCCGAACGCGGCAAAAATCGTCCCGAGCCAGGCCCATTTCTGACCCATACCGTTTTTGATGTAGAACATCGGGCCGCCCGCAATGTTTCCTTTTTTATCGACTTCACGATACTTGACCGCCAAGCACCCTTCGGCGAATTTCGTGGCCATTCCGAAGAATGCCGCCATCCACATCCAGAAGAGTGCGCCCGGACCGCCTGCATGAATGGCCGTCGCGACGCCGACGATATTGCCGGTGCCGACTGTGGCCGCAAGAGCCGTGCACAGCGATTTGAAGCTGGAAACGTCGCCCGCGTCATCGTTTTTCCCTGTGGAGAAAATCAATTTAAACGCAAGCGGCAGGCGAATGACCTGGAGCAGTCCCAGTCGCATCGTAAGGAAAATCCCCGTGCCGACCAAGAGTACCAGAAGCGGCGGCCCCCAGACGATGCTGTCAATAGAGTTGAGTAATTCTACCATTTTCTTCCCCCTTAAACAAAAGACCCCGTAGGGCACATTGCAGTGCTTCCTTCCGGGGCCGAATAGGAAAAGCGAGTCTTTGGAAATCATGACTCTGTCCTTTTGCCTGAGAGACCGGGCGAAATACGACGCCGCCCTTGCACCTTCGGCACCCGCACCGAGGCGGGCTTCTCCAGAGGATTGTGTACCATCACACGCACTGTGAAGTTGATAGGCGTAGTTTACCCGTTTTTCCGAGCTCCGTCAAAGTGTTAAAAACAATACTTGACATAGATGAAAACTATATAGTGGGCTATATTCAAACGGTGAGACTATGGCATATAAAAAGTAGATAAATATAAATAAATTCGGTGCAAAGGCGCATTCGGCTGTAGTGCGACATTTATACGCAAGACTTTGAGGCAAAAGCCTGTCAGACTGTCGGACGAAAGATGCGCGCTTGGTCGTAGCCACTGCCGGCGGCTTTAAAGGGTAACGCCTGCGGCAATTCCGGATCAAGTCCGAAATAATGAAATGGATGTACCGGATAAAATAAAATTTTCATAACGCCGCTATTCACATTTTTCACTCCCGGTTATCCACATTTTCCACAGGGTTATTCACACGAAAAATCAAAGGAATCCGTGAATTACATTTTTTTCTTCACAGTCTTATTCACATTTTGTGAAAAATCTTCCTTTTGGATTATTTTAGAAATGTAATCGAAAGGAAATCATAAAAAATTATGCCGGGTAAGCCGGCGAGCGCAGGGAGCGATTATAAAAATGCAAGCGCAGCGCATCCTGAATTGCTAATTGCCAATTGCTGTTTGCTGATTACCATAAAATTTCCTCTTGCGCTGTTATGCGTTTAGCGTTATAATCCCTATATCTCAATTTTATATCGGGGCAAATGCCCCGCGTGGATGATGTATGCGGGAGAAGGCGCGGCCTGCCGAAGGAGTCACACTCTCAGGCGTTTCTTTTGAAATAAGTACCGTATACGGACACACTCTGGAGAGTCCCGGAGGAAACGGGACCGGATTTCCGGTTTCCGATATTTCCGAATGGGCGCCGAAGGTGCACGGACGGTTTCGTCTCAATCTCTCAGGCAAAAGGACAGAGGATTTCTTGCGGATTCTTTTTCGAATGGCGCAAAATGTTCCGGTCTCCAGAGTACCAGCTCTCGGGGGCCGGTATTTTTTTCGCCGAAAGGCAGAAGGAGGATTCGATGGATCTGGAATTACTCAATGCAATTGACAGTTTTATTTGGGGGCCGCCGCTCTTGGTACTCTTGGTCGGGACGGGCATTTTGCTCACAATCCGGCTCAATCTTTTGCAGGTGACGAAGCTTCCCCGCGCACTCAAATTAATTTTCTCGGCCAAAAATGACGGTCACGGGGATATCAACAGTTTCAAAGCTCTTTGCACGGCGCTGGCCGCGACGGTCGGTACGGGAAATATCGTCGGTGTCG
Organism: bacterium; assembly: GCA_963635945.1. Lineage (GTDB taxonomy): Bacteria > Bacillota > Negativicutes > Veillonellales > Dialisteraceae > UBA1822. Next base: position 26,106 of record CAVHIJ010000011.1, on the reverse strand, counting down.
CGACGGCTGTGGCCGCGGGCGGCCCGGGTGCCATTTTCTGGATGTGGATGGCCGCCTTCTTCGGCATGGCGACGAAGTACGCCGAGGGGCTTTTGGCCGTCAAGTACCGCCAGGTCGATGCGAACGGAAACATTTCCGGCGGCCCGATGTATTACATTAAAAACGGGATGGGCGAAAAGTGGAAACCGCTGGGCACGTTTTTTGCCGTCGCGGGCGTCCTCGTCGCGTTCTTCGGCATCGGGACATTCGCGCAGGTCAATTCCATCGTCGAAATCACGAAAATCACGACGGGTCTCGATCCGATTTACACCGCTCTCATTCTGACCGTTTTCGTGGCGGCCGTCACGCTGGGCGGTCTGCAATCCATTGCCAATGTGTCCGGTAAAATCGTCCCCGGCATGGCCGTCATTTACTTCATCGTGACCGTCGCGATTCTCATCGTCTACGCAAGCGAAATCCCGGCAGCCGTTTCCCTCATCCTGACGAGTGCATTCACCGGGCAGGCGGCGACGGGCGGATTCCTGGGTGCCGGCGTCATGATGGCGATGAGAAACGGTGTCGCACGCGGCGTCTTCTCCAATGAATCGGGCCTCGGCTCCGCACCGATTGCGGCTGCGGCGGCCAAAACGAAATGGCCGGCCGAGCAGGGCCTCATTTCCATGACGGGCACCTTCATCGATACCATCATCATCTGTACACTGACCGGCCTCACGCTGGTCGTCACGGGCACCTGGTCGTCGGGCTTAAACGGCGCCGCACTCACCAATGCGGCCTTCACCTCCGCTTTCCCGACGTTCGGCAGCTATCTCCTCATGATTTCCCTCATTCTCTTTGCGTTCACGACCATCCTCGGCTGGAATTATTACGGCGAACGCTGTGCCGAATATCTGGGCGGCGTCAAAGTCATCCTGCCGTACCGCATCATCTTCATCTGCCTCGTCGCGGCCGGCGGTTTCCTCAAACTCGAAGCCATCTGGGTCCTCGCCGATATCGTCAACGCCCTCATGGCCATCCCGAACCTCATCGCGCTAATTGCCCTCTCCGGCGTCATCGTATCGGAAACGAAACTTTACATGGCTCATGTGAAAGAAGAAGAAGGAAAATAAAATATTAAGAAACAAAAAAATCGCACGTCATTTTCGCAGACGTGCGATTTTTTGTTTCAATCTTTATCATTTCAATCTTTATATTCGATGCCGAGCTCATCGCGGAGGAGTTGCACCGCTTCCTCATCTCCGACAGCGGCGGCGCGCTCCAGCCAAAATCTCGCTTTATCGCGATCAACCGGCGTCCCGAGCCCGTAGAGGAAGCAGGTCGCGTACCAATACATTCCGGCCATATCGCCCCGAAGAGCGGCTTCTTTGAAATATTTCACCGATTCCTCATACCGCTCCTTAAGACGCAGGCAGACTCCGTAATCGGCCATGCCCGGCGGATACCCCGTCTCGGCGGATTTGCGATACCATTCCGCCGCCTGCTCGAAATCGGCCGGCACACCGACCCCGTCCCGATAATGCCGGCCCAAATTTCTCAACCCGCGCCCGCAGCCCAAAGCCGCCGAACGCCGACCCCAAGAAATCCCCTCCGTGGGATCCTGCGGTATCACGACCGTGAAAGAATACAACTCATCCAGAAATGCCGCCGCATCCCCGGCCGCTTCCCCGCCGTGCGCAAAACTCCGTTTCGCAAATTGAATACAAAGATCCATGCGCCGCGGTTTCTCAAAACAATACATCACGGCCAAATTCATTTCCGCCGCACCGTACCCCATATCCGCCGCCTTTTTGAAACAGGCGCGCGCTTTCTTCAAATCGAAATACGGTGTGCGACGGCTCCAATAGATTTCGCCCAATTTATTGATCGGGCGCCAAAACCCGACCTCATCCAATTTTTTCAGCCAATATACGCCCGCATCCAAATCCTCATCCGTGCCGAACCCGTAAAGATACATATCCGCGAGCTCATTTTGCGCAAGAATATCCCCCGCCTCGGACGCAGCAAGAATTTTCGGAAACAAAGCCGTTGCAACGCTCTGCCGGCGCTCCTCCGGGCATTTCGGCGTAAACGTCGTATTGAGCTCGGCCAGGATATTTCCCGCCGCCGCTCCTTTTTTACGCCAGAGATGTCCCTTCTTTTCGTCCCGCATCACATGCCCGTACCCTTGGGAATAATATTCGCCCAAGATATACATCGCTTCCGCATCGCCCCGCTTGGCCGCTTTTTCAAATATAGGAAACGCCTCGTCGACCCGTCCTTTCAGATACAGCGCCTTCGCTTCCGCCATCGGCACCTCATCCGATTTCGTTTCTTTTCCCATTCTGCCGCTCCTTTTGAATTTCATTCACGATTGCGTCGGCAAAAGCTGCTGCAACGCCTCAGCCGCATCCCGGCTCCCGTTTTGCGCCGCCTGCATGAGCCACTTTATCCCGACATCCGAATTTTGCCCGACACCGAGCCCGCGCAGCAGACACACACCCGTAAAATACTGCGCGACCGGAAGTCCCTTTCTTGCCGATTGCAAAAAATAGGAAAACGCACTTTTGAATTTTTGTTTCTCAAAATCAATCTGTCCGAGACGCACCATCGCATAGCCGTCGCCCGCAGCCGCCGCGCGTTGATACAGTTTCATCGCGGCGCCCCGATCCGCCTTCGTGCCCTTGCCTTCATACCGACAATCCGCCTCATGCGCCATCGCTTCGAAAGATCCTTCTTCCGCCGCTTTTTTATACAACCGAAACGCTTTGGCCGCATCCGCTTTCACGCCGCTTCCCGATTCATAACGCATCCCGAGCTCGACCGCCGCTTCTGCGCATCCCGCTTCCCAAGCCTTCCGATACAGCGACATGCCGAGCACCGTATCGACCTCCGTCCCAAGTCCCGCAATATAACAATATGCCAAGTGATAGAGCGAAAGACCGATACCCTTATCCGCCGCCGCCGAAAGGAGCGAAAATCCGCGGGAAACATCCGCTGCGACCTCGGTCCCGTTGAGATACAAAAGTCCCAAATCATTCTGCGCCTGCCAGAAACCGGCTTCCGCCGCCTTTTCCAAATACGAAATGCCCTTTTCGGGATTCGTTTCCGTATATTCCTTATATCCCACGCGATAGACGTACGAGAGGCAAAGGCATGCCAATACATCGCCGGCCTCCGCGAGCCGCTCCGCCTCCGCCATAGCCGAAAGCACCGCCGCCCGATCGTCCTCACCCGCCGGTTGCGTAAAGAAATGAAGCCCCAGGAAACAAAGCGTATCCCCGTCCGCGCCGCGCGCCAAATGCGCCGAAGCATTCAGCGGATGTTTCCTCACATGCGAGAGCCCGTGCAAATCGTATTGCGCCAAGCAAAACCAAGCCCGCGCCGCACCGTCCTTCGCTTCTTTTTCCAATACGGGAAACGCACTCTCAAGCGCGCCGGAAATATACAATTCTTCACCCTTTGTCATGATAGGCTCCTTTTATGAAATACGTGATCGATTTTCGTACCCTTTGCACCTTTTGTATCATTTTTCCATTATACCATAGGAAAAAGGCATGGGGGATGAGGGATATGGCATGATGTCGGGATGCGCTTCGCGCAACTCATAGCCCATAGCTCATAGCCTTCTCGAAATGATACGCAAAAGGGCTGTGACAAAATGCGAAAGCATTTTATCACAGCCCATCTCTGTTTATATGGAACGGTTTCAGTCCTGCGGCAGGAACATCATCGGATTCACGGCGCGGCCGTTGATGCGCACTTCATAGTGGCAATGCGCACCCGTGCTATTTCCCGTGCTGCCGGAAAGAGCGATCGTATCGCCCTGATGCACTTCCTGACCTTCATAGACGAGGAGCGCGTTATTGTGGCCGTAACGTGTGGAGAAACCATCCGCGTGGCGGATTTCCACCAAGTAACCGTAGCCGCCGTCCGACCATCCGGCGCGGGTGACGATGCCGTCTGCCGCAGCGTGAATGGGCGTATTGTAATCGGCAATGATATCAATGCCTTCGTGATACGTGGATTCGATGCCTGAGCTGGTACGCCAGCCGCTGCCGCTGGAGATTTCCCCGACGACGGGCCAAACGGAAGGAAGCGCTTTGGAAATGCCTTTCAGAACGGAGCGGCTTCCGAAACTTCCCAATTGCGTGGACGAGCGCAGTTTCACGAGCATCTTGAGCTTGCTGTCGATTTCCTTATCGAGCGCCGTCATGCGATAGAGGAGCTCGGAAGGCGTTTTCGCCGCCCGGTAAGCTCCGTTCGGATCGGCCGCATCGGGCACGGTGTGTGCGCCGCCGACCGCCGAGCCCGCCGCCGTCTTTTGCACCGTCGTTTCCGACGTCATTCCCGTGATGCCTGCGAGCTCATTGGCGATTTTTTCGACACTGTCCACTTTTTCGGTCAACTTTTCTACTTTTTCGTCGGCCATTTTGAGCTGTTTCCGATATAAATCATTCTCCGTACGAAGCGAGGTCACCGAATAGGCAGAATAGGCAAATACGCCGATACCCGCACAGAAGACGACTCCCGCCGCCGTAAGAAGCATTTTCATTTTCCGATATTCTTCGAAAGAGAACAGAAAACATCTCTCCCGATTTTCCGTTTCATATTTCTTCATAATCTCTCTTTCGCGCTACGCCACACGACTCCTTTCTCCGCAAAAAGACGGCGCATACTCATACGCCGCACGTAAATAAGGGGAGTTACGCATCCCCGGCGGCCGATCCCTCCGGCATTTCCACATAGGGCGTCACGACGGCCAATGCTTCCGCAAGACTCTGCGCTTCTTCGGAAGAGAGCGTGTCGCGGCTTTCCCCGTTCATGACTTGTTTGATATACATACGGGATGTGTCACGGCCAACGATGGACGAAAGGATGAACCCATTGTCCTGGGCATCCAAAATCGTCAACGAAAAGGAGAGGGAATCTCCCGTATCGCCGAATGCGTCGTATTTCACGAGTCCCACGCGCTGGAGGGACTGCATTTGCATCCCGGATAAAAGCTCATGCTGGCGGAAAGTATCTTCGGCCACTTTCATCATGTCACGAAGCTCCTTTACTTCGACGGAGAGTTTCCTCTCCAAATCGATGCCGTCGTCTCCCGTCATGAAATAGCGGTATTTTTTCTGCAAAGCGCGAATCTGCCCCCGCAAAAGTAACATCTGAAAAAGAGCAAAGGCAAGCAGCACGGCCATGACGCCGATGCCGCCGTAGAGCCACAATGTCTGATTGGTCATAATTCCTCTTTATGCATTCCGATTCAAAATTTGAATGAGTCTTTGAAATTCGTCTTCGTTTTTAAAGGAAATACAGATTTTCCCTCTGCGATTGATTTTACCGCGGCCGCCTTCGATACGGACCGTCGTCCCCAGCGACAGGCGAAGTGTATCTTCAAATGCTTTAATGGTGTTTTCCGTTTCTTTGGCGGCACGGGGCTTTTTGCCCGCCGCTTTCTTTTTCCGGACCAGCGCTTCGGCTTCGCGCGAGGAGAGATTTTCTTTCACGATCATCTCGGCGATTTCTTTCATGTCTTCTTCGTCTTCGAGGGCAAGAAGCGGGCGAAGCTGTCCCACGGTCGCGCTTCCTTCTTCGAGCATGTTGCAAATGTTTTTCGGAAACGCGGTAAGGCGCATGATATTGGCGATATAAGAACGGGATTTCCCGATGGCTTTGGCCAATTCTTCCTGCGTGCAGCCGCGTTCTTTGAGGAGCACGGTGTAGGCTTTCGCTTCTTCGATGACATTGAGATCGGCACGCTGGAGATTTTCGATGAGGGCCAGTTCCGCCGCTTCTTCGGCCGTCACGTCCAGGACGATGGCGCGGATGATATCGAAACCGGCCAATTTCGTCGCGCGAAGGCGCTGCTCGCCGGCGATGAGCTCGTATCCGTTTCCTTTTCGGCGGACGGTTATCGGCTGCAAAAGTCCGTGTTTCTTAATGGATTCGGCCATATCCGCCAGGACGGATTCGCGGAAATGGCGACGCGGCTGCGCGGCATTCGCTTCAATATTGTCTGTCGATATTTCGAGAATTTCGTTTTTTTCGACGGTTTCCGCCGTTTTCCCGAGGAGCGCTTCGAGGCCGCGCCCCAGTTTTTTCTTGCCGCCGAGTGCTGTATTACCCACGCTTGATGACCTCCCGGGTGAATTTCATATATGCCGCCGCGCCTTTGGATTTGGGCGCATAGACGCAAATCGGCTTGCCGAAGCTCGGCGCTTCCGATAATTTAATGGTGCGCGGAATCTCCGTCTTAAAAACGCGGGATCCAAAATAACTTTTCACTTCTTCGACGACTTGACGCGCCAAATTCGTCCGCCCGTCATACATGGTAAAGACGATGCCCAAAATCGAAAGGGACGGATTGAAATTTTGGCGGATGGCATCCACCGTTTTCACGAGATTCGCCAGCCCTTCCATGGCATAGAATTCGGCCTGAAGAGGAATGATGACTGAATCGGCGGCCGTCAATGCATTCACCGTCATGAGTCCCAAAGAAGGCGGGCAATCGATGATGATGTAATCGAAATCTTCCGTCAAAGGTGCCAGCGCTCTTCGGAGAATCGTCTCACGCGAGGGCCTTCCCGCAAATTCGATCTCGACCGCAGCTAAATCGGCGGAAGCGGGGAGAAGGGATAGTTTCCGAATATCCGTTTCATAAACGGCATTCGAAGAGGAAATTTCATCGCAGAGCGCATCGTAAAGTGTCGCGCCGAAACGGTCTCTGTCCATGAAAAGACCGCTCGTGGCATTGCCCTGCGCATCCGCATCAACGAGGAGTGTCTTTTTCCCGGCCATCGCCAAATAGGCGGCCAAATTCACCGCCGTGGTCGTCTTTCCGACGCCGCCTTTTTGATTGATGATTCCGATGACGCTCATGCGCTCCCTCCTTTTCGTACGGATATACACCGCTATTATATCATATTTGTCTCAGCTTTGTACGACGCCCGCTTTCCGCCGCTGCACGAAATACCCCGGAACGAGGAAGAGGACGGACACGATGAGCCCGACGAAGAGCGGATTGATGGGAAGGGGAAACACGGTCGTCGCCAGCATAGATGCAATCGTACTGGCCGCCATGGAAATCACGGCCCAATGTTTCTCAATGCACCCCGGTTTCCAAATGGCAAGCGTCAGGGGAAACAGAATCCCGCCGCCGCGGAATGCCATGGAGAGATAATTCCAGAATAAGACTTCACTTCCGAGTGAGCAAAGGGAAATCACGGATGAAAGCGCGATGACGAAAACGACGGACGCGCGCATGATATAGAAAAGAAGTTTATCGTTTTGTATAGATAAAATTTTTGCGATGAGGTCTTTGGAAACCATGGTCCCGACGGCAAGCGACAGACCGCCGATACTCCCGATGACGGACAAAATGATGCCACCCAGCGCAACGCCGGCTAAAATTTCATTTTGATGTCCCAATAAATACATCGGAAGGACGAGCACCGGAAGGGTGTCGGGCTCAAAAGCATGCATATACATCCCGATGGCGACGGACGGAAGCCCGACGGGGATAATGATAAACGCCGCCAGAATGCAGCCGACGGCCGCTTTTCGGGGTGTGGCCGAAGAAAAAACGCATTGCACGTACGATTGCGTACAAAGAACGCCGACCACGACGGAGCCCAGGCTGAATAATGTCGCCTGTACCCCTTCGCCGAAAAGGGAAAGCCATGGCATTTCCGGAAATACAGCGGAAAAATTGTCCATGGAAAGAAGCGACAGAAACGCGCAGAAACCGGCGATGAAGAGCGAGAAGAAAATGATAAGCATTTTCAAAATACCGGATGCACCTGCGCTTTTCATACCGCCGAAAAACGTATATAAAATGACGAAACCGCTCAAAATGACGGCGCCCGCCCAATCGGGCACACCGAAGAAAAGTGCGACAATTTGAATTCCCGAAAGTCCCGACGCGACGACGGAAAGCACAAGCGCGACGGACGAAATAATCGTACAAATTCCCTGCGCTTTTTCCCCGTATGATTGTTCCAAAATTTCCGGAATCGTCGAAAGTCCGGAACGATGCATTTTCCGTGCGTAAAAGAGGCCCATGACAATGAGCCCAATACCGCTTCCCAGCGTGAACCACCAAGCGGACAAACCGTATGAAAAAGCAAGCTGCGAACTTCCGACCGTCGCCCCGCCGCCGATAATCGTCCCGGCAATGGATCCGGCGGTCATAATTACACCGGCACTGCGCCCGCCCACACTGTAATCTTCGGACGATTTCACGCTTCTGGATACGTAAATTCCCGTTCCCAGCACCGCCGCAATCGCCCCCAGCATACACAGGACATGCACCGCCGTAATTTCCACCGCTTTCACCCTTTCTTTTCAAATTCGTTACGGGAAACCGTAAAAATTAACGATTTTCCGAATCACAACATCCTCTTTACCAGTAAAATCACGGCCATGATCGTCATCCCGAGCGAAAAGACATTCACACCGTAAAAAATCAAATTGACACCTCCCAAAGCGATAGCCGCCAAGAGCATTCCCGTCACTATCATATCATTTTTACGATTCGACACATTTTGTTTCTTATTTTTCTTCGACATCGGATTACCCCTTGATTTCATCCAAATCACCGACATGCCCGCTTTCGATCATGCGACGAATTTCTTCGAGTTTATTTTTCGTTTCCGAAGGCATCAGCGGAAATTCCGGTGCGATTTTATGCAATGCTCTCTCCACGATTTGCGCAACGACAAAACGCGTATACCATTTATTGTCCGCCGGCACGATATACCAGGGCGCCTCCTCCGTCGACGTCTTCTCGATAGCCTCGCCGTAGAATTTCTGATATTCGTCCCAATAGCGCCGCTCCGTGATATCCGAAATATCGAATTTCCAATTTTTCTTCTTATTCAAAATACGTTCGGCAATGCGATCCAGCTGTTCTTCCTTCGACACATGCAAAAAAATTTTCACCATGGGGAAACCGTTTTCCGCCAAATATTTTTCCCAATGCCGGATTTGCCGATACCGCCGATCCCACACGTCCTTATCGACCAATTCCTGCGGAATTTTATCCTGCTCAAGAAGATTATGCACGCGAGAGACGATGACATCTTCATAATGAGACCGATTAAAAACGCCGATTTCCCCGCGACGCGGCAGCGCTTTATTGATGCGCCACATATAATCGTGATCCGTTTCCTCCGTATTCGGTTTCTTAAAGGAAACGACATGGATGCCGCTCGGCGTCAAATTGGCAAATACGCGACGCACCGTGCTGTCTTTTCCCGCGGCATCCATCGCCTGCAACACCACAATGAGTCCGTAACTGCTCTGCGCATAAAGCTTAGCCTGCAGCAGCGACAAATCCTCCAAAATTTGCGGAAAATACAGCGATTTCACTAAATCCTTATTGATTTCCGCATCACATTTTGTCGAAAATTCGGACAATTTCACATCTTTCCCGGGCTTCACCCGATAACGATCGATATCGATTTCTCCCGCCTTATCCATGTTTCTTTCCTCTTTTCTCCTTTGCCAAAAGGGATAATTTTTCTCTCGCTTCCTCTTTGGAAATCGTTTCCGGCGCCTTATGTATCAAAAGCGCCAGCAACGCCCGAAGCTCATCCGCGGTCCCCGTACCGCGGAAATAATTTTCTTTATATCGATGAATCAGCACATCACGCGCTTCCCGGTATTGCGCATAATCACAGGTAATTTTCGCCAGCACATCCCCATAGAGTAAATGCGGCGATTCCTTCAAAAGGAGCACAATCATCTGCGTCACCTGCTCATGCATTTTAATACGGCACGTCTCACAATACGTTTCCGCCTCCGAACAAAGTTTCCCGCATCTTTTGCAGGGCGTGAAACCGGCAGCCGTTTCCGCTTTTCGCGTTTCCAATGATTTTTTCATGAAATTGCGAAACGTATCCCGAAGCGCATCGGATGTGACATACGTCTCCGTAAATTGAGATACCCAATTTTTTTCCGCTTCCGTCAGTGGCATTGAAACGGGCTTTTGCGCATCCGCCATTTTTTTTCGAAGCACATCGACGGGTGTCTCGGTGGAAACTTTTTCCCGCGCCGGTGCCGTCGCAATGCGAAGCTCTCCGAAACGGCGCCCATACGTATCACTTTGTATTCGCCGCAAAATCGCCTCACGGTGCATGAGAAGCTCCTGCATCCAGACGGAATTTTGCGCATAAATCCAGAGCGTCTTCCCATCTGCCCGCGCGATATACGATTCTTTGGCGAGCATATCTCCGGCAAAATCCTTCCATTTTTGACGGAACATCCAAAATTGAAATTCCTCATTTCCGGACAATATCGTTTTTTCCACGCTCTTCATGCCTTCGGAAACGGGCGTAAGCCGGCTGTAACGCCTTTTCCCGTCGCCACCCGTATTTTGTTTTTTCTTTTCACAGGGTTTCAACATAAGCCCCCTTCCGCGCCGCGATCGATTGCTATTTCCGTACCGCCCGGCCGCGTCTTTTTCGTCGTCGTAGCAATCGTCTGAATGCGAATTTCCTTTAATTTCAAAAATAACGCGTCCTGCCTCTCTTCGTCCAATTCACTTCCGATATCATCCAAGAGTAAAATCGGATATTCGCCCGTTTCCCTTTTTATATATTCAATTTCCGAAAGTTTCATGGCAAGGACCGCCGTGCGCTGCTGCCCCTGAGACGAAAAATGCGCCATATCGCGCCCATCGGCCGTAAATTTTAAATCATCCCGATGCGGCCCGACGGATGTATGACAAAATTTCCGATCTTCTTCTCGCAAAAGCGCCAATTTTTCCAAATACCAGCCCGTATCCGGCACGGTTTCATCACCACGGGTCCGTATATACTGAATTTGAAACATTTCCCGCCCGCCCGAAAGCATCGCGCCCGTTTCCTTTAAAATTTCATTCATCCGCGCCACGGTTTCCGTACGCTTTTTTACAATATACGCCGCTCCTTTTGCAATTTGCATATCCCACATATCGATATCGGGAACCGTTCCCCGAAACTGCGCCTCCCGCAAAGCGGCATTTCGCTGTTGCACCGCACGTTGGTACAAAAGCATCTCCTCATAATACCGGGGACTTACCTGCGAAACTTCCAAATCGAGAAACCGCCGGCGATCCTGTGGCGCCCCTTTAATTAATTTCAATTCATCGGGCGTAAAAAGCACCGTCCGAAACGTTCCGACCAAATCTTTCCGCCTGATTTTCGTCTCATTTACGAAAAATTGCGCACTGTCCCGTAGCGTCAACTTCACTTTTAAACGATGCCGAATGTCCCGCAGCGAAAAATCGATGAGAATCGTTCCTTCCGTTTCCCCAAACGCAATCACATCATCGGACACCGCCGTACGAAACGATTTTCCGACGGACGCAAAATACACCGCTTCCAGAATATTCGTTTTCCCACAACCGTTCGGTCCCGAAAGCACCGTGAGCTCTTCATCTGGAATAATCGTACGGTCTCTTTGATTACGAAAACCGATGAGACGCAGACTGTAAATTTTCATTTTTTTCGGCCGTTTTCGGAAACAAAATCCGCTTCCGCCGTGATTTCATACATTTCCTTATCGATAGTTAAGACATCACCGATATACAGTTTTTTGCGCTTTTCCGTAACGCGCTTTCCGCCGAGAAGCACGCGATGTATTTCCAAAAAAGGCGCCGTTTCGCCCCCGGTGGAAATGAAACCCTCCTTTTTCAGTGCCTGATCGAGCTGAATCCAATCGGTATGAACGGCAATTTGTCTCATTGATGACCTCTCATCGGCGTCACGACATAGCAATACGCTTTATCTTTTTCCTGCTCCACCAGAAGCGGCCCGTTTTTCATCAAATTGAAAATGACGGTATCACCCTTCGAATGTTTCAAAATATCTTCAATATAGAAACAATTGAAGATGATATGCAAATTATCCCCGTCCATTCGGCAGGGAATCACAATGCGCGACGATCCGATGGATTTATCTTCTTCATAAATATCGAGCTGATTATTTTCGAAATTGAAATTGATGGTCTTATAACTCATATCGCGCGAAATAGGCGTAACCATGGAAACGGCGGAACGAATATCGGCCAGATTCATTTCGGCGCGCAGCGCAAATTGCGACGGAATGACGCGTTTGTAATCGGGATATTCTCCGCTGATCAAATTGGACAGAAAATACGTATCACCGAAAGAAAATGCGACATGCTGCTTGGCCCATGTAATTTCGATGATTTCATCATTTTCCTGAGAAAGAAGCCGCACGACTTCGCTCAATGAGGACGCCGGTACGATGAGACGTCCCGGATGCTCGGCCGGTACGGATAGTTTCATTTCCTTTGTCGCGAGACGATGCGTATTCGTCGCCACCATGGCAAACGAATCGTCTTTGATATCGAAAAGGACACCGGTGAAAAACGGTTTCTGCTTATCCGTCGCGGCCGCAAATTGGACGAGATTTGCCATATCGGCCAATGCTTCGGAATCGACGGTGCAGGCATTTACTTTATCCAATTCACTCATGACGGGAAATTCTTCCGTCGTGCGAATCGGGAACCGATACACGGCATTATCCGTTTTAAATGTGATGAAACCTTCACCCGGTTTCTGCTCACAGACAACATCGCCCGGCGGAAGCAATTTAATCATGGACGGCAGCTGCGCGGATGCGATGACAACATTTCCTTCTTCATGAATGACGCCCGGACATTTTGTTTTAATGGCCACGGCATAATCATTGGTCTGAAATTCGATGATATTGTCTGCGGCCGATAGTAAAATACCGTTGTTTGTATTGGACGTGACTTTGTTTTGTGCGGCGCTTTGCACAATATTGAGGGCTTTCGCCAGCTCTTTTTGTGAGAAAATGATTTTCATGGGAAACTCCTTTACTGTAACTAATGATATAAAGAAAGTAGAAGTAGTATCAGTAGGGGTTGTGGAAAAGTGAATAAGTATGTGAAATATCCGTCGGAGCGTATTGTTTCTCTGTGAAAAACTTCGTGGAAAAATCGAAAGACTTATTCACAGTATTCACAGTGAGGGACGGAAATTTTGTTTCACACAGGGTATTCACAGGATATCCCCTTATTTATTCAATAATTCCTTGATATGTTGGATTGTCGATCGGAAATTCGGGTCGGAATCGATGGCTTTTTGTATTTTTTCGCAGGCGTACATGATGGAGGTATGATCTTTTTTATGGAAAATATCTTTGAGAGTCGGATATGATTCCTGCAATTCGTTACGGCAAAGGTACATGGCGACTTGGCGAGGAATGACGATTTTTTTCGGTCTCCCGGCGCCCATGACTTTCGTTTTGGATACGGAATAGTAATCGCAGACTGTATCGATAATACGATCTACGGTGAGTTCGCGCGATGATTTGATGTATGGATTATTGGCGAGCGCTTCTTTGACTGTTTCGCCCGTGATGGGAAGCCCGTTTACCTTACAATGCATTTTGACGGTATTGTAAGCGCCTTCCAATACGCGAATATTTTTATTGATGCGGCTGGCGATGTAATCGATGGCATCCTCCGACATGGATAGAGAATCTCTTTCGGATTTATTTTTTAAAATGGCACAGCAAATTTCATAATCCGGTTTCGAAATTTCCGCGACGAATCCGTTTGAGAAACGGGATTTCAGTCGATCTTCGAATCCTTTTAAATCTTCGGGTACACGATCGCTTGTCATGATAATGTGTTTCTTATTTTCGAAAAGTTGATTGAATGTATTGAAAATTTCGATGGCGCTCGTGTCTTTATTGGAGAAAAATTGTACGTCATCCAAGAGAAGAACATCGACGGTGCGGTATTTTTGGCGGAAACTTTCCTGCGTGGATTTTGTGATAGCCGAAATGAGCTCATTCGTAAATCCTTCGCTCGTGATGAAAAGGGATTTAATATCCGGCGCATGTTCGTGAATATAATTGCGTATGGCGTGTAGCAAATGCGTTTTGCCGAGGCCGGACGGTCCGTAAATGAAAAGCGGATTGAGATTCATGCTGTAATCGTGATTGACGACGGAGCGTGCGACTTCTTGCGAGGCTTGATAGGCAAAAAGATTGCATTGCGCGGAAATGAAGGTATCAAAGGTCTGATCATTATATTTGACACCCTCCGTTTCATCCGTTTTCGTCGTTTCGGATACGGATGCTTTTCGGGTAGGCAGAATGTCGGCGATATTTGGCAGAGTAATTTCTTCGACGGATTTCGGTTGCAGAGCGGTCAAATCGAGAGGAGATACAGGCGTGGGAGCTTCCGTTGTTTCCAATACGACGGAAGGGTGCTCGGATGCGGAAACGGAGGTAATGATCGGCGTATCTGTCTGTGTGGGTAGCGTTTCAATCACGATTTCAGGATTTTGTACACCCGAAAGGTCCCGCAGAAGATGTTTCAACTGCAGGCTGTACACATTGCGAATCCAACCGGAGAGATACGGTTTGGAAACAGTGAGTGTCAGGATATTTCCCTGAAAGGAAACGGGAAATATTTGCTCGGAAAACATATTGTAATATTGAGGATCCTTATTTTTGACGTATTCGAGGACCTGTTCCCAAAGGATAAAAACGTCCATGTCTTGTCCTTTCCTTAAAATTGTGAATAACAATGCCGAAAAACGGCGAATTGTGTGTGAATTTCTGTGAATAATCATGCAAATAAATAGAAAAAATGTCGAAAATACGCAGGTTTTCGGCATTTTTCGTCTATGTAAAAAAATCCGATGCCTTGTGGATAACTTTATTGTAGCAGAAAGAGACGAGGAGGGCAAATATATGAGACATAAGAAAAAATATATTCGGTGACATATTTATGCGAAGGCTATGGGCTATGGAAATGGAAAATAGGGAATGGGATAAAATCTGTGCGCTGCACGGCATCTTTGTCATCGCTCGCAATCCTCGCTTGTCGGCTTTGTCGGCATAAAAAATGTCGTCGGCGGGCACTTGAGTCGCATCAACGCATCTATGCATAGCGCATCAACGCATAAAAAAAGACCGTGAAAAATGACGGTACGGTTTTCACGGTCTTTATATGGTGCGCCCAATGTGATTCGAACACACGACACGCGGTTTAGGAAACCGCTGCTCTATCCGGCTGAGCTATGGACGCAAATTTTCCGTTTTTTATGTTTCCGAAATTCGGGAAAAACGGAAAATTTTCATGTACAGTATATCATAAACGTTCCGTTTCTTCATCTTTTTGTGATTTTGGCACTTGACGCGGCTTTGAATTTCTTATAATATATTCCATATTGCAAAGATGGAGACGTTTTGTGTGTCGAACCGGTCAAGAGAGCTCTCGGGCGGTGGAAGAGGGTACGGGATGCGCGAATGGATCACTCCGGAGCATGCAGGGAGGAAAGGCCCTGCCGGGACATCGTTAGCTGTACCGAGTGGCGCGTGCGTCATGAGGGTGGTACCACGGGATTTTTTCTCGCCCCTTACGGGCGGGATTTTTTATTTTCTAAAATAGTGTCGGAGGTTTTGAAAATGGATTATAGTAAGACGTTGCATTTGCCGCAGACAGATTTCCCGATGCGGGGAAATTTGCCGCAGAAGGAACCGGAATTTTTAAAATTCTGGCAGGATTTGGATTTATATCATAAGCGTTTGGAGAAAAGAAACGGGGCGCCGAAGTTTGTGTTGCACGATGGGCCTCCGTATGCGAATGGTACGATTCATATCGGGCATGCTTTAAATAAGACGATTAAAGATATTATTGTGAAATATCATGCGATGCGCGGAAAATATGCCAATTATGTACCGGGCTGGGATACACATGGGCTCCCGATCGAATATGCGGTACTCAAGAGTTCCGGTGAAGATCGCGCGAATATGACGCCTTTGGAACTTCGCCAAAAATGTTTGGCGTATGCGAAAAAATGGATTGAAATTCAAAAAACGGATTTTATCCGCTTGGGTGTCATCGGCGATTGGGATCATCCGTATGTGACATTTGATCCGAAAGTAGAAGCGTGTGAGCTTGAAGTTTTCGGCAAAATGGCTTCTAAGGGTTATATTTATAAAGGAAAGAAAGCTGTATATTGGTGCCCGCATTGTGAGACGGCTTTGGCCGAAGCGGAAATCGAATACAAGGATCGGAAATCTCCTTCCATTTACGTCAAATTTCCGGCTGTTGATATTAAGGGTCTGGGACCGGTGGGAGTTCCGCAGGAAAAAGTATTCGCTGTCATTTGGACGACGACGCCTTGGACCATTCCGGCGAACCTTGCGATTTGTGTCAATCCGAAATTGGTCTATGTATGGATTCATGATAAGGAAGCGGATGCTTACTATCTGATGTGTAAAGATTTGTACGAAGCGTCCCTGGCCGATTGCGGTGTAAAAGATTATGAAATTGTCGGCCGTGAAATGAAGGGTGAGGAATGGGAACTCGCGATGTTCCGTCATCCTTTGATTGATCGTCCGTCTTATGTTCTTTTGGGAAACCATGTTACGACAGAAGCCGGCACGGGCTGCGTTCATACGGCACCGGGTCATGGCGTCGACGACTTTGAAGTCGTACAATCGTATAATAATAAAGGACTCCTACACTTAGATCCGCTTTGCCCCGTCGATGAAAAAGGAAACATGACGGCGGAATGTTGCGATGAAAATCTCGTCGGACTCTCCACCTGGGATGCGGAAGGAAAAGAAATCGCATCTCTCGCACATGCGGGTATGCTTCTCGGCAAAAAGACGCTCCATCATCAATACGCACATTGCTGGCGCTGCAAAGAACCGATTATTTATCGCGCGACGGACCAGTGGTTCGCCTCCATCAACCAATTCCGAAAAGCGGCTTTGAAAGCCGTGGATGACACGAAATTCTATCCGGCCTGGGGTCATGATCGTCTTTATAATATGATTCGCGATCGTCAGGATTGGTGCATTTCCCGCCAGAGAAGTTGGGGTGTCCCGATTCCGGCTTTCTATTGCGAGGAATGCGGGAAACCGATTATCACTGAAGAATCGGTCAAATCCGTTATGAATTGGGTTGCAAAGGAAAGCACGGATGCTTGGTGGGCACATTCGGCCGAAGAGCTTTTGCCCGAAGGTTTCAAATGCCCGCATTGCGGTGGTACGCATTTCAAAAAAGAAACGGATATCATGGACGTGTGGTTTGATTCCGGCTCTACGTGGAACGGCGTCTGCCGCCAAGCGCCGGATATGGATTACCCGGTCGAAATGTATTTGGAAGGCGCCGATCAGCATCGCGGCTGGTTCCATAGCTCTCTTCTGACGAGTGTCGCCGTCAATGGGCACGCGCCGTATCAGGCACTTTTGACGCACGGCTTTACCATGGATGAAAATGGGCGCAAAATGTCCAAATCCGTCGGAAACGTCGTCGCACCGCAGGAAATTATTGATAAATTCGGCGCTGATGTATTGCGCCTTTGGATTTCCAGCGTCGATTACCAAAGCGATGTGCGTCTCGGTAATAAAATCATCAAAGCGATGAGCGAAGTGTACCGGAAAATCAGAAATACATTTCGCTATCTCTTGGGCAATCTCTATGATTTCAATCCGGAAACCGATGCTGTCAGCTATGCGGATATGACGGAATTTGATCGCTGGGCGCTTCTCCGCTTGGAACGCGTGAAAGAAGAAGTCACCGCGGCGATGGAAGAATATCAATTCCATGTCATGTATCATGCAGTGCACAATTTCTGCACCGTGGATCTTTCCGCTATTTATCTGGACGTTCTGAAGGATCGTCTTTACACCGAAAAATCGGATAGCCTCGCCCGCCGCAGTGCGCAGACGGCGATGTATGAAATTCTGACGACACTCGTTCGCATCATGGCGCCGGTCATTTCCTTTACGGCCGAAGAAGTCTGGCAGGCACTGCCCGCCGTAACGAACCGCGAAGCCAGTGTCCATCTGGCGGATTGGCCGGAAGCAAAGCCGGAATATTTGGATACGGCGCTTGAGGAAACTTGGAATAAACGTCTGGCGCTCCGTTCCGTCATTACGAAAGCACTCGAAGAAGCGCGTGTTGCCAAAGAAATCGGGCATGCTTTGGATGCCGACGTCACCGTCTATGCGGATGGCGTCGATTACGAAGCACTTGCCGAAATGAAAGATTTCCTTGCCGATTTCTGCATCGTCAGCACTGTGACGCTCATCGTCGGGACGGAACATGCACCGGAGGCTGCCGTTTCCAATGAAGCGGGTACTGTGAAAGTCGCAGTCGCGGCCGCCACGCGCGAAAAATGTGAACGCTGCTGGAAACACGATCCGACGGTCGGACAAGACCCCAAGCATCCGCATCTCTGCGCCCGCTGCGCCAAAGTGCTGGAAGAAGAGGGGATTGTAGAAGAATAATCTCATTGGAGACGGAAGGGGTCGGAACAAAATGCTTTTGCATTTTGTTCCGGCCTTTTTGTGTGTCATTTTAGAGAAAGATAGTAGCCGGGAGTTAGGATCTTTAAGAGGTACGCTG
>CAVHIJ010000011.1:0-7712 GCA_963635945.1 bacterium | reverse complement strand
AGTCGGGAATTTGGAGCTTTAAAGGTGTCGCCTTGCGGCGATTCTGTTATAATATAAAAAATATGAAAAATTTCTTAGAAGGAGACCATGATGAAGAAGATTGCGTTTTACGGCAAGGGCGGGATCGGAAAATCGACGACGGCGTCGCATGTCTCGGCGGCTTTGGCGCTTTCCGGGAAAAAAGTCTGCCAGATCGGCTGCGATCCCAAAAACGATTCGACGCGGCTGTTGCTCGGGCATATTTGCAAGGATACGGTGCTCGATTTGGTCAGAACGCGCCAGATCGAGGATATTTCCGTCTCCGATATCGTGCACACGGGTTTTCGCGGGATTTCCTGCGTGGAAGCCGGAGGCCCCGAGCCCGGTGTCGGCTGTGCGGGGCGCGGGATTATCGTCGCCTTGGAACTTTTGGAGAAATTGAAAGCCGTGCCCGATGCGGATGTGACCATTTACGATGTGCTGGGCGATGTCGTGTGCGGCGGTTTTGCCATGCCGATTCGGGAAGGGTACGCGAAGGACATTTACATCGTTTCCTCCGGTGAATTGATGTCGCTTTATGCGGCCAATAATCGGAAACAGTCGAAATGTGCCCGGCGAAAAAGAGCTTTTGGAAGAATTTGCGGGAAGGCTCGGGACGCAGCTCGTTTCCTTTATTCCGCGGGATCCCATCGTGAATGTGGCGGAAAATCGGAAAATGACGGTCTTGGAATATGCGCCGGATGCGCCGCAGGCCGATGTGTATCGAGATCTCGCACAAAAAATAGGGGACGGGACGGCGCTTTCGATTCCGACGCCGCTTGCGTTTGAGGAGCTGGAAAGGCTGGCGGAAGCGTATGGCACTTAAGACGAAATGGTTGCTTTCCAAGACAAAATCGTCCAGCTGCCCGATGGTGGGTGTGTATCGGGCGCTTGCTTTTTGTCCGGGCGCTTGCGTTATTTTTCACGGACCTTTGGGCTGTGCGCATGTGGGGCAGACGATGGATCTGGGCTCCGGCTTCCGCGTGATTGCCGATGGCGGGATGGATTCTTTTGCGCCGGCGCCGCTTGTTTCTTCCCATCTTCGCGAAAAAGACAGTATTTTCGGCGGTATCGGAAGATTGGAAGATTGCATTTCTTATGTCGTGGAAACGTATGCGCCGCGCTGTATTTTTATCGTGACGTCATGCGTCGCCGGTGTTATCGGAGATGATGTGGAGGAAGCGGCGAAAGAAGCCGAGGTGCGGCACGGGATTCCCATCATTGCGATGCCCTTTGCCGGATTTTTGGGCGGCGAATACGGAGACGGATATTATGAAACGGCGAATCTCGTCATTTCTCGTTTCTTCGAAAAGCGCGAAAAAGTGACGGGGCGCGTGCTGCTCTTGGGTGATCAAATGGGGCCGGAAGGGCAATATGCGACGGAGGTCAAACGTCTTCTTTCCCTTTTCGGACTCACGGCGGCATACCAATTTCCGGGGTATGTCCCCGCCGCGGAATGGGGCGATATTTCCTCTTGCGAATATTCGGTCGTGCTGGGCGCGGCGGATCGATCGGCCGGCCTTTTGGCATTGGCGAAACGATTGGAGGGCGAGTACGGCATAAGGACATTGGGGGATGTGTATCCCGTCGGATTTTCGGAAACAAAGCGCTGGACTTGCGCATTGGCCGATCTACTCGATGTTCCGGAAAAAGGCGCGGAGATCATCGCGTCGGAAACCAAACGCATCGAGGCGGCCGCGGCGGCATTTTTGCCGGTGACGCGCGAAAAGAAACTCGTTATCGGAACGGGGCGGAGCCTGAAATGGTACAACCCGGCCGAGACGCTGGCATCTGTTTCCGTTTTACACATGAAAGTGTCGGGCATTGTTTTCTACGGCAATCTGACGGAGGCGGAAAAAGCGGACATCCGCGAAAAATGCGCCGCGTATCCCGATGTGCCTTTTTATGAGGCGGACGCGGGAAAAGAAATCATGGATGAGGCGGATGTGCTTTTGACGACGAATGAAATTTTCGAAACAAAGGCAAAACAACTTTTTATTCCGATGGTGCCGCAGGCGGGGACGGAGGGAGACATTCTGTTCCTTCGCGCGATTTATCGCTTGCTTTGCCGGTACGGGAAGAAGGGGGGCGTGGCCTATGTCACGGTGTGAATGGGAAGCGGCGTGCCATCACGGGAGCACGTGCGCGCTGACGGGGATGTCGGCGTTTTTCGATTCGATTCCGGGAAGTTTCACGCTGGTGAACGGTCCTCTTTGGTGCTATTTCTATGCGATGAAATATGTGGACAATGAAAATCCGATGGCGCAGGAGCGTTTCGCCTGCACGCAAGTGGGGCCGAATTCCCTCGTTTACGGGACGGAAGCGGATCTTTCGGCCGGTTTTGATTTCATTTTGAAAACGGCGCATCCGGAGCGCGTCTTCATTGAGAGCAATTGCAGCGTGAGCCTTGTGGGCGACGATGTAGAGGGGATTGCGGGCGAAATGCATCTGCCGTGGCCCGTCTATGCCGTAGGCGGCGGCGGTCTCAAGGGAAGTTTTGAAGGCGGATTTTCCGAGGCGTTTTTGCGCGTCGTAAAGGAAATGAAGCCGGCGGAAACGATGGCAGGCTCCGTCAATGTGTTGGGGCTTTCGACGGTGCATAAAAAAGGCCGCGAGGATGCGGCGGAAATACGGCGGCTTTTGGAGAAGGCGGGGATTTTTGTCCTCTCGATGCCGGGCGCGGGAAGTACTTGGGACGATATCATGCGGGCGCCTTCTGCGGCTTTGAATGTGGTGGTGCGGGACGAATTGGGGCTTGCGGCCGCGCGGGAGATGGAGCGTGAATTTGGGATTCCCTATCTTTCCGTCGGCCTTCCCTACGGGACGGAGGGGACGCTTTCGTGGCTCATGCGCATTGCGGAAACGCTGGGCGCGGGATCTTTGGGTGAAGTTGCCGAAGAAGCCCGTACCTTGTCTTCCTATCTTCTCCGAAAAGGAAATAATCTGGAATCGCTCTGGGGCTCGCTTTGGTTTGATCGCATTTTTATTTCCGCGCCGCCCGCAGATGCGATCGGGATCGCGGAAGCGGTGCGCGGCGAATGGGCGGATACGGCAAAGATGATTTTGCACTTGCAGGCGGTAAGCGAAAAAGTGACGCCGGCCGCCGATACAATCCGTGTCGTCCTTCGTGATGATGCGGCCATGAAAGAAGATTATGAAAACTGGACGGGCGGTCTTGTGCTCTCAAGCAGTCACGAAACGCGGCATCTTTCGCGCCTGGGGAAACGGTACACGGCCTTTCACATCGCCCTTCCCTCACCCGATGAAGTCTGCTTCACGGATCTTCCCCAATGCGGCCTCCGCGGCGCGGCGTATCTGTATGAGAATTTGTGGAATGCAAAACTCCGAGAAAAAACAGATATGCGTTGATGCGCGGATGCGTGGATGCGTGCAGGTGTCGCTTCGCGACAATCCTGTCTTATGCCGCCGAAGGCGGTGAGCGTAGCGGAGGGTTACCATAAAATCGTCGGCGCAAGCCGACACCTTTAAATCCCACGCCCCATAACTCCCGGCTCCCGGTTCCTAGCTTTATCTCCTATATTGCACAAAAAAAGAGCACCTCTTTGTGGGTGCTCTTCTTGTTTCCTCAGAAGACTTCTGTCAGGACGATGGTTTCTTCACGAGATGGGCCGACGCTGACGATGCCGAGCGGCACGCCGATGAGTTCGGAAATCTGTTCCAGGTAGAAACGGCATTTTTCCGGAAGGTCTTCATACTTGCGGATGCCGCTGATTTTCGTCTTCCAGCCGGGGAATGTGCGATAAATTGGGGTGACTTTTTCGAGAAGGGAAAGATCTGCCGGATATTCTTCGAGTTCTTTTCCTTCGTATTCGTAGCCAATGCAGACTTTGATTTCATCCATGTCATCCAAAATATCAAGACGCGTGACGGCCATGTAATCGAGGCTGTTCAGCATGGCGGCGTAGCGGACGGCGCGTGCGTCGAGCCAGCCGATGCGGCGCGGGCGACCCGTTACGGTACCGAATTCATGAGCGATTTCACGGATGTGATCGCCGATTTCATTGTGAAGCTCTGTCGGGAATGGGCCTTCTCCGACGCGGGAGCTGTAGGCTTTCACGACGCCGAAAATATTGTGGAGCATGCGCGGGCCGATGCCGGCACCGACGCAGGCACCGCCGGCAATGGGGTGTGAGCTCGTGACGTAGGGATATGTGCCGTGATCGCAATCGAGCATGGCGGCCTGGGCGCCTTCGAAGAGGACGTTTTGGCCTTCATTGATGAGTTTATTGACGGTGTAATTTGTATCTTTGACGAAGGGACGAATGATTTCGGCATATTCGAGATAATCTTTCAGCATGGTCTCGTAATCGAAACCTTCCATGCCGTAGAGTTTCTCCAAAATCATATTTTTTTGCGCGACATTGTATTTGAGCTTTTCGGCGAAGATTTCGGGATTCATCAGATCGCAGATGCGGATGCCGATGCGGTTGATTTTATCGGCGTAGCAGGGGCCGATGCCGTTTTTCGTCGTGCCGATTTTCATGGCGCCTTTGCGGGATTCTTCCGCTTCGTCCAAGCGGTTGTGATACGGGAAGACGATATGTGCGCGGGTGGAAATTTGGAGGTTTTCCACATTGATGCCCTGGGCTTCCAGGTTTCTCATTTCTTCAATGAAACTTTTCGGATCGATGACGACGCCGGTGCCGACGACGCAGACGGTGCCGGGATACATGATGCCGCTGGGCATGAGACGCAGCGGATAGGCTTTGCCGCCGGTGACGACGGTGTGCCCGGCATTGTTTCCGCCTTGGGAGCGGACGACAACGTCGGCTTTTGCCGCGAGGTAATCCACAATCTTGCCTTTTCCTTCGTCGCCCCACTGGGCGCCGATGACCATTGCTGTAGCCATTTCGTTTCTTCCTTCCGTATAACTTACGTGAATAGGTATAATCTATTATAGCATAATTTCAACGAATGAGCGGCCGAAAGCGGCCTTTTTGCGTCAAGCTATTTAAGGAATCTTTTGACGTAGCATTGCATAAATGTGCCACAAAATCAGATTCTTCGATTTAATCGGCAGTTCTCTTGATTTCAGAGGCCGAAACGGGCGAAAATTTCGTCGACATGGGTGAGCATCGGCCGATAGTCGAAGCAGGCTTTGATTTCTTCCGGCGTCATGTATTTGGCGATGTCTTCGTCACGGCAGAGGTTTTCATAAAAATCTTCGCCTTGGAGCCATCGTTTCATGGCGTTTCTCTGTACCCAGCGATAGGCGGTGTCGCGATAGGCGCCTTTTTCGACGAGGGCGATTAAAATGCGCGGGCTGTAAATGAGTCCGCCGGTCATCATGAGGTCTTCTTTCATTTTTTCCGGATAGACGAGGAGTTTGTCGATGAGTTTCGTCGTCTGATCGAGGATGTAGTCGAGGGCTGTCGTGGCGTCCGGAATCATGACGCGTTCGACGGAGGAGTGGGAAATGTCGCGTTCGTGCCAAAGCGGCATGTCTTCGTAGGCCGGCAGACTGTAGCCCTGAATGAGGCGGGCCATGCCGCAAATGCGTTCGGATTTCACCGGGTTTCTCTTGTGAGGCATGGCGCTGGAGCCTTTTTGTTTCGGGGAGAAATATTCTTCCGCTTCGCGGACTTCGGTGCGCTGGAGGTGCCGGATTTCTAAAGCAATCTGGGAAAGAGTCCCTGCAATGACGCCCAGAGTCGTGATGTATTCGGCATGATGGTCGCGGCAGACGACCTGGGTCGCAATGTCTTCGCGGGCAAGGCCCATGGCGCGGCAGACGTATTCTTCGACGTAGGGATCGATATCCGCATAGGTGCCGACGGCGCCGGAGAGTTTGCCGACGCACATATTTTCGGCGGCATGTTTCATGCGGTCGATATTGCGAAGGGTCGCAGCGTACCAGAGGAGAATTTTAAGACCGAAGGTGGTCGGTTCGGCGTGGACGCCGTGGGTGCGACCGATGGTGGGTGTGTATTTGAATTCGACGGCGCGGCGTTTCAGCACTTCGGCAAGTTTTTCCAAATCGTCCAAAATGACGGCGCTGGCCTGTTTAATCTGTACGTTGAGGCCTGTGTCTTTTACGTCGGTCGACGTGAGTCCCAGATGGATGTATTTGGCTTCATCGCCCACATGTTCGCCGACGCAGGTGAGAAACGCGATGATGTCGTGATTGATTTCGGCGTCGATTTCATGGATGCGGTCCACATCGAAATCGGCTTTGGCTTTAATGACGTCCACGGCTTCTTTCGGAATGCGGCCGAGCTCGGCATTGGCTTCGCAGGCGGCGATTTCCACATCCAGCATGGTTTGCCATTCGTTTCTTTCATTCCAGATTTTGTCCATGACGGGACGAGTGTATCTTTGAATCATTTACAACTCTCCTTTCGGTTTTCCTTCACGTTTGCAAATTTCCCGGCCCACGACGACGCCGGCGGCTGAAGCCTGCGCCAGGCCTCTCGTGATGCCCGCACCGTCGCCGATGGCAAAGAAATTGGGAATTTTTGTTTCTAATTGGGTGGACAGTTCGATGCGTGAGGAATAAAATTTGACTTCTACGCCATAAAGAAGAGTATGTCTTGAATTGGCACCGGGAGCGATTTTATCCAATGCTTCGAACATTTCCATAATATTGGTAAGGAATCGATAGGGCAAAACAAGCGATAGATCGCCGGGAGTCGCCGAGGGCATCGTCGGATGGACCATTCCGCGGCGCAGGCGTTCATCCGTCGTGCGGCGTCCGTCGCGCAGATCGCCCAGACGCTGCACGATAGGACCGCCGCCCAGCATATTAGCCAGAGAGGCGATGTATTTGCCGTA
The DNA here is from genome assembly GCA_963635945.1 of bacterium. Classification (GTDB taxonomy): domain Bacteria; phylum Bacillota; class Negativicutes; order Veillonellales; family Dialisteraceae; genus UBA1822. The sequence continues at coordinate 902 of CAVHIJ010000011.1, read as the reverse complement.
GGCAATCGGCTCTTTGAATGGTTTCGTGAATTGTTTTGAAACCAGGAGCGCGAAGTTCGTATTCGCACTCTTTTTATGGGCGTAACTGTGTCCGTTTACCGTCTGGAGGCCGCCGTTGTTTTCCGCGACGACGAAACCGTACGGGTTCATGCAGAAAGTACGTATGCGATCGTCGAAACTTTTGCTGTAGTAGACGAGTTTCGATTCGTAGCAAATATCGGTGATGGGTTCGTAAATTTCGGCCGGCGCTTCGACGCGGACGCCGATATCGACGGCATTGGATGTGGTGGAGAGGCCGAGCTTGGCTGCTTGTTTCATAAACCATTCGGCGCCTTCCCGCCCGGGAGCCGCCACGAGGTATTTGGCTCGGTAGGTCTTTCCGCCGGCGGAGATGCCGAGGGCTTTTCCGTCTTCGATTAAAATGTCTTCGACGGGGCAATCGGCGAGAACGGTCACACTGGAAGGCAGCGCTTCGCGCATATGCGCGAGAATTTCCGAATTGACGTCCGTCCCCAAATGGCGGATGCGCGCCGGGATGAAAGCCAGATTGGCGGCGGCGGCGCGGCGTTTCAAATCATGGAGCGCGTCTTTGTGCTCGTCGCCGTAAATTTTGCGTCCTTCCCCGCCGTATCGGCAATAGACGGAATCCACGTAGGAAATGAGGCGGGCGAGTTCACCTTTATTCATGTAGTCGTCCAAATTGCCGCCATATTCGGTCGTAAGCGTGAGCTTTCCGTCTGAAAAGGCACCGGCTCCGCCCCAGCCGCATACGATATTCATGCGGCGATCGGCAGCGGGAGCCGCGCGATCCCGATTAATTGCAATGCGTTTGTCGATATCGTGTCCTTTTTCCGTGATGAGAATTTCCATCCCGGTATCGGCTAGTTCTAGTGCTGTAAAAA
>CAVHIJ010000010.1:2089-30210 GCA_963635945.1 bacterium | reverse complement strand
GGGTATGGGTTCTTTGGCTTGGGGACAAGCTGCGAATGCGGGTTCCGAAAGAGCGATTGCCATCGGCAGTGAAGCACAAGCATCATGGACCGGTGCTGTCGCTGTCGGGGCAAAGTCTGCAGCTTCCGCTTATAATACGATAGCCATTGGGAGGACAGCGGAAGCTTCGGGAAATTATTCGGCTTCCATAGGAAACGGTTCTTTTGCCAAAGGATACGGCTCTATAGCCTACGGCTATAATGCCAAAGCCGGAGCGGCAGAGTCGGAAACGACTGTCGATAAGGCACTTAAAACGTATGCCACCGCCATCGGGGGTGATTCGCAGGCAACCGCTAAGTATGCGACGGCGATTGGGGCCGGCACGAATGCAAGCGGGCAATATACCGTCGCTTTAGGAAATACTGCCAAGGCATATGGACAATATTCTTTGGCACTTGGGTACGGATCCGAAGCGGGGGAAAGTACCACGAATACAGATACCATAAGAGCGACAGCCGTCGGTGTGAACGCTAAAGCAACCAAGCAGAATTCGACGGCACTCGGGTACAGAGCGCAAGCGACGGAGGCTAATGCGATTTCCATAGGCGAAGCCACTGCGAGCGCTTCTTATGCCATCGCAGCCGGGACAGGGGCGACGGCGACAGGTGTAAATACGGTTTCCATCGGACGTGGGGCTATGGCACAAGGTGCCAGCAGTATCGCTATCGGCGGTTTTACAGTTGACAGTGAAGGATACCAGGAAGGGCATTCGACAGAGGCTACAGGTGCTTACTGTATATCTGTCGGTACGGGCGCTATGGCAAATGGAGCTTCTTCCATGGCTCTCGGAAGAGATGCTCGTACGGATGCGGATTATTCCACGGCTATCGGATATGAATCTACGGCAAAAGACAGCCGGACGGAGGCCGAAAAGACCGCAGAACAAGCAGCCGGCGCAACGGTATTTACGCGAACTGTGTCTTTTGGTCACCAAGTAGGAGATTATTCGACCGATTCTTATAATCCTACATATACCACTACAGTGCTTTCCCGTCTCACGAATGTAGCGGAAGGTAATGCGAATACCGATGCGGCGACGGTTGGGCAGATTGTAAAGCAAACGCAGGAGATTCGGCTTAGCACGACCACACGGGAAACGGTGAATTCCAAAGACGTGAAAGGCAATGAACTTGCGGCTAATAATGGCGAGATTTTGGCGACATTTACGAAGATGGAATCCGTTTCGTCCGGGGATACCGGTTTTGTGTCCGGAGCGGATTTATATACCGAGAATCGAAATGAAATCAGCTCGACAAATGTGATTGGCAAGGAGAATACAGTCGGGAAAAACTTGTCGCTCCTTGATGGACGGATAGGAGAAAAACAAGGGGGAAATTACTATCAAATCGGTGATTCGGTAGAGCAAAAATTAAGGAAATTGGATTCTCAGCTCAAAACCGAAACAGATGGTCTGAAAGATTTGTCGAATATCACGGACGCCGGGAAAGAGGTCATCAAGGGTCTTTCCCAAGAATCCGCAAAAGCGGCGGTGAAAGTAGAAGCGGGGACGAGCATAACCGTAGAATCTACCGATGACGCCAATGGGAATAAGACGTATAAAATCTCGGCGAAAGTAGCAACGGTTGAAAGCGAAAATGACGGACTTGTGACGGGCGGCAATCTGTATGATGAAACGCGCGCAAATGTTTCCGGTACGTATGTTTCCAAAGATAATGATGTCGGTACAAATCTTACGAAATTGGATACACAAGTCGGCCAAAATACGACCGATATTTCCGGATTGAAAGATTTGTCGAATATTACGGACGCCGGGAAAGAGGTCATCAAGGGTCTTTCTCAAGAATCCGCAAAAGCGGCGGTGAAAGTAGAAGCGGGGACGAGCATAACCGTAGAATCTACCGATGACGCCAATGGGAATAAGACGTATAAAATCTCGGCGAAAGTAGCAACGGTTGAAAGCGAAAATGACGGACTTGTGACGGGCGGCAATCTGTATGATGAAACGCGCGCAAATGTTTCCGGTACGTATGTTTCCAAAGATAATGATGTCGGTACAAATCTTACGAAATTGGATACACAAGTCGGCCAAAATACGACCGATATTTCCGGATTGAAAGATTTGTCGAATATCACGGACGCCGGGAAAGATGTCATCAAGAATCTTTCCCAAGATGCTGTGAAAGTAGGAGCCGGAGAGCACATCAGCGTTTCCGAAAGTGTGGATGCTTCTACCGGAAATAAGACGTATAAGGTCGCAGTTGTTACCGGGCAAATTGCTTCCGGCGATACCGGTCTTGTGACGGGCGATGCCGTTTACGAAAAGGTCGGCGATACAGCTAAACTCAAAGAAGCCGGGCTTTCCGATAATCTCGCGGACAGCGTTGTTACCGTGAATGAAAAAGTCGATAACGTAGCTAATCAAGTTGTCGATATCATGAATACCGGCATGAGTTCTCTCAGGGATGATATCAATAAAGTCGGTGCCGGCGCTGCGGCTTTGGCGGCGCTCCGTCCGGAAGGATTCAGTCCGGAGGATAAGTGGTCCTTTGCCGTCGGCTACGGGCATTACAAAAATGCAAATGCCGGTGCGCTCGGGGCTTTCTATAAACCGAATCAGGATACGACGGTTTCCGTCGGCGGGACGATCGGAAACGGCGATCCCATGATGAATGTGGGCGTTTCCTTCAAGCTCGGTACGCGCACGAAAGGTGCGAGCATTTACAGCTCGAATGTGGAACTTGTGCGTGAGATGAATTTGATTCGCAAGGATAACGAAATGCTTCGCAAAGTCAATGCGGATCAGGCAAAGAAGATTGCGTCTCTGGAAGCACAGGTGGCGCAGATTCTCGACAAGTTAGAATTATCGGATACGGTGAATAAGACTATGACAGCGCACTGACCGGCAATGTCGGAGTCCGTCCGTATCGGATATTTCTATACATTTTCTCCCCGTGCCGACATCGGCACAGAAAAGAAGGCGAATTTCCCGGTTCGCCTTCTTTTATTTTGTTTCGTTTTTTGTGCGCCGTGGTGTTGTGCTGAATTCTTGATGCGGCGGTGTGGGCAGAGTGGGGTGATTCATGTTATAATATTTTAATCATGGGGTATTGTATCTTAAATTCGAAACGGAAAGATTTTTTTGAGGGACGAAACGAATTTCGGCGTTGTATTTTTTCGGGAAGGCGGTGAGGAAATGGATTCTTTGTTTGAACGACCGGCGTCGGAGGCGAAGCGTTTTGCGCCGCTGGCGGATCGGATGCGGCCGCGTTCTCTTTCGGAAGTCGCGGGGCAGGAGGAAGCGGTCGGCCGCGGGACATTTCTTTACCAAATGATTGAGCGGGACACGGTGCCATCGCTCCTTCTTTTCGGGCCGCCCGGCTGCGGAAAGACGACGATTGCCGAAGTGGTGGCGCGCGTGACGCAGTCTTCTTTTGTGAAGCTCAATGCGACGGCGTCGGGCATTAAAGAAATTCGGGAAACGGTTTCCAAGGCGAAGGAAGATTCGGAGTATTACGGCCGGCGGACGATTGTATTTATCGATGAAATTCATCGTTTCAATAAAGGGCAGCAGGATGTGCTTCTGCCGTATGTGGAAGACGGGACTTTTGTTTTAATCGGCGCGACGACGGAGAATCCGTATTTTGAAATCAATGGGCCGCTTCTTTCGCGTATGCGTCTCATTCGGCTCACGGCGCTTTCGGAGACGGCGCTGCTTTCTATCTTGCGGCGGGCGCTTTCGGATACGGAGCGCGGGCTCGGATCCTTCCGTTATCGGGCAGAGGATTCCGTCTTGGCGGAGATTGTTTCTTATGCGGGCGGGGATGCCCGTATGGCGCTCAATTTATTGGAACAGGCGACGGCGCTTTTGCCGGCGGGCGGGGATCTTTCGGAGGAGATGCTGCGGCGCGTGGCGGGGGAGCATTTGTCGCTTTACGATAAGGGCGGCGATTATCATTACGATATTGTTTCCGCTTTTATAAAAAGTATGCGAGGAAGCGACCCGGATGCGGCGCTGCATTATATGGCGCGGATGATTGAGGGCGGGGAGAAAACGTCTTTCATTTCGCGGCGTATCATGATTTGCGCGGCCGAGGATGTGGGTCTTGCGGATCCGCGGGCGCTTCAGGTGGCGGTCGCGGCGGCGCAGGCAGCCGAGATGGTCGGTTTCCCGGAGGGGCGTATTCCTTTGGCGGAGGCCGTGATTTATATTTGCTTGGCGCCGAAGAGTAATAGCGCCATCGAGGGGATCGATGCGGCGCAGGCCGAGGTGAAAAAGAAAAATTCGTTCTCGATTCCGTCGTATCTGAAAGATGCGCATTACGGCGGGGCGGCGAAATTGGGGCAGGGTATCGGATACAAATATCCGCATTCCTACGGCGGCTGGGTGCCGCAGCAATATTTGCCCGACGAGCTTTCGGGGCATACGTATTATCATCCGCTTGCAAACGGGGAAGAAAAGAAACTGGCCGACATTTGGAAGGAACGCAGGCATGAGAAGTAAAGAGGAAACGGCGAAGAAGGCGGGGACGGTTTCCCGCAGAAAAACGCCGGAGAAGAAGACGTCCGAGAAAACGGCGTCGGAGAAAAAAGCACCGGAGAAGAAAACGAAGACGGTGCGACGGAAAACGAAGAAGAACGATGTCCTGTATTACGAGGTATTGGGAATCGTGCTGCTTTCGTGCGGCCTTTTTGTCTGTGTGAGTCTTTTGACCGACGAAACGGGTCTTTTCGGGGAAACGGTCGCGGATTTGTTTCATCTTTTATTTGGCATCACGGCGCTTGTGCCGGCACTTTTCCTTGCGTTTTTGGGCGCGCGGTACATGCTCCGCGGAAAAGGTTTCCATCTGACGAAATCGTGGGTGCTTTTGGGTATTCTGTATATTTTGGCGCTGGGCTGGATGCATCATTTCGTGATGCCGCAGGGAAACGGGTCGGTACCGTTTCAGCCTGATTGGGCGGGGCTCATCGGGGCGGCCGTCGCGACGGGGCTTCATATGTGTGTCGGAAGTTTCGGCGCAATGATTGCGCTCGCGGCTTTCACGGCGTGTGATTTGCTGCTTTTGACACATTGGCATATCAGCGGCGGGGCCAGGAAAATCGAAGAAAAGACGGGATCGGGTGTGCGGAAAGTGTCGCAGACGATTCGCCAAAAGAAGACGGAATGGCAGGAGAAAAACCAAGAGTCGCAGCCGGAGGCAATGCCGACGAGTGAAGTGGGGCTTCCGGACGATTTCCTGTATAAAAAGGCGGAGAATGCGGAGCCTGCGGAAACGGAAATTTTTGAGCCGGCGGAAACGGAAGAACCGGCGCCGAATTTCTCTGAAGAGACGCCGTATGACGAAGCGGAAATCGCAGAGCCCGTTTCCGAAGAAAATATTCCGGACGAAGAGCCTGCCGAAGAGCCTGCCGAAGAACCGCAAGAAGCGGACGATATGAATGAAACCGAAGAGCCGGGATACGTGTTTCCGCCATTGTCTCTCCTTCACAGAGGAAAAGGCGCGCAGGGTGGTGCCGGGACGGAAACGGCGCACAATGCGGAAATCTTGGAAACGACTTTCAAAAGTTTCGGCGTCGGCGTGAAGGTGACGAATGTGACGGTGGGGCCGACGGTCACGCAATACGAAATCGAGCCCGCGATGGGCGTGAAAGTATCGCGGATTTTAAGTTTGCAAAATGATATCGCGATGGCGCTCGCGGCGACGAATATCCGCATCGAAGCGCCGATTCCCGGGAAATCCGCCGTGGGGATCGAAGTCCCAAACGGCAAACCCATGGAAGTGCCGCTGGGAGATGTCATCGATACGGATGCGTTCCGCAAGGTGAAGGGCGGCGTGCCGGTCGCATTGGGGAAAGATATCACGGGACGGCCCGTCATTGCCGATCTTACGAAAATGCCGCATCTTCTTATTGCCGGGTCGACAGGCAGCGGGAAATCCGTATGCATCAATACGATTATTACGAGCATTTTGTATCACAGCGATCCGGAAGATGTGAAACTCATTTTGGTGGATCCGAAAGTGGTCGAGCTTTCCGTATACAACGGTATTCCGCATTTGCGCATTCCGGTTGTGACGGAGCCGAAGCGGGCGGCGGGCGCTCTCCATTGGGCGGTACAGGAAATGGAGAATCGCTATCGCCAATTTTCGCTGGATCATGTGCGTGAAATTAAAGGTTACAATGAAATGAATCCGGAGCACCCGCTGCCGTACATTGTCATCATCATCGACGAATTGGCCGATTTGATGATGGTGGCGAAGGAAGGCGTGGAAACGGCGATTTGCCGTCTGGCGCAAAAAGCGCGCGCCGCCGGGATTCATATGGTGCTGGCGACGCAGCGTCCTTCGACGAATGTCATCACCGGTACGATTAAAGCGAATATTCCGAGCCGTATTTCTTTTGCGGTGTCTTCTCAAATCGATTCGCGCGTCATTTTGGATATGTCCGGTGCGGAAAAACTCGTCGGGAAAGGGGATATGCTTTTCAATCCCATCGGTTCGCCGAATCCCGTGCGTGTGCAGGGGGCTTTCATTTCCGATGAAGAAGTGGCGGAGGTCACCGGTTTCATCAAAGAAGGCATTAAGGAAACAGTCGAATATGAGGCTATTAATCTGACGATGCCGGAAGAGGAACATCATGCGGAGGAAGCGGCGGAGGATCAGGATGAGCTTTTGTGGGAAGCGGCGGAATGGATTTTGGATACGAAAAAAGCGTCTGTTTCCATGCTGCAACGTCGTTTCCGTATCGGATACACGAGGGCCGGACGGCTCATGGATACGCTGGAGCGGCTGGGTATTGTGGGTCCGGCCGACGGGGCGCGTCCGCGCGAAATTTTAATCACAAAGGAAGAATTCGGAGAAAAATTCCATGGAGATGAATAACGAAGAACCTGTCGCCGAAATGCTGAAAGGAATGCGGGAGGCGCGCGGTTGGGATTTGGAAAAAGTATCCCGAAAGACATATATTCGTCAGACGTTTTTGGCGGCCATCGAGGAAGGACGGTATGCGGAAATCGGAGATCCCGTTTTCGTAAAGGGATTTATTCGAAATTATGCCGAACTTCTCGGGATGGACGGCGATATGACGGTGATGAAATGGAATAAGGAGCAGAAGACGACCGCCGCACCGAATGCGGGAAAAGCGCGTGCGGGCGCGGCGCTTGCAAGTCATTCCGAAGCTGTGGAAGTGGCGCAAACAAAGACAAAACAGCGTCCTTTCACGGTGCTGGAGCGTGCGATTATTACGCTCGGTATCGGCGCCGCTTTGGCGATTTGGGCTTGGATGGTCTATCTGTGATTGAGGTGAATGTATGAAACGAATCGGAGGAGCGATCCTGTTTCTGCTGCTGACATTCGCGATATTCGGTTTCCTGTTTCTTAAGGCGCAAGCCCAATGGCATACGGCGGAGGAAACGGAAAATCCGAAGGGGCCGCATATCACGGTGTATACCGATTTGCCGCAGGGGACGATCTCTTTATTGGTGCCGTCATTTCGGGCGGATACGGGCATTTGTGCGGACGTGACGGAAATGACGGGCGATGAAATGAAGGAATCGGTGTGCGCGGGGAAACGGGCGGATGTATATCTGGCATCGCAAAAAGTGTTGATGGATTTGGCGCAGAAGGGCGCTTTGGCCTCGTATACATACGGTACGGAAGCGGTGCCGGCGGATTTTAAAGATGAGGACGGACGATGGACGGGTCTTTTCGTCAATCCGGTCGTCTTTGCGGTGAATCGTGATTTTGCGGAGAAGAATCCGAATTTTATATATTCGTGGAATGATGTGTGGCAGCGGAAAAGTGTGCGGATTGCGATGCTGGATTTCCATGCGACGGAATTTTCATCCGACAGTTTGATGTGTCTGGTGGAGCATTACGGGACGGCGGAAGCGTATCGCCTCTTGGCGGAAGCGGCGCCTCATGTCGTGCAATACGGAGAATATTTGTCGATGCCGGCGCAAATGGCGGCGATGGATAAATGCGATATCGGAATTTCCGGATATCATGAGGCTAGGCGTCTGCAGGCGGACAATATGCCGATTCGGATTTTGTATCCGGAGGAGGGGACTTGGTATTTTCTCTACGGCACGGCATTGGATGCGGGGGCCGGAAATGATGCGAAAGCATTTTTCGATTGGCTTTTTTCCAAAGGCGCATCGGATAAGAAGCTTTCGGAAAACGGATTTTTATTTATTCCGGCCAATGCGGAAACGTGGCCCGCAGATGATGCCGACGGAAATCTCTATGTGTGGGATTTGAAGAAAAAATATACGGAAAGCGGTAAAACGGAATTGTTGGAAAAATGGGTGCGGGATGTCCGTTTCGCAGATAATTCGTAAGGAGAAACGGTAGGATGAAAAAGAAAATCGGGTTTATCAGTCTCGGCTGCTCGAAGAATTTGGTCGATACGGAAAAAATGCTCGGCATCTTGGAGCAGGCGGGGTATACGCTCACGGATGATTTGGACGAAGCCGAGGTCATCATTATCAATACCTGTACGTTTATTGACGCGGCTAAGGATGAATCGGTGCAGACGATTTTGGAAGCGGCGGAATATAAGAAGCACGGGGCGTGTGAGCGTTTGGTCGCGGCGGGGTGCCTGACGCAGGAATTCCGGGAGGAGCTTGCGAGGGAAATTCCGGAAATCGATATCCTTTTGGGTACGAATTCCTGGCATCGTATTTTGGAAGCGGTGGAGGAATCGTATCGGGCGGAAACATCCGTCATGCATTTCGATACGGCGCCCTGCGAGCATGAGGAGCTTCTTCCGCGCGAAGTGACGACGCCGCCTTACACGGCGTATGTGAAAATTGCGGAAGGGTGCAGCAACGGTTGCACATTTTGCTATATTCCCTATGTGCGCGGCCGGATGCGTAGCCGCACAATCGAAAGCGTGCTTTATGAAGTGCGGGATCTCGCGGCACGGGGCGTGCGCGAATTTAATTTAATAGCGCAGGATCTCTCGTGCTACGGGCGCGATTTGCGTGACGGGACGACACTGGCGTCGCTTCTTCGCGAAATGGTGAAAATCGAAGGCGTGCATTGGATTCGCCTTTTCTATCTCTATCCCACGTATTTTACGGATGAATTGCTCGATTTGATTTTAAGCGAGCCGAAAATTTGCAAATATGCGGATATTCCGCTGCAACATATCAGCGACGGAGTCCTGGCGCGCATGCATCGGCGCGATACGTCGGAGAGTATCAAAGCGCTCTTGCGCAATATTCGCTCAAAAGATGTGCCGATGACGGTGCGCACGACGCTGATGGTCGGTTTCCCCGGAGAGACGAAGGAGGATTTCGAAGAGCTTCTCGCTTTTGTGAAAGAAGCGAAATTCGACGCGATGGGCGCTTTCACGTTTTCTCCGCAAGACGGGACGCCGGCCGCGAAAATGGACAAGCAGATTGATGAGGAAACAAAGGAAGAGCGCTATCATTTGCTGATGGCGACGCAGGCGGAAGTTTCCGAAGAAAACGATCAAAAACTCATCGGGACGGTCGCCGAAGTCTTGGTGGAGGATATCACGGAAAATGAGGACGGTACCATTCAGGCCGTCGGCCGTACATCATTCCAGGCGCCGGAAGTGGACGGGGAAATTTATGTCGATCATCCGGGAGATGCCAAGCCCGGCGATTTCATCCGCGTGCGCATTACGGACGGATACGCGTATGATCTCATCGGAGAGAGAATCGAATGAAAACGGAAATTATCACGCCGGGGACGGATGGCGAAGAGGCACAAAATGAGTTGGTGCATCTTTTGGAGACAAAACATCTGACAATTGCGGCGGCCGAATCATGCACGGGAGGGCTTATCGGAAAACTTATGACGGATCGGCCCGGAAGTTCCGCATATTTCATGGGAAGCGCCGTGACGTATCAAAACGCCGCCAAAGAAAAAATTTTGGGTGTTTCCGCAACCACTTTGGCAAAGCACACCGCCGTTTCCGAAGAAACCGCCAAAGAAATGGCGGAAGGTGCGCGTGTGCTCTACGATTCGGATGTGGCGGTAGCGACGACCGGTTATGCGGGGCCAGGAAAAGGGGAACGCGGCGAGCCGGAAGGCCTTGTCTATATCGCAGTGGCCGGCGTTCGTGGGATAAAAGTTTACCGGGAAGAATTTCGGGGATCGCGGAAAAACGTGCGCTACGCGGCCGCGCACAAAGCGATTTTTTATGCGGCGGAATACCTCCGCGATGTCTTCGGAGAGGAAGACAATTAAATTCGGTTTCCATTTAATGAATTATAAAGAAACGAGGAGAGAAACATGGCTACAAAACAGGAAAAACCGCAAATCGTGCTGCCGACAAATGATGAGGAACGTCAAAAAGCATTGGCCACGGCATTAAAACAAATCGAAAAAGACTTCGGCACCGGCTCTATTATGAAACTCGGCGATATGGGGTCGAAAATGAATTTGGATGTCATTCCGACGGGGTCGCTTGCTCTGGATATCGCGGTCGGTGTCGGCGGATATCCTCGCGGACGTATTATTGAAATTTACGGTCCCGAATCATCCGGCAAGACGACGCTTGCGCTTCATGCCATTGCCGAGGCGCAAAAAATGGGCGGCATTGCGGCATTCATTGACGCCGAGCACGCGCTTGATCCGATTTATGCACATCATCTGGGCGTCGACACGCACAATCTTCTCATTTCCCAGCCGGATTACGGCGAGCAGGCGCTTTCCATTTGCGAAGCTTTAGTGCGTAGCGGCGCCGTGGATATTATTGTCGTCGATTCCGTCGCAGCCCTCGTGCCGAAGCAGGAAATCGACGGCGATATCGGCGATGCGTCCGTCGGCCTTCAGGCACGTCTCATGAGTAAAGCCATGAGAAAATTGGCCGGCATCATCAATCGGACAGGCGTCGTCGCGATTTTCATCAATCAGCTCCGCGAAAAAGTCGGCGTCTTGTTCGGCAATCCGGAAACGACGACGGGCGGCCGCGCGCTCAAATTCTATTCTTCCATCCGCATCGACGTGCGCCGCGTGGAAGGTTTGAAATCCGGAAACGATATCATCGGGAACCGCACGCGCGCCAAAGTCGTGAAAAATAAAGTCGCGCCGCCTTTCAAACAGGCCGACTTTGATATCATGTACGGCGAAGGCATTTCCAAAGAAGGGACGCTCATCGATATGGCGGCTGCCATGGACATCGTGCAAAAGAGCGGCGCCTGGTATGCGTACAAAGGCTCCCGCATTGCGCAGGGGCGCGAAAACGCGAAAAAATATTTGCACGACAATCCCGAAGTCTACGCGGAAATCGAAAAAATTATCCGCGATACGCTAATGGCCGAGCCGCAGCGCTTCGAAGACGGTTTCATTGTAGAAAATACAGGAAATAATGAAACGGAATAAGACGGCTCTCGATGCCGCTCTTCATCTACTCGGCTATCGCACGCAGAGCGAAAAAGAAATTCGGACGAAACTTCGGCAGCGCGGCTATGCGCCGGATGAAATCGAAGAAACGGTGAAAACGCTTTGCGAGCATCACTATTTGGACGATGAAGACGCGGCGGGCGAACTTTTCGAATATTATCGGCGCGAAGGACTTTACGGAAATCGCTACATTCGGCAGAAAATGCAAATGCGCGGTCTTTCCTGCGATTTCGCGTTGACACCGGAAGAGGAAACGGAAAAAGCCGTGGAAGCGCTTCGCAAAAAAGAAATGGCGAATCCCGGATATCGCGAAAATTATAAACGCGCGTTCGGTTTCCTCGCACGCCGCGGATTTTCCTTCGAAGCTATACGGCATGCCATAGAGAGTGGATCGGACACGGAAATCGAATCGGAGTGGGACGGCGATGTCGATGATGTCCGATAAAGAAATATACGGTACGGTGATTTGGCAGGCGACCCGCTCAAAATGGTGGGTCGTCCCGACATCGCTTCTCTATGCGCTCCTTTCCGCCGTGCTTATTTTATATGCGATGCACGGGGCGGCGTGGCTTTTTGTGCCCGTCGCCGCGTCCGTCGCATTCTTTTTGTGGCGTATTTACGAAGTGCAGCTTCCCGTGGTCCTTGCGACGGAATCACAGCTTCTCATCGCAAACGGATTTACGTGGGACGACGCCGTGAAAGGGCATTTTCCCGAGCGAGCCTACATCGCCGTTTCCTATCCGGAAATTGTCGGATTTTCTCATCGTTTCACGGAAATTTATATTGGGGCGCCGACAGAGGGCGGCCTTGCGAAAATTTCCGTACCTTTTGCCATGCTGTCATCGAAAAACAAACGAAAATTGGTGGCACTCATTGAAGAAAAACAGGGGGCGTAAGCGTGGATTTGCATGTGGTGAAACTTAATCCTTCCGGAAACACGACGCTTTTCGTCACCGATCCCGTGCCGAAAGAAAAACGAGCGGCCGTCGCACGCGCACTCATGGATACGACGTGTTTTGCGGCCGAGCAGGTCGGATTTTTGGCCGAGGAAGCGCCGCGGGCGGCGGATATTTTTGTTTCCATGATGGGCGGAGAATTTTGCGGAAACGCCGTGCGCGCCGCATCCGCTCTGCGCTGTTTCAAGGCGAGGGAAGATGGGGAAATCGCGGAGTACGATGTCTGCTGCAGCGGGCTCTCGCATAATGTGAGGACAAGCGTTAGGCGAATAAGTCGCACCGTTTTTGACGTCACGGCCGAAATGCCGAAACCTCTTTCCATAGAAACCGTCCGCGTGAGGGAGGAAATATTTTGCCGCGTTGCACTCCCCGGCATCGTGCATTTTTGTCATGTGACGGGAAAAATGCCGAATGTTTCCGAAAAAGAAACATTGACACGCGCCGTCTTGGAAAAATTTCCGACGGAAGAAGGCGGCGCGACCGGAATTCTTTTCTATGACGGATACACGCTCGATCCATTCGTCTACGTGAAAGAAACGGACACTCTCGTCAATGAATCCAGCTGCGGCAGCGGCACGGCGGCCATTGCGGCGTATCTGGCCCTTTCCGCAAATAAAAAAATTCATATCGATGCGCATCAATCGGGCGGTCTCATCTACGCCGATGCCGAAGCGAAAGATGGAAAACTCATCGCACTCTCCATCGGCGGCTCCGTAGCTCTCATCGCAGAGGGGATAGCGTATATTGAAGAGTGAAGAATGACGAATGACGTGTGGAATATGAAACGCAGTAAGCGAAAAGGACTCCTTTTGAGGGGAGTCCTTTTTTGTGCGATATTTGATGGTCTTTTTCTTTTGCGTTATTTCATCAATAAGACGTAGCGCCGGAGGAAGTAGTTTCTTTTTACGATTTCAACAATAAAGCAGACGACCAGTACAATGGCGATTAAGAAAACGACATAACTGAGGACGGAAATTGCGGAAGAAAGCGGATTTTCGGGGGGGGGCATAGTAACAATAAGGCTTAGTGCTGTATGTATCGCTTTACCGATAAAATTATGTAACATATAGACGGCAAAGGAAAATTTACTGACGGAAGCAATTATGTTTCTGAAATTTTCGCATGAGACAAAATTTGTATTTGTTCTTGTTAAAAGCTCGAAGACGGAAATGGATAATAAGACGACTAAAACAAAATCATAATGTTGGACGGAGTGTTTGAGAAGTTCCGCGACATACATGAGTAAGATAGGAAGGAAAATGCCGAAACAGGTAAGCGCAAAAGTTTTGATTTGTTTCAATTTTCCGTGAGAAATTGCCCAACCGGCTAAGAGATAAATCATCCAAACGCTTTCGCCCCAGACGGATGCACCGAAAATATTCATGCGCAGGACGGAATGGATGGACGGTGTGTGGCCGGTAAAAGAAAGAAGCGGAGCTACGGAAGGAATCAGTGTGCCGCTCATGATGAGGGCAAAAATTAAAATTTTCGCATAAAGAGTCGATGTGATTCTGTGGCAGAAAACGGAAAGAATGGGCATGCCGAGATAAAGAGCAATCGTCATCGGAAGATACCATAGTGCGGAAATCGTATCTCCCATGAATAAAGCCGCCTTTGCTATAGCCGACCATTTTTGCGGGTTTTCGGTAAACGGCGCATACCTAAAAAGATTCCAGACAATATTCCAAAATTCATAAGCGACGACGAGAGACAGAAGGTTTCTCACAAGAAATTTTTTCAGATAATCATCACTTTCGTAATTTCTGTCGAACATCAGATATCCGGTCAGAATGACAAAAAGAGGTACGCCGACGGTACCGATGACTTTCAGGAACATATAGATGTAAGGATATGTATTCATGTTGAAAAACAGGCTTTTTGTATGAACGATGATGACAAGGAACATGGCCAAGACACGTATCAAGTCCATGGAATACAACCTTTTTTCCATAAAGAATTCTCCTCGAATAAAATGAAGGTAACATAGGTGTTATCATTTTATATGAAACGAATTTCCAGTTTCATTCCGAGTCCTTTTGCGATTTTTCGGAGGGTCGCCAAAGAGGGGACGACTTGTCCCGTTTCGATTCGGCTGATATTGGATTGACGAATGCCGGAAGATTTTGCCAATTCCGCTTGTGTGAGATTTTTTTCATTTCTTGCTTTTAAAATGGAAAGCATCAATTGATACTCTTCCTCGTCCTCCTCCCAAGCTTTTTTAAACTCCGGATTTTTCATTTGTTTAGCCAAATATTCTTGAAATTCCATCATATCCTGCCTTTCCGATGATTAAAATACGCTTTGCGGATTTCTTTTGCTTTTTCAATTTCCCGCGATGGCGTTTTTTGTGTTTTTTTGATAAAACCGTGCGTTAATATTGCACAATCACCGATAACGAAAAAATATAAAACTCTGGTAATGTTATTTCCGGACTGCGCTCGCAATTCAAAAATTCCTTCATCGAGCGCTTGCGAAATCGGCATTCGTAAAGAAGTACCCATGTTTTCCAAAAATTGGATACTTCGTAATGTTTTGACTCTCATCTTTATATCAAGCTTGTTTAAAAATTCGGCAACGGGACAATGTCCATTTTAGGTTTCATAAAATTCTATTTTCATACCGCGTATTCCTTTCTTGATATATTATATCATAGAAGGAAAATAAAAACATAAAAAATGGAAAAAAAGATTTTTCTATTTCGTCGACATAAAATAGAATCATCGGCGCAGGCGACACCCGGGAGCGTATGCGCCTTGCCTCATGCCGCGTATCTCATGCCGTGTATCTCATGCCTTATGCCGTATCCCTTGCATAAATGTTTTGTTCCCTGTACAATATCCGTCATGGCAAAGGAGGAATAGTTATGGAATTTTGTGATGTGATGGCGCTTCGGCGTTCTACTCGTGCGTATACGGAGGAGAAAGTTTCTTTCGAGGATTTGGAAAAGGTGCTGGAGGCGGCGCAGCGTGCACCGATCGGGCATCATAATTTTGCCGGTTATCTTTTGACGGTGATTGAGAAACAGGAGGTGCTTGCGCTGATGCGGGAGACGTTTACGCGTGTTTCCGGTGCCGCAGAGGATCCGTCTTACGGAGCGCCGATATTTATTATGGTTTTGGCGACGCCGGAGGCAAATGACACGGTCGTGAAATACGATGCGGCGGTCATCATCGAAAATATGCATTTGGCGGCGACGGAGCTTGGGCTCGGTTCTTGTTATATTCACGGTATGATTCGTACGATTCGTCATGAGGCGGATTGGAAGAAGGCGGCCGGGATTCCGGAAGAAGCGACGCCGATGTGCGGGCTCATTGTCGGGCATGCGAAAATGCCGCTTCGGAAACGTCCCTTAAAAGAAAATATGACGGTGAATTGGTGCAGATAGTGAAATAGCAAGCGATTTAGGTGTCGCCTTCGGCGACATATTTGTTTTATGTAGCCGATGGCGGCGAGGCGCGAAGCGCCGATTACAAAAATGCCGCGCAGCGCACCTTTAAAGCTCACGGCCCATAGCCCATAGCCCATAGCCCATAGCTACAAGCTCTTATGTCACACAAAGGTATGCGGAAAATGTGAGAATATTTTCAATTTTCTCTTGACAAAAATCTTCGTTTCTTCTATAGTAGGGGACATAAAAGCGAAGAGAAAGACATGACGTGAGAGGGATTCCTCTGTAGAGAGCCTGCGGTCGGTGCGAGCGGGCGAGGGAACTTTTGCGTTACCCCTTTTGAGCCGGGAAGCGGAAATCGGAGTATGTTTCCCCGTGTGGCGACGTTATGAGCCGAAAAGAGAATCCGAAAGGATTTATTTGGGTGGAACCGCGGAAGATCAGCTTTCGTCCCTTATGGGACGGGAGCTTTTTTTATTTTACATTTGCGAATGAGGACGACCCAAGGCCCGGATTTCGCGGGAAAGGATGGGAATGATGGTTAAAATTATTCTGAAAGACGGGAAGGAAATGGAATTCGAGAGCGCGGTGCCGCTCTTTGAAGCGGCGAAGGCGATTTCGAATTCGCTTGCCAAAGAGGCGATATGCGCGAAGGTAAACGGCGAGCTCGCCGATTTGCGCGATCCGATTGTCGACGGCGCGCAGGTGGAATTCTTCACGAAGGAAGATCCGGAAGGTCTGTATACGCTTCGTCATACGGCGTCGCACATTTTGGCGCAGGCGATGCAGCATTTGTATCCGGAAGTGAAATTCGCAATCGGGCCGGCTATCGACAACGGTTTCTATTATGATTTGGATTCGGAACATGTGTTCAGCCAGGATGATTTCGAAGCGATTGAGCAGGAAATGGCGAAGATTGTGAAGGAAAATCTGCCGCTCGAAAAGAAAGTGATGTCCCGCGAAGATGCGATTGCTTTCTTCAAAGCGGAAAAGCAGGATTATAAAGTCATGCTGATTGAGGATTTGCCGAAAGATGCGGTCATTTCTCTTTACACGCAGGGCGATTTCACGGATTTGTGCGCAGGTCCTCACGTCCGCACGACCGGGAAGGTGAAAGCTTTCAAATTGATGACGGTCGCGGGTGCGTATTGGCGCGGCGATGAGCATAATAAGATGTTGCAGCGCATTTACGGGACGGCGTTCTACAGCAAGGAAGATTTGGAGCATTTCCTCTTTGTCCGTGCGGAAGCGGAAAAGCGCGATCATCGTAAACTCGGCAAGCAGCTGGATCTCTTCAGTTTCCATGAAGAAGGTCCGGGTTTCCCGTTCTTCCATCCGAAGGGTATGGCGCTTCGCAATTTGCTGATGGAATATGAACGTGAACTTTTCAAGAAATATGATTATGAAGAAATTATGACGCCGGTCATTCTTTCGAAGAAATTGTGGTTGCAGTCCGGCCATTGGGATCATTACCGTGAAAATATGTATTTCACGCAGATTGACGGCGAAGATTATGCGGTGAAGCCGATGAATTGCCCGGGCGGAATTCTGTATTTCAAAACGAAGCAGAGAAGTTACAAGGAGCTCCCGAAGCGTGTCGGCGAATTCGGTCTCGTTCATCGTCACGAACTTCACGGCGCTCTCCACGGGCTCTTCCGTGTCCGTTGCTTTACGCAGGATGATGCGCACATTTTCATGACGCCGGAGCAGATGGAGCAGGAAGTCCTGGGGACGCTTGCGATGTATCGCGATTTGTATGCGATTTTCGGTCTGCAGTACCATGTCGAACTTTCGACGCGTCCGGAAAATTCCATGGGTTCGGAAGAATTGTGGGAAATTTCCACCAATGCTCTTAAAAATGCCATTGAACATGCGGGCGTGCCGTATGTAATCAATGAAGGTGACGGTGCTTTCTACGGGCCGAAGCTCGATTTCCATATCGAAGATTCGCTGGGACGCACCTGGCAGTGCGGCACGATCCAGATGGATATGCAGCTGCCGGAACGTTTCGATGTAAATTATATCGGCGAGGACGGCGAAAAGCATCGCGCCGTCATGATTCACCGTGCGGGCTACGGTTCTTTGGAACGTTTCCTCGGCATTTTGATCGAACATTTTGCCGGTGCGTTCCCGACATGGTTTGCACCTGTCCAGGTCAAAGTCATTCCGGTCGCGCAGGATCATATGGCGTATGCACAGGAAATCGCGGAAACTTTGGCCGCTTCCGACATCCGTGTCGAGCTCGAAGAAGCGAATGAAACGCTCGGCTACAAGATTCGCAAAGCGCAGACGGAAAAGATTCCGTATATGCTTATCGTCGGCGAAAAGGAAATGAAGACGCGCACGGTATCCGTCCGCACGCGTGCCGGCGGGGATGAAGGCAGCGCTCCGGTCGCAGTCTTTATCGCAAATATCATCCGCGAAATCAAAGAACGGAGCCTGTAATGGAAACCGAATATCAGAGTGCCGATGTGGGGCGCGCGGCGCTCCGTATGGCGATTTCGGAAACGCGCGCCGATGAAGCGGTGCTGCGTGAGGAGCTCGCGAAAGCCGGTATCCGCGCCGTTGCCGTCAATTTCGGCGGACGGTTCCCAGAAATTTTGCCGAAAATTTTCGAATCGGCCATTGTGGCGGCGCAGCGTCAGCACGTCATCAATGATACGCATGTGGGCGACGGTTCTGTCGTGGGCGCGATTGAATCGGCGATCGAATTCATCAAACTCAAAGCGCTCGGCATGAATGTGGGCGGAAAAATCGGCATCGCGCGCTGGCACGAACATCTGTGCGTCGCGATTTACGTCGGCGTCGGCGTCCTTCGTTTCAATGAAGTCTCCGTCGGCATGGCGCATCGCGTGCTCACAAATGATTTGGACTGAAGAACAACCGGTTTCTTGACAAAACGGGATTCATCCTGTACAATATCCTACGTATCTATTGCAAGCAGAAGTCATCCGCTTCTCACCTTACAAGGCGCAAGCTACTAAGGTCACGTATGAATTCAAAGCGGACGGCGTATGCTGTCCGCTTTTACCTTGCAATTTGTTTTAAGTTCGGAGGTGAACAGAATAGGTAAGGAACTCAGTATCAATGAGGAAATCCGGGCCAAAGAGGTCCGTGTCGTCAGCGATACAAACGAACAGTTGGGGATCATGAATACCCGCGAGGCACTGCGCCTGGCGGAGGAAAAGAATCTTGATCTCGTCGAGGTGGCGCCCAACGGCAAGCCCCCTGTCTGCCGTATCATGAATTACGGTAAATTCAAATATGAACAGCAGAAACGTGATAAGGAAGCCAAGAAGAAACAGAAAGTTTTCCAGATCAAAGAAGTGAAGCTTCGTCCGAATATCGACGAGCACGATTTCTTTGTGAAATTGAAAAATGCACAGCGCTTCCTTGCCGACGGGAACAAGGTGAAAGTGACAATCATGTTCCGCGGACGCGAAATGTCGCATCCGGAGCTCGGGCAGGAAGTTCTTGACCGTTTCGCACATGAGCTTGGGGATACCATCGCATGTGAAAAAGCACCGAAGATTGAAGGGCGCAACATGACCATGATTGTCGCGCCGAAGGCTTGATGTAAAGGAGAGATTATTATGCCGAAAATGAAGACACGCCGCGCCGCAGCCAAGCGCTTTACCGAGACCGGTTCCGGCCAGTTCAAGAGAAACAAAGGTTTCCACAGCCACATTCTCGAAAAGAAATCCCCGAAGAGAAAGAGAAATTTCAGAAAAGCGGCTTTGGTTTCCAAATCCGATTACAAGCGCGTCGTAAAGATGCTGCCGAACGGCTGATACAAGGAGGAAGAAGAGAATGGCAAGAGTAAAAAGCGGTCTCACCAATCATAAAAGACATAAGAAAATTCTGAAACTGGCGAAGGGTTACAGAGGCGCCCGCCATAATCAGTTCCGCAAAGCCAATGAGCTCGTCATGAAGGCGCTCTACTACGCAAGAAGAGATCGTCGTCAGAAAAAGAGAGAATTCCGTAAACTTTGGATCATCCGTATCAATGCGGGTGCCAGAATGAACGGCCTTTCCTACAGCCGTCTCATTGCGGGCCTTTCCAAGGCGGGCATCGAAGTCAATCGTAAGATGCTTTCCGAAATGGCAATTCATGATCCGGCGGCATTCGCAAAGATTTGCGAAGCGGCCAAGAATGCGCTTTGAGAAATACGCAAGTGATTTTATCCGTGAGGTGAAATGATGGCTACGAGTATTTCTGTGGAAATTCTGGAAGAACTGGGCGATTTGTCCACGGCTTCCAACGGCTGGAGAAAGCAGCTGACCTACACCAGTTGGAACGGACGTTCTCCGAAATTCGACCTTCGTTCCTGGGACCCGGATCATCAGTCCATGACAAAGGGGCTGACGCTTACGAAAGAGGAATTGGTCAATTTGAAAGAGATTTTGAACGGCGTCGATTTCGATAAGTTCGAAGACTGAAAACCGCATATGAAAAGCTCTCCTCAAGGAGGGCTTTTTGTGCTATATGGGAAAGTTTAGGCAGTGCCCGAAAATCTTTTTCGGAAACGGAAACGGTCGGTGCGCGGCCTCGGATTGTTTCATGAAAGAAAGGGGGAAACGACTATGTTTGCATTACCGGAATCCCGGCAAAATGCGGCGTATTTTTTCTGCATCGTCGGTATGGCAATCGACGGGATTTTGGGTGCGGCGAAAGTGCTGATGGGCTACCGGAGCGGCTCTGTCTCGACGGTGGGCGACGGGCTCAATAACATCACGGATGTCGGCGCGGTGCTGCTCTTGCTCCTCACGTTTTACTATGCCGTGAAACCGTCGGACAAAGAGCATCCTTTCGGTCACGGGCGCCTGGAATACATCAATTCGACCGTGATGGCTTCCGTCGTTCTCTATGTCGGCATCATGCTTTGCGTCGATTCGTTTCAAAAAATTCTTTCGCCTTCGCCCGTCATGGTGAATTCGTACCTCATTGCGACGCTGTTTCTGGGGATTTTCGGGAAACTGGCGCTTTCTTTCGTGTATCGCACAGCCGCGAAGAAAACGGGCGCCGAAGCTTTTCGCGCCTACGGGGCCGATTCGATTTCGGATGTCGTGTCGACGGCGGGCGTTTTGGCGGCGATTGCGGTCGAAAATGTGACGGGGCTTCTCATTGACGGCTACGTCGGCGTGCTGGTTTCCTTTCTTATCATGTATACCGGATACACGATTTTGAAACATGCGCTGAATTCCATCATCGGTACGGAGCCGGACGAAGCGCTCTATGCGGATGTGAAAGCGTTCATGGAAAAAATCTCCGGCATTTACGGCGTGCATGATCTCATTATTCACGATTACGGGCCGGAAAATCGTTTCCTTTCCGCGCATGTCGAAGTGGACAGCCGCCTTGATTTGGTGAGTGCGCATGAAATTTGTGAGTATTTGACGGATGCGGTGAAGGAAAAATTTCAAATGCAGGCCGTCGTCCACGCAGATCCGAAAGCGGTGGGAAATCCGCGAGAAAAAGAATATCGCCGCGATTTGGAATCGGCCATTTTCCGCACGGGGCTGCCGCTTTCGTATCATGATTTTTACGTCGAGGAGCACGACGGCGGCGTGTATATGACTTTTGAAATATCGTTTACGGCGCCGTGCCGCCTTACCGATGAGGAGATTTACGAGAAATTGTCTGCGGAAATTTATGCGCTCAAGAGCGAATCGGATGAAGATTATTATATTGATATGATGATTGACCGCAATTTCGTTTCCGGCAAGCGCTACGGGACGGAGTGGCATCACGAAGGAGGGAAGTATGGTATAATTGACGGAGCGAAGTAAGGAAAGTTGAGGTGACGTATGCAGCAGTGGAAGAAAATTTTGCTTTTGACGGGATGTATGCTGCTCGGCGCGCAGGGAGCACAGGCGTTCAGTGTGTTTACCTTGGGCGATACGGGCGAATCCGTACGTGAAATACAAAAAATGCTTTCGCAGGCGGGTATGCGTGTCACGGTCGATGGGTATTACGGTCGGGAAACGCAGCGCGCGATTCGTGAATTTCAAATAAAAAACGGTCTTGTCGCCGACGGCGTTTTAGGGAAAGTGACGTATAAAGTACTTTCGGATGTTGTAAAGAACGGATATGATGTCGGAGCCGATTCTCACGAAGCGGTGCTGGACAGTTACAGCTGGCGGCCGGATGATCCCAGGCGTCGTGTCGATTGGCAGACGGGTGAAATTTCGGCGCTTCGGGCGAAAGCCGTCATGGATGAGGCGCGAAAATATGTGGGCGTGCCGTATGTATTCGGTGGGACGACACCGGGCGGATTCGATTGTTCCGGTTTCATGCAATATATTTTCGCCTGCCAGGGCATGGGGCTCCCGCGTACGGCCGATGAGCAATATTGTCTGGGCGATTTCGTGGAATGGAATGCGCTTCGTCCCGGTGATTTGGTATTTTTCTCGACGTATGAAGACGGCGTGTCGCATTCGGGTTTGTATCTCGGAAACGGGACTTTCATCAGCGCGACGACGAGCGGCGGCGTCCAAGTGGCGGATATGACGAGCGGGTATTGGTACGATTGCTACGTCGGCGCCAAACGAGTTTTTTAATCGAACATAGGCATGTAAAAAGCATTCATCGAAATTTTCGGTGAATGCTTTTTTTGTGGCATGAGGTATGAGGGCAGGTGCCCGCCGCTAAAGCTTCCAGCCCACGGCCCACGGCCCACGGCGCATAGCTTTTTATTTCCCTTTAAATTCCGCGGGGCGTTTTTCCAAAAAGGCCGTGATGCCTTCTTTGAAATCTTCGGAGGAGGAGCATTCGCCCAGATACACCGCTTCGGCTTTCATGAACGTTTCAAAATCTTTGTACATACTCTCGAAGAGCAGTTTCTTCATATTTCTGTAGGCGAGTGTCGGGCCATTTGTGAGTTTTTCCGCAAATGCGTATACGGTCGGAAGAAGCGTATCTCTCGTCGTGACTTCTTTTACGAGACCGATGGCGAGTGCTTCTTCGGCGTCGACGACGCGGCCCGTCACGAAAAGATCCATGGCACGATGCGTGCCGATCATGCGCGGCACCGTGTATGCGCCGCCGGTGTCCGGGCAAAGACCGATGCCGACGAAAGCTTGCAAGAATTTCGCATTTTCCGCAGCAAAGACGAAATCGCACGCAAAGGCGAGATTTGCCGCGCCGCCCGCGCATGCGCCTGCGACCGCGCAAATGACGAGCTTGGACATTTTTTTCATTTGCAGCACGAGCTCGGAGAGTTTTCCCGCCAGAGGCGCCATGGATTCTTTTGCAAAATTCGGCTCATCGCAATGCGCTTTCATGAAACGGATATCGCCTCCGCCGGAAAACGCGCGCCCGGCGCCTGCCAGCACCACGACTTTGACGCCCGCATCCGCTTCGGCCGCCGCCAATGCGTCTTCGATTTCCAGCGCCATATTCATATCAAGCGCATTCAGCGTCGGGGGATAATCCAGTGTAATCGTCGCAATCTCATTTTCGACTTCATAATGAATCATCTTGTACTCCATGGGAACCTCCTTTTGAAAATACGTTAATTTCATGTAATTATTATATAACAATTTTGTGAAGAAAGGGGAACTATTCGAAAAAATTCCGCGGCATTTTTTCGGACGATTTCTGTGGTATAATTGGGGAAATTTGAAAAAGGAGGCGAAGGCTTACGGAACGACAGAAACGAATTGCGCTCGTGAACGATTTGACGGGCTTTGGGCGGTGCTCGATTGCGGCGGCGCTGCCGATTATTTCCGCGCTTCGGGTGCAGGCGTGTCCGATCCCGACGGCGATTCTTTCCGTGCATACGGGATTTCCTTCGCATTATATCGACGATTACACGGAAAGAATGCGGCCGTACATGGAAAATTGGAAGGAAAACGGTCTTACCTTCGACGGCATTTCCACCGGTTTCATCGGGTCGGCGAAGCAAATCGGGATTGTGATAGATTTCATCGATATGTTTCGGACAGAGGAAACACTCGTCATGGTGGATCCCGTCATGGGGGACAACGGGCGTCTCTACTCCTCGTACACGGAAGAAATGTGCCGTGAAATGCGGCGGCTTTTGGCGTATGCGGATGTCGTGACGCCGAATCTCACCGAATGCTGTGAGCTTTTGGGGCGGTCGTACCCGGAAGGCGGGCATGTGACGAAGGAAGAACTTTCCGAAATGGCGGAAGCGCTCATAAAAAAAGGCCCGTCACAGGTCGTCATCACGGGTCTTTGCGAAGGGAATACGGTGCAAAATTTCATTGCGGAAAAAGGTCGTGCGCCCATCATCGTTTCCACGGAAAAAGTAGGCGGCGATCGCTCCGGGACGGGGGACGTCTTTGCGGCAATTGTCGCAGGGTCGCTCGTGCGCGGCGAAAGCCTCCCCGATGCGGTGAAAAAAGCCGCGGATTTCATTCATAAAGTGCTCGAATATACGGTGGCGCTGAATCTTCCCTGGGATTGGGGCCTCGCATTCGAAGAATATCTGACGGAGCTGAAATAAATGGCCATGATTGTGTACACGGTGGAAACGGGCGGGAAATATATTTCTGTCGCCGACGGTATCGCGCGCCTTTCGCCGGGTGAAAAACGGAATTTATACATCAATCTCACGAATCTTTGCAATTGCGCATGTACATTTTGCCTGCGGGGTTTAAAAGAAATGGGACCGGAGGCGACGCTCTGGTTCGGCGGAAAAGAACCTACGGCGGAAGAAGTGAAAGCACTTTTGGATACGGTGCCGTGGGATCGCATTTCGGAAACGGTCGTGTGCGGATTCGGCGAGCCGACGATGCGTCTTGCCGTGCTGACGGACGTACTGCGCTATATCAAAAAACTTCATCCCGACATGCCGACTCGCCTCAATACGAACGGTCTCGGAAACTTGGAGCACGGGCGCGACATCACGCCGGATTTTGCGGGACTTTTGAATACGGTTTCCGTTTCCCTAAACGCATCGAATGCCCGCCGCTATCTTATGCTGACGAGAAGCCGCTACGGACTTCCGTCCTATGATGCGATGCTCGATTTTGCCGTGCGTGCGAAAGCCTATATTCCGCACGTCGTGATGACGGTCGTCGATAAAGTGGAGAATGAAGAAGAAATCGCGCTCTGCCGAAAAATTTGCGAAGAAAAAGGACTCACTCTTCGAGTGCGTGCCTATGAAGGAAATTGAATCGGTCGGATCGCGGGAATGTGCGCAGTCATGTTCCCGCGATTTTTTTGTGCCGGTGTCCGCCGCCGCA
Source organism: bacterium (assembly GCA_963635945.1). Classification (GTDB taxonomy): domain Bacteria; phylum Bacillota; class Negativicutes; order Veillonellales; family Dialisteraceae; genus UBA1822. Next base: position 5,278 of record CAVHIJ010000010.1, on the reverse strand, counting down.
GGCGCCGATTACAAAATAATTCATCGCCGCAGGCGACACATTTTAAATCCGTCAGCCGTCTGCTGTCAGCCGTCAGCTTCTGCGTAGCCGGCGTCGGAATTTTGTTTCTTCTATGGTCTCACAAAAATTTCTATAATAGGTAGACAGAAATGCGTGCGTGATTTAAACTATTAAGAAGTAAAAATGGAATTAAAATTTTTCGATAGATGATGATGGATACGAGGGGTTCATGCACGTTTCCAAACGGTGGATCTACAGAATTTTAGCGGCTTCGGCGGCGATTTTTCTGGCGCTTTACTTTCTGGTACGTCCGATGGCGATGCAAACTTTGGAGCCGATGCTTGCTTCGGCTGCGGCAGAGCGCGTCCGCGGGACGGTTTCTTGGCGTGCCGTCGATTTGGATCCCGCTTTTGATTTGAAATTTGAGGATATTGAGCTGAAAGACGCGCAGGGGATGCGTGTCTTTTTTGCGCCCGGGCTTTCGGTGCGCTGGACGATTGCGGGGGCTCTTTCCGCGTATTTTCACGATTCGGGCGTGGCGGCGATGGTGCAAACAGTCCGCGTCGAGACGCCGGATATCACGCTTCGCAAAGAGGCGGACGGTTCGTGGAATGTGCAGAAGTTAATCGTTTCCGAAAGTGAAGGGCCTTCGGAATTTCGCGGGCGAGTCCTGCTGCAAAACGGCAAGGTCGCGGTATATCTTCCGGGCGGGGAAATGTATGCGGCGGAAAATGTGGGCGGCCAGGTGAGCTGGGGCACGGGCGGCGTCATCGAGGCGGTGCTGGATGCGCACACATTCGGGACGGATGTGTCCGGGAAACTCGTGTATACAGATGAAAATCGCTATTACGGAAAATTGGAAACAAAGGATTTGCCTTTGAGAGAACTCTCGCCGCTACTCGCGCTTTTGCCGGACTCGGCGAAGCCGGCGGAAATTTCGGAAGGCACCGGGAAAATTACGAAGGCGGAAGTCGATTGCAAGGATGGGAAATTGAAATATCTGGCGGAAGGGATCGTTTCCGATGCGACGCTTTCCGTCAAAGGATATACGTTTAAAAATACGTCGGCGCATTTTGCGCTTTCGGAAGAAAAATTGTCCGTTTCCGATATGAAACTTCGTGCGGAAGGGGCTGATGTCTCCGCGGATATCGGGGGTAATCTCGATATTTCTTTCGGTGAACCGTTTACATTCGATGCGGCGCTTGCCGTCGGGGAAGGGCGCCTCACGGTGAGCGGTTCGTATGAAACGAAGACGGGCGAATGCTACGCGATGTATGATTTGGCGGATGTGGATCTTTCGATTTTGAAAGGATTTGCGGATGTCGGCGGCGTCGTTTCCGGGAAGGGCTCACTTTCCGGCGCGTACAATGAAGGCGGCTTTTCGCTGCATCGGACGGAGGGCGATTTCTACGGAAAACGGCTCTCGTACGACACGTACGGCGCGCAGACGGTCGCGGCGCATGCGACGATTCTGGGCGATGCGAGTGTGATCGCTTTCGACGGGGAAGGCATTTCCGTCGAAGGTTTGTATTTGGATACGGCCTGCGGCGAAATTTCCGGCGCGGATAAGACGTGGCGGATTCCGTACATTATCGCTTCGATGGGTGACGGCGCCATGGCGGCGCGCGGCACGGTGACGGACGGCGTCTTCGATTTGCGCGCGGAAGCGGCGGGCGTGGAGCTCGGAAACTTTGCGCTTCTCGCCGGTTACGATATCGGCGGCACGGCGTCGGCGGAAGGGCGCATAAGCGGCACGGCGGATGCTTTCTCGTACCAAGCGGATTTCCGCCTGACGGACGGGCATTTCGAAGCGGCACCGATCGGCCGTGCGGACGGCAGCATTCACGGCGACACGGATATGCTGTATATCGACAATGCGACCGTGACACTTTCGGAAGGCACGCATCATATTTCCGGCTCCGTCGGGCTCACGGGTGAAAAAACGCTTTCGCTCACCGAGGAAACCAAGCATGCGCGCATTGAAAATATATTGAAACTCGTAGGACTCGATGTGCCGGTGACGGGTTGGTTCGATAATAAAGTGACAATCGGCGGCACGATGGATAATCCCGCCGTTTCGGGAAACATCCTTGCGACGGAAGGCTCGATTGCCGGTGAACTCTATCAATCCGTCTATGTCGATTATGCATTCCAAGACGGGAAATTTACGATTCCGAACGGCTTCGGGTATATGTATGGCGGCACGGCGCAGGCGGTGGGATCTTATGAAAACGGGAAACTTGATTTCACGCTCGCTTTGGTCGACGTCGATTTGGATCGCGTATTGCCCTCGGCGCCGGTCGAAGGATATGCGACATTCCGCGGGCGTCTCACGGGGACGACGGATTCGCCGGAATTCAACGGGAATGTCGAAAGTCGCGAAATTTTGATCGACGGGAAAGGCCTCGGCCGTGTTTCCGCACAAGTCATGTATAAAGATGGGATTTTCCGTATCACGGACGGCTATTTCCAACATCGCGCGGGCGAATTCAAATGGAACGGGCTCGTCAATGCGGAAACGGGTGCTCTCGACGGTCGTCTCATATTCCAAAAATGGAGGATTGCGGATGCACTCGATCTTTTCGGCCTGCCGGTGAAGAATGTGGCGGGCACGATGGACGGCTCCATGCGCCTTCGCGGCACATTCGATAATCCGAATTTGTCGCTTACCATGAGGACGGCCGACGCTAAGCTGGGACATCTTTCGATGGGCGAGGGGAAACTCGACATGTCGTATGCGAATCACATTCTTTCCATTCGCGAAATGAATCTTCCCATCGGCGAAGGTCTCGTGACGGGCAAAGGGACGCTCTCCAAAGACGGCGCTCTCGATATGAAACTCGACACGAAAAATCTCGACGTTTCCTTTGTTTCCGAAATTTTGGATAAAGATAATCTCACATTCGGCGGGATGATGACGGCGGATTTGACACTCAAAGGCGATGTGAAAGATCCGGAGGCGCAGCTCACGTTGGACGTCACAAATCCAGTCTACAACGAAATTCCTTTCAATGAACTTTCCTTCAAAGGGCACATGCATGCCGGGATGCTCACGATTTCCGATGCTTTCATGACGAAGGATGTGTATAAAGGCACACTTTCGGGCACGATGCCCGTCGCGGCGATTCTGGGCGAAGACGACGGGCGGCAGATTCCTTTCGATCTTACGATCAATCTCGACAATGCGGA
>CAVHIJ010000010.1:0-2079 GCA_963635945.1 bacterium | reverse complement strand
TCAATGCGCTCGCGCTTTTCGTCAAACCCGTGAAAGAGGCCAAAGGCCCCATCGATGGGAAACTTCATGTGACGGGCGAATGGAACGATCCGGAAATCATGGGGCATATTTCCGTCGAAAACGGGGAGATGACGGTAGAAACTTTTGCCGAGCCCATCACGCCGATGAAAGGGACGATGACATTCTCCGGAAAAGAAGCGACACTTTCCGCGGAAGCGAAAATTCGCGATAATGTCGCGACGGCCGAAGGGCGCGTTTCCTGGGATAAAATGAAACTCACCGGATACGAAGGCACCGCGCATGCGGACGCCGATACGATACGTTCGGATTATTACAACGGCGCGCTTCATGCCGACATCACCGTTTCCGAAGAGCACGGCCTCCCGAAAGTCGCCGGGCAGGTCTCCGTGGAAAATGCGACGATCCATGTGCCGCTTTCCTACGAAGAAGGCGGAGACTCCTATGACATGCTGATGGATGTGGCCGTCTCGGTCGGCGACCGCGTGCGGCTGTATCATTCGCTCCTCTTCGATATGTACGTACGAGGAAACGTGCACGCGATGGGGCTCGTTTCCAAACCGATCATGTCCGGCAAAGTCGATGTGGATCGCGGCGTCGTAAAATATTTGACGAATAATTTCACGATTAAGCAGGGGAGCGCCGTATTCGGCACCGTCCCCGATTCCTTCATGCCGACACTCAATTTGCGCGGGGAAACGAAAGTCGGGCAGTACAAAGTGAATATGGAACTCACCGGTCCCGTCGGCCAATTCCGTTTCCGCCTGCGGAGCGAGCCTGCGCTCAATGATTCGCAAATTGTGAAACTTTTGACATTTCATCAGGATGTGAGCGGCAGCGGCAATTCGAACGGGAATACGGATGAAACGGGCGCGCTCTTTAATGCGGGGCTGCAGATGGTGTTCAACGGAACGGTGCAAAATTTCCTGCAAAATTCTTTCGGACTGGATCTTTTCAGCGTCACGACATCGAATGACACCTATTTCGATTCGAAGTCCGGCAGCGGGCAGGATGAGTATTATCACATCAAAATCGGGAAATATTTATTCGATAATTTCATGCTCACGGCGACCATGGGCGTCAATAACGACCAGAAGAGTTACGGCTTCCGATATGATTTGCGTTCGCGCTGGGGTATCACGGCGTGGTATAATACAGAGACGAAAGAATATATCGGTGCCGAGTATCAATTTAAATTTTAAGGTAAAAGGAAACGTATGCTTGAGGATTACATGGCGTCGCTCTCCGAAATTCGGAAACTGACGCGGGAGGAAGAGACTCTCCTGTGGAAGCGGTACAAGGAAGACGGAGATCAGGACGCGCGCGGGACGATAGTGGAAAATTACCAGCTCTTGGTGTTCCGCGAAGCGATGAAGTATCATGTGCAGGAGACGGTGATGATGGATCTCATCCAGGAAGGCACTGTCGGGCTCATGGAAGCGGTGGAGCGGTATAATCCCAAGCTCGGCGTCGCTTTTTCGCTCTATGCGGTGCACAGGGTGCGCGGGCGCATTCTGGATTTCCTGAAAACGCAGACGAATGAGTTGCCGATGGAAAGCGCGGAAGCGGAAGAAGCATTTGCACTGGCCGCACCGGATTTGGCTTTTGAAACGGCGGACAGAAGTTTCCTGCAATCGGCGGTGGGTCATGCAATGCAGCGCCTGCCGGAGCGGGAAAAAGATGTGATTCGAAGCGTCTACCTCCAAGAGCAGACGGTCGCGGAAACGGCGGGCGACATGGATGTATCGACGGCGTACGTCTACCGCTTGGAGAAACGTGGCATTCGCCGCCTGCGCGGCATGCTCTCAAAAATTATGCACGACAGAAAATAAAATCATTTTAGGAAGAACGTCCTCTTTGCGGGGCGTTTTTTTGTGCGAAAACGGGAAAGGGAAGGGGAAAGAGGGAAGGGGAAAGGGGAAAGGGCGCGCGCGGCTTTTGTGTCAACGGTATTTTTCTCCTGCGGTTCCGGAAAGGCAATAAAAAAGCACCTTGCTGGTGCTTGCGAAAACAAAATGGCATAAAAATACCACGGCTTTCGTCGTGGTAAAAATCAATCAT
>CAVHIJ010000009.1:782-30383 GCA_963635945.1 bacterium | reverse complement strand
ATGCCGCGCAGCGCTCCTTTAAAGCTCGTAGCTCACGGCTCATAGCCCATAGCTTCTTCTCAAATGTAGCACTAAATCCATTCACATAGAAAGGACACATAATTCATGTACGATGTAGTCATTATCGGCGCCGGGCCCGGCGGCTATACCTGCGCACTTCGCGCGGCGGGGTACGGCCTTAAGGTTGCGCTTGTCGAAAAAGATTTTTTGGGTGGCACATGCCTCAATCGCGGGTGCATCCCGACAAAGACGCTGCTCCATGCCGCCGATTTATTGGAATCGCTCAAAGATGCCGAGAAATACGGGATTTGCGTTGAAAATTACGCCCCCGATTTCCCCGCGCTTCGCACGCGCGTTTCCGAAGTCATTTCGACGCTTCGGGGCGGCATCGAAAAAATGATGAAACAGAAAAAAGTCGATGTCTATCACGGCACCGGCATTGTGAAATCGGAAACCTGCGTCGTCGTTTCCAACAGCGACGGCGAAACGGAATTGCAAACAAAAAATATCGTTCTTGCGACAGGCTCCGTTCCTTCCGTGCCGCCGATTGCGGGCGCAGATCTCCCGGGTGTTTATACGAGCGATACGCTTTTGGCCGATCTTCCCGAGCTTTCGTCTCTTGTCATCATCGGTGGCGGCGTCATCGGCGTCGAATTTGCCGAAGTCTATCAGGCGCTTGGTACGACGGTTACGATTCTGGAGGCGATGCCGCGGATTATTCCGCCCATGGACAGCGATCTTTCGCGGCATTTGGCGGCCGATTTTCGCAAAAAAGGCGTGAAAGTCATCGCGAAAGCCTTTGTTTCCACTATCACGAAAGACGGAGACGGCCTTGCCGTACATTACAAACTCGGTGATAAGGAAACGGAAGTCTGCGCGAATGCCGTTCTCATTGCGACGGGACGCCGCGCAAGCGTCGAAGGTATCACACCGTTTGAGATAGAAAAAGAACGCGGCCGCGCTGTCGTCGACTCGAAATGCCAAACGAGCGTGCCTCACGTGTATGCTATCGGCGATATCGTCGCCGGCACCCCGCAGCTTGCTCACACGGCCGAAGCGCACGCCAGAATCGTCGCCGCAGCTTTGGCGGGGAAACCATGCGATATCGATATGAAACTCATTCCCTCCGTTGTGTATACGAAACCGGAAGTCGCTTCCGTCGGCCTTACCGAAGACGATGCGAAAGCACAGGGGATCGAAGTGAAAGTCGCACGCACGATGATGGGCGGAAACGCAAAAAGCCTCATTGAAGGCGTCGCCGGTTACATCAAAATCATCGCCGCGCCGGACGGGAAAATCTTGGGCGCCGAATTTCAATGCCATGATGCCGCCAATCTCATGAGCGAGGCGACACTTGCTATATCCAAAGGTATGACGGCCGAAGAACTCTCCGAAATCATCCGCCCGCACCCCTCGGTCGAAGAAGCGCTGGGGGAAACGGCGGAAAATATGGCCGATGCCATTTTGGCGGAAAAATAATTTTACGCAAAAAAAGAGACCCTGCGGGGTCTTTTTGCGTGGGAAAAGTGTGAAGGGGAAAGGGGGAAGAGGCGTGCTCGGCTTTTTGCACCGTTTGTGCACAGGCTGACGGCTGACCGGTAACGGCTGACGGCTTTAACCTGTGCGCTGCGCGGCATTTTTATAATCGCTCGCTTCTCTCGCTCGCGCTGCGCGCGGCATGCCGGCAAAGCCGGCGAGGCGCTTCGCGCCGATTAGAACAGGAATCGTGCCCGAAGGGCACACCTCTCACCGATCAGCGAAGCGGTATCGGTGCCATATAAAAATCCGTCGCCGAAGGCGACACCTCTTAAAGCCGTCAGCTGTCAGCCGTCAGCCGTCGGCAATTGCACTCGGCTGTTCATCCCGTATGTCTCATTCTTCTTCTCGTTCCAAAAGTTTCTCTTTTCCTTTTTTCAAAAGTCCGACGACTTTTTTCGGTTTCATGAGTCCGACCATTTTTTGTCCGGCGTCGTTCAGCTGCTGGGTCGTGTGGCGCATTTTGCGGATTGTGGTCGAGTTCGATTTGATTTTCGGCTTGAGGTCGAGCTTGCGATCGATGTTTCCTCTTTTCACCGACGTCGCGCGGATTTTGTCCGGCTGCAGATAATCGCGGAGGATGCGCATCGCGCTTGTCGGATTCATTTCCGTATCGTAGAGATAAATATCGACGGCCGTGTAATTTTCGATGGGATACGCATGAATATCGATGTGCATATTGTCGCCGAAACCGGCCACGATGATTTCGTGATTGCTTTCGTGATAAAAAGTGCCGTAGAGCTCCGTGTTCAATTTGTCCGCCACTTTTCCCATGAGCGGAATCAAAAGATCCGCCGCATCAATCACGCCTTCCTTGCAGCGATAGCAATCCACGAGCAAATGTTTTCCGATATAACTTTCCATTTTTTTGTCCTTCTTCGTTTCAAAAATTATTCGCTTTATTATAGCAGATTTTTTCGGCTTGTGGAAACGGCGGAAACGAGGAGTGAAAATCGTCTTATTTTGTTTCCCTATATGGTGTAAGGGAAAAAATATAATTTGCATAACTCTAAATCTATCATCCCCCCCCCGAACTTTATGATATAATAACTTTATGTGCAAATTGATTATTTTAAATTGATTTTTTCAGATAGTTTCATGCAGGAAACAAATACCCGGGAATCATCGATTAAATTGTAAAGAGAGATAATGATTTAACCGGTGCTTCCTTTGTTTCCTCAAAAAGAACAGGAGAGATTTTTATGAAATTCGTCCGGAAAGTGATGAGAAAAGAAATGCATCGTCGCAGCGCTGTGCAGGGGAAGATTCGCGGAGAGAAAATACTTCGGCTTACGATGGCTTCCTTAGTTGCCATGCAATCTATGGCTCCGATTGCGGCGTTGGCAACCGAAAATAACATCACGCGCGTGGATGGGACAAAAGTTTCATTCGAAGGCGGCAAAGCCGATGTGTATGCGGAAAAGGTGCAAGGGGATCTCGGGATTAACCGATTCACCGATTTTTCCGTTGCGGATAAAAACACGGCGAATATGTATTTCAAAGAGCAGGGCGGTACGACCGAAGCGGCGAATCTCGTGAATTTTGTTTCCAATCAAATTGATATCGCCGGTACGGTGAATGCGCTGAAGGGAAGCGAAGTCGGCGGGAATTTGTATTTCGTAAGTCCCAAGGGGATGGTCGTTTCCGGATCGGGTGTGATTAATGCAGGGAGTCTGACAGTCGCGACGCCGGGGACGGAATATTTTGAAAAAATGAAACTCGATCCCACCGCGACGGTCGATCCGACCCAAAAGGATCAACAGCCGACGACGGTGAATATCTTTGATAAAAACCTCACGAGTGATCAGCTCACTACTATAATGACGAAGTATACGGCCGATACTTTGGTACCGGCGACGATTGCGCTGAATTCGACCGGTTCGATTGCCATCGCAGGCAAAGTCAATGTGAAGACGGCGGCGACGCTGATGGCGGGCACGGTGAATGTGGGAAGTACGGGCATTGTCCGGAATGCGATGGACTTCTCGCAAATTACAAATCTTAATAGTACGGATGAAACGTATGCCAATGACAAACGCCTGACGCTGACGGCGGATGAATCCGGCGCCATTACGCTGCGCGGCGTATCGGAAACGACGGTGGACGGCACGGTGGATGCCGGAAACGGTGCGGCGATTGTTAAAGCGGAAAATGATGTCACTGTGGATCTTACGGCGGAAGATGCGTCGAAAGCATCTGTCGTGAATTTGGATGTGGCGGCTTCGACTGCGACTGTCACGGTGAACGGGAATGTGAAAGGCGCGAGTGTCGATGTGTCGGCCAAAGCGACGGCGACATTCAAAGGAAACATCGTGAATAAGCCCGCGGAGAAAAAAGAGGACAGCGCGGAAGATAAAGCGAAGAATGACGAGAAGACCGAAAAGATTGCAGAAGGCGCGAAAAAGACGGGCGCCATGAAGAAAATTTCCGATACGGCGAAAAAATTCTTCGATAAAGTGAATGTTCTGATGGATGAGAGCGCAGCCGCAGCGACCGTGACCGTCGGACAAAATGCAAAAGTGGAATCGACGACGGGTGATACGAAGATTACGGCGAACAGTGCGGTCAATAATGATTTGAGCCTTACGATTCAGCCGACTGTGACAAAAAAATCGGGGGATAAGGAATCCAAGAGCAGTGATGTGAGGGCGACGTATCTGGCGGGCGCTTCTATCTACAATGGTTCGACTTCGGCGGCTGCCGTCACCGTGGCAGGCGATGTGAAAGCGAAAGGAAACCTTACGATTTCGGCCGATGCGGCGAATACGTCCAAAGTCGCGACGACGATTAAAAAAGCGAATGCCGAGGAAGCCACGTCGTATATGAATGCGGTCGTCAATGTCGTCTCCCATACGACGGCGGCGGCGGTGAATTTGGCGGAAGGGGCGAAGATTTCCGCAGAAGGCGCGCTCAAAGCGACGGCGAATACGGATACGTCCCTTGATATTTCCGGCAAGATTGCGACGGATAATAAAGCGGTCGTTTCCACGGCGGTGAACCTCGTCGGGACGGAAACATCTGCCGGCGTCAATGTGGATACGACGCTGACCGGGGCTTCTGTGGAAATGAGTGCCAAAAATACGGTTTCCAAGCTCGATATCACGACGGATAATGCGTATGAAGCGGCGGGATCGGATGATTCGTCTTCGGGTGGTGCATCGGGCGGCGGATCCGGTGACGCATCCGGCGGTTCCGGGGATACGCCGGCAGCGGATGCGCCTGTTGCAGAAAATGTGATTGATGCGGAGGCGGCTCCGCCGGCAGCAGAGGGAGAGACGTCTGCGGCCGATGCTTTGAAAGCACTCCTCGGAAGTGATGAAGAATCACAGGAAAAGGAGAGCGGTATTTTGGCTGCCAATAAAGATGCGGATGAAAAAGCGGCCGCAACTTCCGGTGATACCGATGCGGTAAAAGCGGAAAAAGGTACGACCGAGACCGATACGGAAAAGAAGACCGAGATGAAGGGTGACGGCGCGACGGAAGAGGCGCAGAAACAATCGTCCGAAGAAAAAGAGAAAAAGGAAGAAGAAAAGAAGAAGACCGGATGGAATGAGTATGTCGATATCGGCGCATCCGTCATGGTCGGCAATTTCAAAAATGCGGCGACGGTCGACATCGGTGAAAAAGGACAGATTGTTTCCACGGGCGACGCGACGGTCAAAGCGGATACGGAGCTTGTGAAATCGTCTATTAATACGGTGAATACGCTCCTCAATACGAATACGGATACGAAAGCGGTGGTATCGGCTGCCGTTGCCGTGAAGAATATGAAAAACAATGCGTCCGTCATCCTTTCGGGTGCCGAGACGAAGCATGAAATCATCAAGGCAGGCGGCGCGGTGAATCTGTCGGCGAATGTTGTCGATCAGCCGGCGGATGCAAAAGACGATAAGCAAGAAGCGACGATGGTGACGCAGGCCTTTGTCGCCACCGATGTCGGCGATGAAGGAAAGACTGTCATTCCTTTTGGTGCAACGGGGACGGTCGGCATTGAAAAGGTCACGGGCAATGCGAATGTCTACATCGGGAAAAATGCGAAAGTCACGGCGGGCGGCGCGGCGACTGTCGAATCGAGCGTGTCCGGCCAAGATATCATGCAAGCCGGGAAAGAAGGAATTAAAAAAGAAGAGAAAAAAGGCGAGGACGGAGAAAAGAAGGAAGAAGAAAAATTGGATCCGTCGTCTTCGGGCAATAAAGTGGGCATCGGCGGCACGGTCGCCATCCAGAATCGCTATATGAACGGTAAGACGGAAGTGGCAAGCGGCGCGGAAATTTCGGCCGGCGATATTGTCATTTCCTCGAAAAATACGACGACGGCGGCGGTGTCCTCTCTGGGAGGCGCGAAGACGAGCAATGTCGGTGTGACGGGTATGGTCGCTTATATGGGCGGCGAGTCCAATGCGCGCGTCTTGGTGGACAGCGGCGCAAGCCTTCAAGCATCCGTGAAAGGGACGGGCGAGACTGCGACGAAGGGCTCGGTTTCCGTTTCCGCCGAAAATACATCGACGATTATAAATAAAGCGGGGCTGGCAGATATATCCAAGGGCGCGGCGATCGGCGCTTCCGTCGGCGTCGTCTCTTATGATGTTCTCTCCGAAGCGAAAATCAAAAATTTGTCCGGCGCGGAGAATCCGACGGCCGGGACGTTTTCGGGTACCGCATTCACAGTCGCATCTACGAATGCGAGTACGATTAAGAACAGCACGGTAGCCGGTGTGACGAGCGGCGACGAAACGGAGCCGGATGAAAAGAAGGATACGGAAAGCCAAGACAGTGCAGGCGGCGCAGCTCTTAAAGTCCGTGACGAAAAAACGGAAGAGGGCGGCGACAGCAGTGAAAAAGCAATCGAGCTTTCGAAAGTTTCCGTAAGTAGCGAAGGCAAAAAAGAGGAAACAACCGTAAAAGATCCGTCGGCACCGTCCGAAGCGGATACGGAGGTCGCCAAGGATGCCGACGGCAATGCCGATACGCAGAGTGATGAAAAGACCGATGCGCAAAAGAAAGCCAATTCGACGGTCAATATTGCGGCGGCGGGCGCTGTTTCTTGGAATGACGTAAAGACGTCTGCGATTTCCGAAATGTCCGGCATTACGGTGACGGGCGTGGGAGATGCGGCGGCGGTGTCCGTCACGGCAAAGGATACGAGCAACATTGCGGCCGATAGTGGCGCGACGGCACTCATCAAAGAAGGAAAAGAAGGGGAAACGACAAAATTCGGTGCGACGCTTGCCGGCGGTGTGGCCGGAAATGATGTTCTCAAGACGACGAGAGCTACAATGGATGGCGTGACGCTTCAAAAGATGGCGTCTGTTACAAATTCTGCGACGAATAGCGGCACGCAGCAGGCGACGGGCATGAGCGTTGGTACGGGCCAAAAGGCGGGTAAAGGATTTACGGCTGTCGCATCGGCAAGCGTCAATTATGCGACAAATCGCGTCGCGGCCGAAATGAAGAATGTGACGGCGGGCGGTGTCGTGACGAATATGGCGATGGATAGTGATATCCAGATTGCCGGTGGTCTTTCCAAAGCGAAAACGATGCAGACAGTCGGCGCCGGAGCTGCCGTTGCCATCAATAAAGTTAAAAATGATATATCGGCTTTGATTTCCGGCGGGGCATATGGATCGGAGACGGCACCGGCTGTGGTGACGAATGTTGCGCTTAGCGATCTCACGCAAATTGGCGGTGCGGCATCGATTGGGATTGCCGAAGGTAAAGATGCGTATTTAGGCCTCAATGCGGCTGTCGCTGTGAATACGGTCAAAAATAATCTTGCGGCGACGATTGAAAATGCGACGATTTATGGAGCCGCGGTTACCAATTTAGCGCAGGACGGCATAGCGCCGGGATCGGAGGCTCAATCGCAGCTGATTGGCTCGATTAAGGAGATGCTTAATGCGGCTAAATCGCAGCTCGGCGATTCGATAAAAGAGATGGTCAAAGAAGGCTTTGATGCGCTGGCGAACGATACGGCAGAGGCGGTGGGAAAGGAAGTCGGTTTGAAAACCGATGCAAACGGCGATCCCACAACCACCGGTGAGGCGAAAGAGGATAAAGAGTCGCAGGTTGATTATAATGTGGAAGATTATGTCGGATTGGCGAAAACATTGACCAATTTCGGCAATGTCATTTCGACCGGCGCGTTCTCACTTTCCGCGAAGAGTAATTATTCTGCGGCAGCGGCCGTTTCCTATGCGAACATCCAAAACGATATAAAGGGAGTACGACCGATACGGTGATGATTGATGCGGCGATCGGAAGTGCCTATTCCGGCGATGCCAAAGGGATTGCGGCGGCGGGGTCTGTCGCCCTTTCCAAGATCAATAACACGGCAGAAGCAACGATTGCAGACAGCACGGTTACGGTGTTCAGCATTCCGGGTGAAGGCGAAGGCGCTGCATCGACGCCGGGAAGTGTGACGGCGGCTGCATCAAATAAGTCGTTCCTTATCACGGCGGCCGGAGAAGCCGGTATCAGTAAGGGATATGCGGCGGCCGGTATGGGCTGGGCGCAAAATACGCTTGGCAATACGACAATTGCCAAAGTCCTCGGAAGCAATATTTCCGCAGCCGATGATGCCGGATTATATTTGGATGTCACGGCGAATAATACGAGCAAAGTGTATGCGGTGGGTGCCGGTCTCGAAGTCGGACTCGGCGGCAAGGGCGCGAATATCGACGGCGCGTTTGCCGGAAACACGGGCACGAACAGCACGCAGGCTTTGATCGATAAGAGTGATAAAAATAATAGAACCACTATTGCAAATGCGAAATCGGTCAATGTTTCTGCAGAAAGCGCTTCTACGCAAAAAGCGATTGCGGGCAATATCGGCGCCGGCAATAAAACGGTCTCCGTGGGGGGCGCGGTTGCCATCAATAAGCTCGGCTCGGATGCCGCACATCAATCCGTTTCGGCATCGCTGAAAGCGTCCGATGTGACGACTCTGGCAGGTTCTGCGGTTTCCGTTTCCGCCAAAGACAATGATTCGCTTCTTACCATAGCGGCGGGCGGCGGTGTCAAAGCGGGCGGGCGTCGCCATTTCACGCCACTATAAAGACAGCAAAGCGGAAACGGAAAATACTTCGATTGATAAAGATTCCACGGTGAAGAATGCGACATTTGCCGTCACGGCCGAAAGCACCGGAAATATCACGGGAAGCGGCGCTGCGATGTCTGTTTCCGCAGGCGGCAGCGTCAATGTCGGCGCGACGGCCGGCGTTTCTTTGGTGACCCTTGCCGGCGATACATCTGCGACGGTAAAAGGTGGTACGCAGGAAGTGAAAGATGCTTCCGTCAAGGCCAAGAGCGATCGCAACGTTTTAAATGTCGGCGTCGGTTTGGGCGTTGCGGGCGGCACGACGGTATCCGTGAACGCAGAATCCAATGTGGCGGTCAATAAATTGGCGAATAACGTTTATGCCAATGTGGTCGATGCGGCGGTGCATGCGGATCATAATGTCGTCGTATCGGCGGCGAATACGAGCGCGCTCAAGAATTACGGCGGTGGTTTCAATCTATCCGCGTCTTCCGGCGTGGCGTCTGTCGGTGTCGGGGCGACGGTTGCTGTGAATACGATTTCCGGTGATACGCTTGCGACGGTTTCCGGGTCGGATATCGCGGCCGCCGGAAAGGGCGATGCCGTCAAAGTTACGGAATATACGGAATCGACGTCGGAAAAAGGAAAATTCACAGCTACCGAGAAACAGAAGAAAGGCTTCATCGTCACGGCGGACAGCAAGCAAGAGCTGAAGAATGTATCCGTCACGGCGGGGATCGGTGCGGCAGCCAAAGTCGGCGTCAGCGTGGAAGCGACGGTCGCGACGAATACAATGTCCGGCACGACGGCAGCCAAAGTGCTCAACACAGATGTAAATAAAGATAAGACGGACGTCGGCGATGCGGCGGTATTGGCGCATGATGAGACGAATGTGAGCAGCATTGTCGGGACGCTGGCTGTCGGCGGCGGAGCCTTGGCCGGTGTGGATGTCGGCGCGGCGGTTGATACGAATACGTTCGGCCGGGATGTGTCGGCTCTTGTAGAAGGATCCGAAAAGACGGTGAATGCAAGGGCTCTTTCCGTGCGTGCTTCGCAAGCGGCGGATATTTCCGCGATTGAGCAGGATGCCGGTGTCGGCGGCGGCTATGTCGGCGTGGGCGTTTCGGGTGCCGTTTCCGTGAATAAATTTACGGGATCGACGACGGCTGCAATGAATGGCGTCACGGCAAAGGCCGATTCGGCGGATATTTCTGCCGATACCGCCAAGAAGACGAGCATTTTTACCGGAAGTTATAACATAAAAGGCGGTTTCGCGGCTGTTTCCGCTACGGCGGGCGTGATCACGGTGCGCGATGAAAGCAAGACCATGGCGGCGATTAATAATGCCAAATTGGAAACGGCAAATGCCGCTTCGGTGTATGCGGGCAATACCGAACTCCTCTCGACGAAAACGATCAATGCCAGCGTGGCGATCGGGCTGGGCGCAGGCGTCGGCGCGGCCGTTTCCGTGAATAATATGGAAAATACAGTGAGCGCTTCCGTAACGGATTCCGAAGTGAAAGCGGGTACGGATGCCTCCGTCAAAGCCAATAACGATTTCAAGCTCGAAAGCACGAATGCATCGGCGGGCGCAAGCATTGCGGGTATCGGCGTCGGTGTCGCCATCAATAATATTCGAAGCGGCACGGCGGCATCCGTTTCCGGCAGCAGCATTTCGGCGCAGAATATCACCGTGAATGCGAATGAAAAACGCGAGATTTCGGCGGCGGGTATCGCGACGAATGCGGGGATCGCCGGGATTGGCACGAATGTTAATATCAATAATATCGGGACGACGCTTGCGGATAAATATGAATACGATGATGGTTCATACAGCACAGGCGAAATTCGTACGAAAGCAGAAAACGGTCTTGCCACGGCCGATAAAGCAACGGCAAAACTTGCCTCTTCCGGCTATGCGAAGGAAGCGGGCGCAACGGCTACTTCGCATGAATCGGATTTGAAAAACGATGCCGGCTGGGACAGCAAAAATACGGACACAAGAAAGTCCGGCGTTTCGACGTCTTTGTCCGGTGCGACGCTTTCCGCGACGGGGACGGCCACTGTTTCCGGACAGGCTGCGACGAACGGCAGCGTAAATCTGGCGCAGGGCGCCGCAGGTGTTGCCGGCGTCAATGTGGCTGTCGGCATTACGGATATCAAGACAAATAATGATGTTACCGTCGCAAACAGCAACGTCACGGCACAGAAACTTGCGATTGCGGCGGATAACGGCGGGAATGTCACGCAGCAGGTGGATCAAGCATCCGCGGGTGCAGGCGCCATCAATGTCACGGTATCTCGCCTCATTCGGAGTGGCGGAAATGCGGTGAATATTTCCGGCTCCACGCTCAAAGCGGAAACGCACAATGCGGCGGCCGCGACGGAGACGGGGATGAATATTTCCGCCGTGGAATCTATGCAAATGGGCAATAAGGTCCAAGGCACAAGTATCGGCGGCGTCAGCGTCGGAGTGCTTCTTGCCACGGTCAAAGACGAAACGAATAATATAATTACGATCGATAACGGTAGCAAACTTTCGGCCGCAGATTACAAAAATGTCACGACCACGCTCCGGGAAGCGAAGGGGAACGATCGCGATCATCTTACCTCGACGGAAAAAACAGTCACGGTCGAAAAACCGGAATATAAAGATGTTCTCATTGCGGCGAGCAATACATCGAAGAGCTCCGTCGAATCGGCTGTCAATGCCGTGGCGGCCGTTGCCGCAGAGGCGGCCAGAGCGACCGCGATTATCGGGAATGAAAATCATACGAGCGGTATCAATAAAATTTCTATCGGTAAAAACAATACGTTCGAAGCCGGTAAGGTCAATATTCTTTCGACAAATGCGGCGGAAACTTCGGCGAAAGTCAGTGCGATGAGTGTCGGCATTGTCGGCGGCGGCGGTGTCGTGTCCCGTGCGGAAGTGTACGGCACGAGCGAAATCGGCATCGGAGACGGGACGAAACTTATCGCCGATGAAGTGAATGCTCTCGCACTCGGGCAGATGAAAACGAATGCCAAAACGACGGGTCTGAGCGCCGGTGTGGCTAAATTCGCAGTCAATCGCGCTTATGCGAATCTGAACGGACAAATCGGCGTCGATGTGGGGAATGTTTCCTTCACGTCGAATCAATGGGTCGACACGCAGACGAAAGTGATTGACGATATAGGTCAGACGCAAATTGTGAATGGGTATATCGCTTCCGCGGAAGGCGGTGCCTTGACGCTTACGGCATACGACGATTCGTCCAATGCGGCTGATATTGACGGAAAGACGGCCGGTGTGGTAGCGTCCGGCACGAATCAGGCATATACGAACAGCGACAGCAAGGTCACGGTGAAACTGGCCGCGAAATCCATGGCCGCGAAATCGGTGACGCTGGCGGCCGGAAGCGGCGTGACGAGCATCGCCAAAGCGAATGGTGACGGCGGCGGTGTCATCGGTATCAGTCCGGTCGCAGCCAGAGCGGAAAATGATGTAAAATCCGATACGAAAGTCATCGTGAGCGGAAATTATAATGTTTCCGGTAATTTTGCCGCGGCGACAGTCAATCATGCCAGCAGCAAGCTGATGACGGATGCGATGAATGCGTCCGTTGCCGGTGCCGGCGGGACGAGTGCGACGAATACGGTCAATCAGAGAGCGGAAACGACCGTCTCCGATGCGGTCATTACCGCGGGCGGCAAAGTGGGCGTCGGTGCGGAAAACAATTACACCTTCAGTCCGATTGAAGGACAGAATTACGTCATCAAAGGAAATGGGTACGGCGCTCTCAGTGTCGCAACGGCCGGCCTCACCAATACCGTGAACAATACGGCCGTGACGAATGTGGGAAATGTGACGTCCGAAGGTGAACAAAAATATTGGGCTACTACAAACAACAATATCACGTCCGATGCTTTCGTGTATGCATTAGGTGTCGTCGGCAGCGGTGCTTTCATGAGCAATGTACTCAATGCAAGCTCCGACAATACGATTACGACCAAAGCAGGTACGATGCTGAAGACGCTTGGGAAAAACAGCGATATTTCCTTTGGCGCGGCCGATGAGGAAACAATCACCAATCGCGCGAAAGCGGAAAACAGCGCAGGTCTGGCCGGCGCGGTCTTCGGAAAGACGCACAACAACATCACAAGAAATAATAAAGTAAAAATCAACGGTGATATTTACGGTCGCCGCAATGTGAATCTGTACGCCGGAAAATACGATACGGGTGAATTTTCGACGCTCAATCTCAAGACGGATGCGGAAGTTTTCAACCGTTCCGTCATTCCGATATCCGGTAAACCGTCACTGGTAAATAATTTCACGAATAATAATATCGTCGATATTGCCGGTAATATTGAAGCGGTGCAGGATGTGAATCTGTACGCCGATGTCGGGAAAGAATATATCAGCTGGTTTGTCGGTTTCTATACGGGCTACGGCGGCAAGGGCGATCCGAATTACGTCGCGAAGACGAACGGAAAACTCAATGTCGATCAGGACGGAAATCCGTCGGGTGGAAACTACAATACGGATAATCATATCAACGTGATGGGAAACGTCACAGCCGGTATTTCCAATTATCAGAAAGTCACCATCGGCGGCGATACGTATACGGGGCTCGTCGTATTGACGAAAGAGCAATACGGATACATGAGCGCGTATTATAAGAATAAGAGTTTGAATGTGCCATCTAATTACGTCGTTGTTTTGAGCGATGCGGAATATGAAAAACTTTCGGCATCCGAAAAAGCAAATGCGGCGTATCGGAAGATGAGCGATTTCGTGAAGATTTATGATCAGGACGGAAAAGAAACGGATAAGGCCGGTATTTCCGCCGAAGATTTCACCATCGGTACGTATAATTACGTCAGCAATATCCAAAGTCGCGTCACGGAACTCACAAAGCTCATCAATGATTATCCGGCAGGCAGCACGGCGCGCTTGGGGTACGAAGCCGAATATACGGCATTGATGGATATGCTGGTTAAATCCGGTCTTGCCACATATAATGCAACGAAAAAAGATTATGAAGTTTCCGGCGAGCTCTATGTGAATTACATTGATTTGCCCGAGATGGTGGCCTCCGGCGGCAATATCAACGCGCAGACGAATAATATTTTCGGCAGTGGCACGCTCACGGCCAAGGGTACGCCGACGATTACGGTGGAAAATAATACGTCTCTTGCGACGAATGTGAATGCCGTCATCGTGACGGAGCCGGGCGGAAAGATGTATTACAATAATCGTTCTGTGAATTCGACGGATGATATTGCCCAAAATAATCGCGATGCGAGTAAGACCGTCGGCGCTCTTGGCGTGGAGGAAGGTAATGCCGGGACGATTACAATCCATGGTAATGCGCAAAAAGCGTCATCTGTTGCCAGCGATCGGGTGCATTATCTTGTGGAAGGTGAAGAGAAAGCGTTCCCGATTCTGTCGGATATCAATATCCGCGGCGAAGTGTATGCGAAGGAAGGCACCGTCGAAATTCGGAGTCAATCCGATGACATCGTCGTGTCCGGAAAAAATGAAAAGACCGGCAAGGAAACGGCCGTACACGGTAAGACGGTTCGCCTCATCGCGTCGCAGGGCAGCGTCACCCAGAGCTATATCGACGGGATCGAAAATATCGGCGGCGATGTGAAAGATCAATACAAGGGCCAATACACCGCCGATTACAATAAGGGAGATGAATCCAAGAAAAAAGAAGGCACCGAGACAAAGATCCAAGTGTCGGGAGCCACGGTTGCGCAGTCGTCCGGCGGGCGTATCGCGGGTCAGAATATTTTCATCAATGCGGCCGATGTCAATCTGAACGGCACGGTGCAGAGCGGCTATGATAATTTCTATGTGGAAATTTCCGAAAGTACCAAGCTGGATAATCAGAATCACATTAGCGCATCGGGCACAAAGACCGTGGCTCAGCGTCTGACGGAAATCGAAAGTAATAATGCCGGCAGAAATGTGACGAACAACAGTGTCCTCGGCAATCCGAATTATTGCGTGATTACGGGCGGCGAAACGTATAATGAAACAAAAGGCTATTATGAATACGTCGTGCCGGTGTACTACAATCCGACCACGAAGACGCTTTTGACGCCGGATGTCGAAAGCAAGGGCGGCAATATTTTCATTAATGGGCGCCTCTCTTCCACGGGCAGCGGGAAAATCATCTGCCTGGACGGCATTTCCGATATTCATATCACGAACAATCTCTCCAATAATCTCATCACGGGCAATCTCGTCGCCAATGATGTGGAAGGTGTGGTGCGCCTCGGCGATACACTCTCGAAGACCATCACGGAAATCACGCGTGGAAACGACGGCAAGCTGAATTACAAGACGTATGCCATGGTGAAGTCGGGAGGTACAGATGCCGGTACTCTGACTTGGGACAGCTCGGTGAGCGGCTGGAATGGCAGTTATACCTATCTCACGAAGAGTGATGATGGGAAGACTGCGTATTACAATCCGACGACAGGCCTTCGTTACAATTGGACGGAAGGTAAGCAAGTCGGTACGACGAGAACCTATGATGCGACCTGGTACAAGAAATGGTGGGGCCTCTCCTCTTCCAAGTCCGAATTGAACGAAAAGATGAAGAATGAAGAGAAGACGGAGAAGGTTCCGGATGCTTCGAATACCAATAACAAGCAGAACGGTACGTATATCGGTATGAACGATAAGGCGACTGCTTCGGATGTATTGGACGTCATCGATTATTACAGAGAGACGGAAAACACGAAAACAATTGAAGAAGAACGGCATTGGTCGCAGGGATTCTTCGGTTGTCATAAATATACGTACATTCGCTGGAAGACAACGAAAGGGGAAGAATTTGCCCGTACGTACAGTGTCAAAGCCGATCAGAGTGTGCCGATTACATTCATCGGCGCGATGGACGGAAGCAGCAAGACGAGCGTTGTATCTAAAGGCAGTATCGAGCTTGCCGGATCCGTCGGGAATATCAATACGTACAACAACGCAGACAGTGTGTCCGTAAACGGCACCGTGACCGTCCAATCGACAGCGGGAGATATCGTACAGACGGGCGGCAGCATTTACGGCGCGAATGTGTCGCTTTCGGCGGCAAGCGATATCACCGGTATCGACATCACGGCGGGCGATTCACTCATTCTCTCGGCAGTAAATACGGGGGCAGCAGATAGTCGGAATATTTCCGTCACCGTCTCTGCCGCAACCGGCGCTAAAGGCAATGTGAATCTGACCGGCGCCGGGTATGCGAATGGAAATGGTCCGGAAACGGATACGTTTAAGCTGGTGACGAAAGGTAAAGAAGGAAACATTGTCACCTCAGGCGGTACGACCGTTTCTGCCAAACGTATCGATTTGACGAGCACGAATGGCAGCATTACAGCCGATGTGTACGCGGGGCAGATGCCGATCAACAGCGATACGCTTTCCGCGAGTATCAATGCACAGGCGGCGAAGAATATCACACTTACGCAGGCGACGGGCGATATGCGCATTGGGACAATCTATTCGACGAATGGCGATGTGACGCTTAATATCGCAAACGGCAGTGTCGTTGATGCGCTTCCGTATGGCGAGCTTACGACATCCGATGAAAGTGCGCTTCTCGAAAAATGGCGCTCGATGGGTCTTTTGGGCGGCAGCGCGATCGGAACTTCGATGATTGCCGAGAAACAAGAAGCGATCAATGCTTATAACGCTCAAGCCGAAAAAGAAGGCAAAGAAAAAATTGCAGATTACGAGCAGTGGGACGAAAAAGCATTGCTCTACACGATTGAAGACAGCATCATCAATCCGACGTCCGATACCCTTCCCTCTACATCGAATAAAGCACCGAATGTCAAAGGAAACAACATCACTATCAATGTGAAAGCCAATGCGGGTCTCGACAGTGAGACGGAGAAGACGATTAATTCCAAGAATTTCGGAAATACGGGCGAAGGCCTCGAAAACCTGAAAACCGTTTCCAAAGCGGATGCATCGACCGTCACTGTCAAGAATAAAGACGACGGCAGTAAAGATTTCATCATCAGAGAAAAACTCCCGATTGGCGTCCAGACGAATACGGCCGAAGGGAAACTCACCATCGGAAAAATCGAGGGCGAGTCTGTCGGCGCAAGCACGGGTCATGTCTACATCCAGGGTCGTACGGAAGCCGGCGATACCACGGGCAATAAAGATCTCACCATTGCGGCCATCAAAGCGGCGGGCGATGTGTCTCTTGCGGCGCTCGGAAACATTATCAACGGCGTGACCGACGGTGCGGCGATTACGGCGAAGAGCCTCTACATCGCTTCCGGTGCGAATTCCTCCGTCGGGACGGCAGAGAAAGCGATTACGACAGATCTTTCGGCGGACGGTAATCTTCGTGCCATCGGTGTCGGCGTGTACATCGATAATGTCGGAAACAATAATTTGGCCGTGAAATCCGCGTCTTCCGGTGGTAATCTTGTGATTTCCGCAACGAAAGATATCGTCATGGCCGATGAAGATACCGGAAGCGGCGACGCTTTGGGACGTATCCAAGTCGAAAATGACGGCAGCAGCATTACGCTTATTTCCCGTGAAGGTAGCGTCGGTACCGTTTCCAATAATGCCGACGGCACCATCGAGTATGACGAAAACGGAAAGCCGAAGATGAAGGCCGTCCGCGTGCGCAACAGCGAGTCGGATAAGACTCTCGTCACGGTGAAAGCAGCCAAAGACGTCGCTATCGACGGTGTGACGAATGCGGCAGACGGACAGACACCGGGCGGTGTGCTTCATATCGCTGTATCCGGAAGCAAAGACGGGACAAATTTGAATAATATCGGACTTCGCAGCAATGGGACGCTCCTCGTTGAAGGAAATCTGACCGCAGAGGAGACCGCTCGCATTGAATCGAAGTCGGATCTGGCGCTTAATAGCGACGTCGTTGCAAAGAAAGAACTCTATGTCGGCGCGAAAAATATCACGCAAGAATCGAAAGATATCCATTCTAATAATGTAACCATTGCAGCCGATGAAAATATCACGCTCAAGAGTAACAGTCTCAAAGCGGATAATAATGTGACGCTCACGGCCGGTAAAGCCATCGATGCAAAAGAAACGATTACGGCCGGAAAGGATGTTTCCATGAATGCCGGTACGACGCTTACTGTATCCGGCGCCGTGACTGTGGGGCAAAATATTACGACTGTTTCCAAAGAAGACACGACCGTCTCCGGAAACATGATCGCGGGAACAGATCTTTCGATGACTTCCGGTAAGGAGCTCAATGTCACGGCCAATTTGACGGCGACTGCAGGAAATCTTACGACGGAGTCTAAGGAAAATACAACAATTTCCGGAAATGTTACGGCGACGAGTGATGTCTTTGTGACTGGTCAAAATATTACGTACAGTGACGGCATGATGTCTGGCGCAAATGTGACGCTCGACGGCAATAAAGCCGTAGACCTTACGGGTGACGGTATCACAGCGAAAGCTGATGCCATTCTCAAAGCCGGGACTTCGCTCAATGTGGCTGAAACCGTCAACGCAACGGACAATGTTTCTATGAATGCCGGCACGATGCTTACCGTATCCGAAGCCGTGACTGCGGGGCAAAATATTACGACGGAATCCAAGGAAAATACGACAATTTCGGCGAATATGACGGCCGGTACGGATTTGTCGATGAAGTCCGAAAAAGATATTAAAGTTACCGGGGATCTCACGGCGACGGCAGGAAACGTGAAGACCGAATCTACGGGAGATACCGCAATTTCCGGAAATGTCAAAGCCGGACAAAACGTCACGACGAATTCCACCGGCGATACGAAGATTTCCGGAAATGTCACGGCGACGAGTGATATCTCCGTGACAGGACAGAACATCACGCATGACAAAGGCACGATGTCCGGCGCAAATGTGACGCTCGACGGCAATAAAGCCGTAGACCTTACGGGCGACGGTATCACAGCGAAGGCCGATGCCATCCTCAAAGCGGGAACTTCGCTTAATGTTGCGGAAACGATTACGGCCGAAAAGGATGTTTCCATGAATGCCGGCACGACGCTGGATGTCTCCAAAGCCGTGACTGCGACAGCAGGAAATATTACGACGGAGTCTAAGGAAAATACGACAATTTCGGCGAATATGACAGCCGGTACGAATATGAATGTGAAATCCGGTAAGGATCTTGCTGTCACCGGCAATATGACGGCGACAGCAGGAAATATTATGACGGAGTCTAAGGAAAATACGACAATTTCAGCGAATATGACGGCCGGTACGGATGTTTCCCTGACAGCGAAGAATTTGACGCAGGAAATGGGCAAAGTTTCCGGCACGAATGTCATCGCTACCACTTTGAAGACTGTGACGCTTTCGGGTGGCAGTATCGATGGGACGAAGACCGATATTTCGGCCGGTACCGATCTGACGCAGGCTAAAGCACATACGCTGAAAACATCGAATCTTTCGGCGGCTTCGACGGGTGAGCTCACGCTTTCCGGGACAAATAATCAAATTACGAATGCCGTGCTTGATAGTAAGCGTTCGACAGACGGCAATGCGGTCGTCTTCCACAACGGTGTGGGTGATTCGAAAGTGATGGTCACCAATTCGATAGATTCTGACGCCAAAGTCATGGGTGATATTCTTGCCGAAAACAGCTCTGAAGGCACATTCAATGTCTATAATCTCCATGCGAACAATATCACCGTGAAGGGTAACGGTGATGTGACGCTGGGGCTTTGGACGGAGAATGCCGATATGTATGCGGACGGTGATCTTAAAGTTAACGGGAAGTCCATCATAAATCTCTCGAAAAATATGGGGGTTGCCGGAGATATTACCATGAGTTCGACGAACGGCAATGTCATTAACCGTGCGCTCATCCTTTCGACCGGGGGCGATATCACGCTTTCGGCCAATGAAGGACGCGTGATTAATATTCCGGAAGCCGACATTGTGACGCTGAACGGCAGTGTCACATTGACGGCTAAAGCCTCCGACACGGATAAAATGGCCGATGTTCGCAACGGGTCTGTTTATAATCAAGGTAATCTGCTTGCTTATACGGAAGATGATCATTCCGGAAAGGGAAATATCCATCTCGTTTCTGAAACAGCCGATGTGTATAATTACGATGATTTTAACGAATCAAGTTATCAAGTCGGTGATACGAGCTACAGCATTGCGGTGAATGATATTGAAATGTCGGCGGCAAACGGCGTGCTCTTTACTGGGCAGGAAGATTTGCATGCAGGCGGCAAGATTACGCTCACGGCCAAAGAAGGGCTCAGCAGTATCGGGACGAATATTATCGCCGGCGGCGATATTTCCATCACGGTGACGGAAGGCAGTATTTACAACAGAGCCGATATCGCTTCGTCGGACGGTAATGTCACCATCAAAGCGGAAAAAGGCTCGGTCGTGAATACGCTCACCGGTAATATTTTGGCCGGCGGCGGAAACGCAGAGCTCATCGCCGGCGGCGCGACGGAAGAAAATCGTCCGTTCTATATGGCGAGTGCCGAAGGGGATGCAAAGGTTGTCACTCCGAGTGTCGACGGTTCCGAGATTTCGGTGGTGAAAGCGTATAAGTACTACAAATCGGATAAGACCGGTGCTTATGAAAGAATCACAGATGAAACGAATATCGAAGCCTTGTCGAAAGGTGAGCTTTCGAGCATCGTGACGACGACGTCTTTTGTGGATGCGGACGGTGAAGATCAGGATTTGTCTTTCACGGGAGACGGTGTAGAAAATGTTACCATTACCGTCAAGGACGGCGAAACGACGAAAACGCTGTCGGCTATCAAGGGTGATATGGAATTTATCCGTGCAGGCGACGTACTCAATCGCGGCGATGTGGTCGCCATGGGTCAGACGGAACAGAAGGGCGATGAAATCCACAGTGTTGTCCCCGGTACGATTACGCTTCGCTCCGAACACGGCGATGTGATTAATTACGATAATTACTACAAAGTAGACGGCGAAGATTACGAAAAGCTCGGCGAACGGAAATATATGCTCTCGACGGGCAATATCGGACTTGAAGCCCCGGAAGGTAATTTCTACAATGATTTCTCCTTCCGGACGGCCGGCGATCTGACGCTTTCGTCGAAGGGCGATATGGCGGTCGGGAAAGATTTCACGATTGCCGATGTCGGCGGTGATATCAATATCACATCTTCGGAAGGAAAGATTTTCAATGGGGATGGCTCTACATTGGTGGCCGGAAAAGATTTGAATCTTTCGGCGAAGAAGGGGGTCGACAATTACGGATCGCTCGTAGGCGGAAACAATGTAAGTATCGAATCGGAAACGGGCGATATTAACAGTACCGATGCACATGCGCTGAACGGAGCCGTCGATATTGTCACCAAATACGGAAATGTAAATGTGGCAGAAGTCTCCGGCGATCGCGTGAGCATCACGGCCGGCGGCGAAGAACATGAAATTTCCGTCGGTGATGTCGAGGTCGGATCCTATCTCAAGCTCCACGGCGATTATATCAATACGGATGTCGAAGTAAAGCACGGCGATTCTTATAAAGGCGTCATTCATTTCGATATTGCGGGCGGCGTCGAAAATTCGATGGTCAAAGGCGATATCAATTTGAAAAATGCCGGAGACAGCGTCTTCGATACGCTCCATGTGACGGATGCGACGATCGATATCACCGAGAATGGCAAGTTCGATTCCGACAGAATTCGCATACACGGAAATGCCGATATTTCCGCCATGGGCAGCAAGACCGCGATTTTCGGCACGAAGCCGAGAGAGACGGATGCCAATTACAAATATGCGGATACGGGCACTTGGATGAGCCTCCATACATATGATGCGCATCATCAGGCATCAAACGGTGTCCTGATGCATCATGACGGCAAATATTATTCGGATTCGCAGCGCTACAGTGAGGAAAATCTCGCACGGCAATATACGGATTACAAGATTTCCGTAGATCGGTATCGCTATATCACAAGTCCGATCGTGATCTTTGATCGTTATAATATTCTCGAAAATGCGCTGCCTTCCGTTTCCTATACGGAAGATGATGAAGAATTTCCGATTGTCTGAGGAAACGAAGGAGGAAATCGTCTGTTATGAAAAAGAAACTGATCACGGTCCTGCTTTTCGGAGCACTTGTCCCGGCGGGATTTGTGCCGGCGGCGCCGGTCGGCTCCGATGATGTCAATGCGGGCGTCCAGCTTTCCCGTATGCAGGATTATTTGGAACGCGAAATGGTGGAGCGACAAATTGCCGAAGAGCGGCAGAAGGCGCGTGCGGAAGTCGAAAAGAAGGAGGAGGAAACGCGGCATGAAAGCGAAGTTTCCTTCCTGCTGAATCGTCTCGATATCGAAGAATCGAAAGTGCTGACGGCCGAGGAAATTGCAGAGATCAAAGCGGCGTATGAGGGGAAAGAAGTGACGCTTTCCGATTTGTACGATGCGGTCGCCGCGCTGAATCGTCTCTATGAAAACCACGGGTATCTCACATGCCGCGCGTTTCTGCGCCCGCAAAAAATCGAGGGCGGCGTCGTGGCCGTCGCATTGGCGGAAAGTACCGTCGGGCGTATCGTGCTGGACGGGAACAAAAATACGGATGAGAAATATATCCTGAATCGTCTGCCGCTTGCCGAAGGTGCGATTCCGAGTATCGACAAACTCAATCATGATTTGCTGCGTTTCAACGGGACGAATGATGCGCAGCTCCGCATTGTGCTCAAAGCGGGCGAGGCCGAGGGGACGACGGATTATTACATCACGGTGAAGGAGCCGAAGAATAGCTCTTGGACGCTTTTCACGGATAATATGGGATCGAGCGGCACCGGGGAATACCGCATGGGGCTTTTCTACAATAATCGCAGTCTCTCCGGGCGGCGGAATCCGCTCATTGTGGGGACGGTCTTTAGCCGCGGGAGCCGCGCTTTCAGTACGATGTACACACATCCGGTGGGCAGAAGCGGCGGGAAAATCAATTTCTCCGTGAATTACAACAATGTCCGTCAAATCAAAAATACGGATGTCGGGAAGACGAAGGGCAGCGCGTATTCTTTTACGCTCGGATATGCGCAGCCGATTTGCGTTTCCGAAAAATTCAGAAGCGAATTCACGGTGGATTTGCGCCGGCAAAATTCGCGTTCGGATTGGCGGCCGAAATCGGGCACGTATGAATTGCGCATTGTCGATGATACGGTGACGGATTTGTCGCTCGGGCTTGCCATGACGAAAATGGGCGACCGCTACGTATTCTATCGGAAACATACGCTGACGTACGGCCGAAGCTCTTCTTCTCCGTACGACAGAAGCGATTCGCAGAATTTCACCCTGTATAAATTGTCCGCGCTGTATCAGAAATATTACGGAAACGGATCGAACTTCCTCGTCCGCCTCGATGGGCAGTACAGTTTCAAAGATAATATCATGAGCTCGCGTCAGTTTTTCCTGGGCGGCATGTACAGTGTCCGCGGGTACCCGGAAAATTACATGAGCGCCGACAGCGGCATTTCCCTCAATTTCGAATACGGGATGCCGATTGCGCACAGTAAAAAAGTGCGCGGATTTTGGTTCCTCGATTACGGGCGCCTTTTCGGGGAGAGCGGCGAAAGCAACAAGACGGATCGCTACCTCGTGAGCACGGGGCTCGGCGTGCGCGCGCAAATGGGGAACAATGTCTCCGGCACGCTGTCCTTCGGTTTCCCTCTCAAGAAAAATTTCCCGGGGAAAAACGACCGCGTCTCTCCCGTGCGTGTGAATTTCATGGTGACTGCGCAGTTCTGATCGGAGGAGCGGCATGAATAAAAGAGCGAGGAATTTCCTGGATTATTTGGAAACGAATAAAATCACCTGTTTCCAAACGGATGAAATCGCGGGCGATGCGATGAATACGGTCGTATTTCGTTCACATATGGATGTGTGCGGCGCGCATTTGCAGACGCTCGTCCTTTGCGACAGCACGCTCTATACGGTGATTCGCGTCCTCGTCCGACCCGGGGCGCTTGCCGCCGGGGAAGAAAAGATGCGGAAACGGATTGACGCGCTGAATCGCAAGTACAAAATTCTCAAGTTTTATTTCGCGGAAAACGGCGATCTTGTCCTCGACGCCGTCATTCCGTCGCCGGCCGGAGAGATTGATGGCGACATGGTCTTCACCGTCCTCGACGTCATCATCCGCAATTTGGAAACGGAATATGAAAGCTTGACAAAATGATTTTCCGAATTTTTTTTGTATGGTATAATGAATCAAATGCAAAAGAAATAAGCGCGGATTTTTATAAAGAGAGGATGGGACGGCCATGATTTTGGAAAATCGGAATGGGGTCGAAGTCTTTGACTTTACGACTCTTATGCGGAAAAGAATGCAGCTGTATCTGGGAAATGTATTGTCCGAGGAAATCAAAAAAGCGATGGCGGCGGCGTTTCCGGGAGAAGATCCCTATGCGGAATTGACGCAGGCGTACCGCGAATTTTGGCAGAAATATCATCTCATTTTCAATTTCGAAGTGGAAAATGATTTGAAACCGCTCCCGTATTTGCACGGATTTTCTTTTGAAACGGGGCGCGTCTTCGGGCATGTGGACGAACCGGAAAGCCGTATCGAAATCGGTCTTGCGCCTTCGGACGATAAGAAAAATCTCGATATTGTGTACATGATTTCCGAAGGGCGTACGCTGCTCTATCGGTTTGCGAATCTGCTTCACAAGACGGCCGTCGAATTTTCCAAAATGTATACGGGCTGCGATTATATCCGCGCGTATGCGGCGGTGTGCGAAGCGATGCACATGATGCCGGAATCGAAGAAAGCAAATCCGATGCTGGATGCCGACCGCGTGCTGATGACGCTGATGACGCTGGATGCAATCCGAGATCCGCTCGCCGTCGGAAGGAGTTCCTTCGAGTACTGGGTCGTCTGGACAAAGGAGCACGCGGAAAATTCTCTCATCTACGTATCCGCTGCGGAACAATAAGACCGATAAAAGCTGTGAATCCATATGTGATTCACGGCTTTTTGCTTGGGCATGAGTCGTGCCCTTCTCAGTGGAGAGTGCAAAGGCGCGTTCGACAGTGGTCTCTGTCGACGGCTGACGGCTGACAGCTGACGGCTTTAATCGGTGCGCTGCGCGGCATTTTTTATAATCGCTCGCTTCGCTCGCTCGCCGGCTTCGCCGGCATAAAACAGGAATCGTCGCGAAGCGACACCTGAATCGCATCAACGCATCAACGCATCCGCGCATCTGCGCATTAACGCTTTATACTCATGTGTTATAATACAAAGATAAAAATCGGATAAAAAATGTTGAGAAAAATAGTATACTAGGTATTGCAATTTTTGTTGCCAATCAAGTATAATATTAATAATCTATTTTTTCATTTTTGAGACGCGGAGAGGAGGATACACCCGAATGCATTTTTTGGAATCGCTCGGTCGATGGACGATGGGCATTTTCAAGGAGCTGGGGGCTGTCATTCTTCTCTTTTTGAATACTTGGAAACAGATTCGGCATTTTCGGATGCGCGAGACGATGAAACAATGTCTGGATCTGGGCGTGATGTCGTTTCCCATCGTGGCGCTCACCCTTCTTTTCACCGGCATGGTGCTTTCCATTCAGATTGCCGGCGAGCTTGTGAAATACGGCGCGGATTTTTCCGTCGGCGGGATCGTGGCGATCGGAATGGGGCGCGAGCTGGGGCCCGTCCTTTGCGGAGTGGTCCTTGCGGGGCGCGTGGGCGCGGCGATTACGGCCGAGATTGGGACGATGCGTGTCACGGAGCAAATCGATGCCTTGCGATGCCTGGCCGTAGATCCCATCGGATATCTCGTGGTGCCGCGTTTCGTCGCCTGCATGGCGATGCTTCCCATTTTGAATGTGTTCGGCGTGACGATCGGGATCGCCGGGGGCATGATTGTGGCATCGCTTTCCGATAATATTTCTTCGTATACCTTTCTTCATTCCATCGATGTCTTTTGCGGGGCGAAAGATATTTACATCGGGATGATTAAATCCGTCTTCTTCGGCATGATCGTCGCACTCGTCGGCTGCGACCGCGGTATGACGTGCACGGCCGGCGCCGAGGGCGTGGGGCTGGCGACGACGCAATCAGTCGTGTATTCGATTATTATGCTTTTCGCGGCGAATTATTTATTGTCTTCGCTTCTGTTTTAAAGGATATTTCTATGATAGAATTGCGGCATGTGTATAAATCTTTCGGCTCACGGGAGATTTTGCACGATGTGAATCTTTCCGTCAAAGACGGGGAGACCATGGTCATTTTGGGGGCTTCGGGCTCCGGGAAATCGACCATCCTGAAGCTCATCATCGGCCTTGCGCGTCCGGATAGCGGCGAGGTCCTGGTGGACGGGAAGGATATGGCGATTCTTTCGGAAACGGAACTCAACAGCGCCAGGCGCCACATGGGCATGGTGTTCCAATATTCGGCGCTTTTCGATTCATTGAATATAAAAGAAAATGTGGCGTTCGGCCTTCGGATGCATGAGAATTTATCGGAGGAGGAAATCGACCGCATTGTCGCGGAAAAGCTTCGCATGGTGGGGCTTTCCGATATAGAAACTTTGATGCCGTCCTCACTTTCGGGGGGCATGAAGAAACGGGTGAGTCTGGCGCGCGCCATCGCACTCAATCCGGATATGATTTTGTACGACGAACCGACGGCCGGCTTGGATCCCATCATGTCGACGGCGATCAGCCAATTGATTCGCCGGATGCAAAGGGAAATGAAAGCGACGAGCGTCGTCGTGACGCACGATATGGCTTCGGCCAATCTTGTCGCGGATCGGATGGCATTTCTGCATGAGGGTTCCTTCCTCATTTGCGGGACGCCGGAAGAATTGTATGCAAGCACGGATCGGCGTGTATTGCAATTTGTGAACGGTTGGGAAACGCCCGACGGGCCGGGAAAGGAGAGTGAGCCTGTATGAAATGGTCGACGGAAGCGAAAGTCGGCGCTTTTGCATTGGCGGGCATACTCATTTTCGCGGTCTTGATGTTTGAGCTCTCTCACATGGTACTCTTCGGCAAAGACGGTTTTCATGTGACCGGATATTTTAATGAAGCCGAAGGGATTGAGGCGGGAAACGCGATCCGCTATGCCGGCGTGGAAGTCGGCCGCGTGGACGACATTTCCGTCGAGAGAGGCGAAGCGATTTTGAATCTTCGTTTCTACGATGGGAGCGAAATCCCCAAAGATGCCGTCTTCACGATTACGACGTCTTCTATCATGGGCGGACGTTTCGTCAATGTGACGGGCGGAGATTTCAATCGCGGACTTTTGGAAGACGGGATGACGATTCGCGGCGGCGCGGCGCCCAGCATGGAAGCCATCATGGCCAAGGTGGATAAATTGGCCGATACGGCGCAGCAGATGATGGACGGGATGAATAATGTCATTTCCGATCACGATACGCAGCTTCATGCCAAGCAGATTATAGGAAACATGGATGCGCTCACGCAGAATCTTACCATTTTGACGGCGCAGGGTATTCAGATTGCCAAGAATGTAGATGATCTCACGGCGCAGATGAATGCGATGGTTTCACAATTTAACGGCGACGGAAATGCCGGGGCACAGGCGCGTGTCATTTTGGATAATTTAGCCGTGACAAGCGAGAATGCAAAGGAGCTTTCGTTTAAAGCGCGCTCCGTTTCCGATAAATTAAACGGCAGCTCCCAAGGAGGCATTTTCAATGTTTCCGGAGATGCCGAAATCTTGTATAATACAAAAGATAAGCAGTATTCTCCGAATTTTAATTTGGAATTCGGAAAGGATAAGTATGTGCGCTTGGGAGCGGAATCCATCGGGGACGGCAGCCTTTTCAATGCGCAATTCGGATCGCGAAAGGGGCCGATGGATTTCCATGCCGGCATCATTCGCGGCAAGGTCGGAGCCGGTGCGATGTATATTGCGGATCGTTTCCGTATTGGCGCCGATGTCTTCGATCCGAATCATCTCACATTCCGTTTCAAAGGAAGTTTTCAAATTCGTCCGAATTTCTTCGTGACCGCGCAGTCCATTCAGCCCGAAAAGCGGGAGGGCGGCGGCAATTATTTCGGCCTGAGTTATACGTATTAAAAGAGAGGTAGCACATGATGAAAAAGAAATATACGTTTTTGGGAGCGGCGGTGCTTGCGACTTTGATTGCCGGAGCGGGAGCCGGGGAGGCTTCGGCCAAGCGGGCGAAATTGCCGGATCTCGTCTATGAGAAAACGGCTGCGGAGACGGTGAAGCAGGCGACGAAAGCGCCGACAAAGCAGGTCGTCCTCGGGCATCATCTCACAAAAGAAGATTTGGCCCTCGTGCCGGAGCAGAATTTGCCGGCGGCGGAAACGGTCACCGTCGATTTGGATACGGCGGTGCTGACGGCCATCGAAAATAACCGCGATATCAAGATTGCCGAATATGAATACCGTGAAGCGGAAGCGTCCGTGCGCCAGGCATCGGCCGCGAAAAATCCGAGCCTCGTCTACGGTATGGGCGCGAGCCGCGGCGGGCAGAATGTGGAAGTGGAAGTCCCCGGTGTAGGCAAAACGAAAGTCTACGTCGTCGGGAATCAATACAATAATGAAGCAAAAGTCACATGGCCTTTGTGGACCGGCGGAAACGTAGAAGGACAGATCGCATCCGCTCGTGCCCAGCGCGGCGTGAAGGAAGAATCCGTGTACCTGACGGAAGCGGAAACGAAACTTTCGGCCATTTCCTCGTATTATCAATATCTCGAAGCTATCAATCTGGCGAGTGTCGCCAAAGAATCCGTGGATAATCTCACGGGACATTACACCAATGTCGAGCAGCAATACAAAGCCGGCATTGTCGCGAAATTGGATGTGCTCTCTTCCAATGTATCGCTCGCCAATGCCAAGCAATCCTATATCACGGCGGACAATGCGAAAAAACTCGCCGAAGCGAGCCTCAATAACGTGATGCGTCTTCCGCTCAATACCGAGCTCGTCCCGGCCTCGACGCAATTCCCCGAGCCGGATTTCACGATTACCATGGAAGAATGCCTCGCCATCGCCGATACATATCGCTGGGAAATCGCTCAGGCCAATTACGGCGTGAAAGCCGCGCAAGGCCAGCTCCGCACCGCCAAGAGCGGGTATTTGCCGACACTTGCCGTCGGAGGATCCTACACATGGAACGATACCAAATTCCCCGGATTTGATAACAGAAATTGGGGCGCCCAAGCATCTCTCACCTGGAATATTTTCGACGGCGGCGCGACCGATGCGAAGATTCTTTCCGCAAATAATGCGATAAAAGCCGCACAGGAAACGCTCGCCCGGACCCGCGAGCAAGTCGCTTTGGAAGTCCGTCAGGATTATCTCAATGTCCTCGCGGCCAAAGAAAAAATCCGTGCGACCGAAGCCGCCGTGGAACAGGCCGAAGAAGCCTTCAAGATTGCCTCTATCCGCTATAAATCCGGCGTCGGCATCAACCTCGACGTCCTCGACGCCCAGCTCAATCTGAATAATGCGAAGACGAATTACATTACCGCCCTCTACGATTATAATGTCGGCCTCGCCACGCTCGAAAAAGCACTCGGATTCCCGGCCGTCATCCATAAAAATACCGCCATTCCGATTGTGATCGAAGGCGCGGAGAAGAAATGACGAATGACAAATTTTGCGTCATCCTGAATTTATTTCAGGATCCCCGGAGCGCCTCGGCGGATGAATGACAAATTTTAGCGTCATCCTGAATTTATTTCAGGATCCCCGAAGCGCCTCGTTGGGCGAATGACAAATGATAAATGACAAAAAAGCCGTTTCGGAGATTTTTCCGGAACGGCTTTTTGAGTGTAAAGTGCAAAGTACAAAGTGACAGGTGTCGCCTTCGGCGAATATTTTAGCAGGAAAGAGGGAAGGGGAAAGAGGGAAGATGTGCAGGTGGCGCGGAGCGCCGGAAGATAGTGTGTCGGCTACGTCGCAATTTACGGGAAACATGCTGTTAAAAATATTTTATTATATCTTATAGAAACTTTCTTCTTGTCTTATAAATACTTTCTTCTTGACGTTGGCTAGGGGGGGGGGTGATATATTACTAATGTT
>CAVHIJ010000009.1:0-772 GCA_963635945.1 bacterium | reverse complement strand
AGCATCATAGCAAATTTCTTATTGACAATATGCGTCATGGGGTGGTATGCTTACGTGGTATATAAATTGCGATATCGGTCAGGATATCGGAATATCGGAAAGAGAAGAGAGCCGGTCCGGTCTCGAATCTCTTTATACGGAAAATTTTGCGTCGGTCAGGGCGCGGGATTTTCGGTAGAATCCGAGTGTCGGTCAGGGCATTCGGATTCCGCCAAATCAGAGGTAGGATGCCTCTGCGGGATACGGTGCGCATACGATTGCGCAGCGTGATTGCTCTCAGAAAACTCGGGATTTCGGCTCGGTCAGGAGTCGGAAAAGATTCGCATTCGGGAAAGAAAAGACTTCGTCCGGGAGTCGGAATGCGAATCTTGCGTCGCAGGAAAATTGCGACGCGGCGTCTGAGCTTTTCGGAGATGCTGAAAAGGGGAGAAATGTTATGAATACGAAGATTTGAAGAACGCGAAAGCATGCGAATAGGATGCGATTTTTTTGCGTTCTTTTTTCGTGTATGTGATAAATTTCTCAAATCAAAATTGGGTAAATGGATTGAGTAAAAAAGGAGAAATGTATATGAAAAAGTTCGATAAAAAATGTCTGCGTGCCACCTTGGCCGTATTGGCCGTATGTGGATTCGGTATAGCCGCTGTGCCCACGGCAGGGGCGGCTACAGCGCCCACAGCCTTGAGCGGCACCGATTCGAATACAAGTACCAATCCGGCTTCCGCTACGGGTAATTATTCAACGGCTGTCGGAGATAGTGCTTCCGCTACGG
>CAVHIJ010000008.1:0-32383 GCA_963635945.1 bacterium | reverse complement strand
CTGCGTATCTACATCAAAAATACGAAGGCCGTCAATCACGTTGTCGAAAAATTCGATGCGATACGGATGCGTATCATTGATGGTGAAAACATCCACAATATCGCCGCGCACCGCAAAATGGCCGGGACGCTCCACCTGAACGGTTCGTTCA
Organism: bacterium; assembly: GCA_963635945.1. GTDB lineage: Bacteria > Bacillota > Negativicutes > Veillonellales > Dialisteraceae > UBA1822. The sequence goes on along the minus strand of CAVHIJ010000008.1, from coordinate 32,232 downwards.
TACCCGATTTTCACCAATGTTTCTATCAAATCGTCCCGTTCGATCGTCTCACCGAAACGGACGGTGCATTGTTCCCGCAAAAATGTCTTCGGATGCGGCAAATATTGCGTCGCTTCCACCGCCGTGGCAAGGATGATGCACGGTTTCTCGGAAACCAATGCCGAGAGCGCTTGCATTCTGCCGCGAAGAGCTTCCGTCCCCGTATGTGTCGCGGAAAAATCCGCCGTTTCCACAATCGGGAACGGTAAAATTTCGACATCCGGCAAAAAGAAACGTAAATCCTGCTCCCGGACGGCGATATCTTTTCGTTCGGGCACAATCATAATCACCGGACGATTTTCGAATACGGATGCCAATATCCATGATTTGGCGGCTCCGTCGGCACCGCACACCAAAAAGGCGCCGTCTTTTTGAAACGCCGCATGAATCTCCTCCGCCAAAGGAGAATGTCTTAACATTTCAGGTAAAGCACCCATTTATTCCCAACTTTCCGAAATCGATTTTACATCGTCCTTATCAATTAATTCAGAAATTCTTTTTGAAACGTATATGCCGCAAATTTGAAGATTCGGATTCATATCCGCGAGCGGTATTAAAACAAATGCCCTTTCAAGCGCCAGCGGATGCGGAAGTCGCAAAAATTCCGTATCGGATGTCACACCGTCTCCGCAAATCAAATCCAAATCCAGCGTCCTGGGTCCCCATTTCACGAGGCGTTTTCGCCCGCGCTCTTTCTCAATCTTCAATAATTCACGCAAAAGATTTTCGGGATTTCCGTCCCATTCCACGAAAAAAGCCGCATTGAGAAAAAGATCCTGCTCCCTGTTTCCCCAGGGAATCGTTTCGTAAATATGCGATTTGGCAAGAAGCCGAATGCCGTGTTTTTCTAGCGCCGCCGCCGCATACCGAAGATGAGCAAGGCGATCCCCCCTATTGGAACCGACGGAAATATAATATCGGCTCATCTTTTTTGACTCACCGTGACGGAAACATCGGAAAACGAGCCTTCTATCGGCGCATCCGGTTTGTGCACCGTCGTTTCGATGCAAAGAATTTTAGGAAATATTTCCAAAATCCTGCCGTTAATTTCGCCGGCCAAACGCTCGATAAGATCGAAACGTTCCTCTTCCGCAATACGTTTTACGATTTCGTACACTTTTGCATAATCGACAGTGTCTGCCAAATCATCCGATTGCACCGCCGATGAGGCATCGAAATCAAACACGCAATCGATGAAAAAACGCTGTCCTTTTTGTTTTTCCTCCGGCAATACGCCGTGATAGCCGTAAAAAGACATCCCTTTCAGACAAATTTTGTCCATTTCAATCTCCCATCCCACAATATCCAAGCATGTAATCTCCCACGCAAAGCATTCTTGCCGTCATTTTCACGTTATGAACGCGCACCATTTCACAGCCGCGCGCCGTACCGACGAGGCATACTCCACCCGTCCCTTCGTCGCGCTCTTCCGCGGTAAGTCCCGAAAGCATATCTCCGATGAAACGTTTTCGAGACGGTGCGAGAAGCATCGGAAACGGAAGTACCGTCAATTCTTTTAGACGTCGCACGATTTCTATGTTTTGATTTGTATTTTTTCCGAAACCGAGACCGGGATCCAAAATAATATTTCTTTCGGAAATGCCGGCCGCCAGTGCAATTTCTATGGATTTGAAAAAATACTCTTTCAGCGTTTCTATGATATCGCGCTCATATATTTCCTCTTTTTGATTGTGCATCAAAATCACCGGGACATCGGCCGCCGCACAGACATTCGCCATTTCTCCGCCATCGTATTGCAGACCCCATACATCATTCAATATATGAGCACCGGCTGCCAACGCTTTTTCCGCCGTTTGCCAATGATACGTATCGACGGAAACGGGGACGGTCGATTCTTTCAAAATTTCCGGAAGAAACGTAAATAGGCGCGCCGTTTCCTCTTCGGCGGAAAGCGCCCGGCTTCCGGGGCGTGTGGATTCGCCGCCAATATCAATAAGATCCGCTCCGTCCTCTATCATTTCTTTCAGATGCGCCGTCGCTTTCGATACGGTATTCCATCGACCGCCGTCTGAAAATGAATCGGGCGTCACGTTCAAAATGCCCATGACGAGCGTTTTACCGCCGGTGCATAGCATTTTGCCGTCAGGCCACTTATACTTTCGTATTTCGCGCATAGCATTTCCTTCTTTATCAAGCACAAAAACCTGTCGCGAAAAAAATCACGGCAGTTTCTTTTCTTTATATATCCGAATTATACACCACGAACCCAAACGACGCACGAAAAAAAGCAACAAAAAAAGCGGCAAAACCGCTCATTTCGGCTGAGACAGACTGAGGAGTGTCTCTCTCGGCAGTCAGATTGATAATCAGGGAAATAATCATCAATGAGACTCATGGAACTATGTTCACATGCCGCAGCATTTCCTCTGCTTATCGCCATTATAGCTGTTTTCAATATCTCTTGTCAAGGAAAAATGAAAATTTTTTTAATCTGATTTTTACCATTTTCCCTTCACTCTTTCCTTTTTCCTCTTCACTCTTCATTCTTCACTACAAAAAAAGAGCCGCGGCACACATGTCGCAGCTCTTGCACTTCGGTATTTCTTTATCTCAACTTGCAATCGATTTTTTCGAGTGCCGCGACGATATTTTCAATCCATCCGTCGACTTCTTTATCGGTGAGCGTTTTCTTCGGATCGCGGAATGCGAGCGAATACGCCATGGATTTCTTTCCTTCCGGCACTTGTTCGCCTTGGTACAGATCGAAGAGGATAAGCGTTTCCAGATACTCTCCGGCAGCGCTGCGGATGACAGTTTCCAACCCTTCATTCGTAAGCGCTTCGGGAACGAGAATCGCCAAATCGCGCTCGCTTGTCGGCAATTTGGAAATTTTTTGATAATCGGCGCCGTCATTGTAGAATTTTTCAAGCACGGGAACACTGAAGAGGAATCCGTAGACGGTTTTCTTCACACCGCATTTTTCGGCCGCCGCCGGATGAAGCTCGCCGAATGTCGCAATAATTTCTCCGTCTTTCACAAATTCGGCCGATACGCCCGGATGGAATACGGGATACGTACTGCGGCGAATGTCATACGATTTGATGCCAAGCGCGGAAAGGACATTTTCGACGATGCCTTTCACGTCATAGAAATCGTACGGTTTTTGCGGATTGGGGAAACCGGCGGCTTCGGGCGATCCGCAAAGAAGACCGGAAACTTGCAATTCCTCGACGGGAAGTTCCGTCAAAGGAAGCGATTTCGGATGGAAAACCATGCCCGCTTCGAAAATCGGCACCTGTTCATTTTTCTGCGACAGATTGTATTTCAGGACGCGCATCAAATTCTGGAAAAGCGTCGTCCGCATATCCGGATATTCTTCGGAAATCGGATTGATGATCGGAATGGCATTGTAGACTTCATCGCCATCGGGGAAATTCAAATCGCCGAGAGATGCTTTGTCGAAGAAGCTGTACGTTTCCACTTCGGAAAGACCGTTCGCAATGAGGGTATCCTGCATCTTCATGACGATTTCTTTTGCTTTGGACATAACGCCTTTTTCAATGCCGCTCCACGGACGCGTAATCGGAATATTCGAGTAACCGTAGACGCGCGCGACTTCTTCGGCAAGATCGGGCATACCGGTAAGATCCAAGCGGAAATCGGGAACAGTCACGGTAAGTTTTCCGTTTTCTTCCTCCACTTCAAAATGAAGGCGCGTCAGAATATCGATCATGTCCGCCGCCGAAATATTGATTCCTATGAAAGAATTAATGGCGGAAACGGTGGTCGTGATGACTTGTTTTTCGGCCGGCGCCGGATAACAATCAAGCATGCCGGGAGCCACAGTGCAGGCACCCTGCTCTTGCAAAAGTTGTGCAATGCGATTGATTGCAGCCGCCGAGCGAGCCGGATTGATGCCTTTTTCATAGCGTCCGGATGCTTCGGAGCGAAGTCCCAAGCGGCGAGACGTGCGGCGAATCGATGCGCTGTCAAACACAGCGGATTCAAGGAAAACGTTTTTCGTTTCTTCCGTCACTTCGGAATCGAGACCGCCCATGACACCGGCAATGCAGGAATACCCGTTTGCATCGCAAATCATAAGCGTATTCGAATTCACTTCGCGTTCCTGCCCGTCGAGCGTCGTGAAAGTATCACCGTCTTTTGCGCGACTGCAAATCAGGCTGTGCCCGGCGATTTTATCGTAATCATAAGTGTGAAGCGGCTGACCGAATTCGAGCATGACGTAATTGGCAGCATCGACGACATTATTGATCGGGCGGATACCGTTGCTGCGGAGGCGATCTTCCATCCATTCCGGCGAGCGGCAGATTTTGACATTTTCCAGAAGACGTCCGCAGAAGCGTTTGCAAAGAGAGGGATCTTCAATGGAAACAGTACCGCGTCCCGCAAAAGGTTCTCCTTCTTCTTTAACGGAAACTTCCGGCAACGTAATTTTACGATTGAAAATGCCGCCGATTTCCTGTGCAAGACCGATCATGGAGAAACAATCCGCACGATTCGGCGTGAGCTCAAATTCGAAAATGACGTCATCCAAATCGTAGAGTTTCGTAAAATCAATCCCAATCGGTGTGTTTTCAGGCAAAATCATGATGCCTTCTTTTTCAACGCCCGGGAAAAGGAACGGATCGATCCCAAGCTCACCGGCCGAGCACATCATCCCCGCCGAAGCGACGCCGCGAAGCGCAGAGGCGTGAATTTCCGTATCCCCCATCGCAAGGCCCCCCGGTTTGGAAGCATCATGCTTTGCCGGGACATGCGCGCCGTCCAATGCAACCGGCACAATTTGTCCGACAGCGACATTAGATGCGCCCGTCACGATTTGAATCGGGTTTCCTTTTTCGCCGCAATCCAATTGGCACACGACCAAATGCGTCGCATCCGGATGCTTATCAATCGAAAGAATTTTGCCCGTATAAACGCCGGAAATCCCCGCGCCGGGATATATGACATGCTCGACGGGAATTCCGTCCACCGTCAAAATTTCCGCCATTTCTTCCGGATCCAGACCCTTGATATCGACGAGGGTCCCAAGCCATTTCAGTGATGCATTCATTTTGTTTCCTCCCTCATCAGAATTGTTTCAAAAATCTCATATCATTTTCATAGAAAAGACGCAGATCATCGATGCCGTACATCAGCATCGCGATACGTTCGATACCGAGGCCGAAAGCAAAGCCGGTGACTTTTTCGGGATCATAATTATTTAGCGTCAGAACATTCGGGTGTACCATGCCGCATCCCAGAATTTCCAACCATTCATCCGCATTCGTTTCTCCATGCATACGAGAGGCAAAAGAAATATCCACTTCGGCCGACGGTTCCGTAAAGGGGAAATAGCTGGCACGGAAACGAATTTTCGTATCGGATCCGAATAATTCTTTGAGGAAGACTTCGAGTGTACCTTTCAAATCGGAAAAGGTAATCCCGCGATCGACGACGAGACCTTCCACCTGATGGAAGACCGGCGAATGCGTCGCATCATTGTCCCAGCGGAAAACTTTGCCCGGCGCGATGATGCGAATCGGCGTATTCGGCTCGCGACTCTGGAGCGTACGCGCCTGCACCGGAGACGTATGTGTACGGAGAAGGAAATTCATATTCTGCGTCAGATAGAAAGAATCCTGCATATCGCGCGCCGGATGATCCGCGGGAAGATTGAGACAATAGAAATTATAATAATCCTGCTCGATTTCCGGTCCTTCCTCGACGGAATACCCCATCCGCATAAATGTATCCATAATCACACGAAGCGCTTTATTGAGCGGATGAATATGTCCCGCCTGATGCCGGCGCGAAGGAAGCGTGATATCTATTTTTTCTTCCTCAATACGTTTTGCCAAGCGTATCGCTTTCAGCTCTTCCTCTTTCCCCTCGATGGCGGCTTCCATCGCACCGCGCACCGTATTGGCAAGCGCCCCCATGACAGGACGCATATCTGCCGACAAATCTTTCATGCCGCGCAGAATAAGCGTTAATTTTCCTTTCTTACCGAGATAGGCCACCTTGGCATCCTGCAGCGATTTTTCGTCGCCGCACAATTGAATGCGTCCCGTCGCTTCCGCCAGGAGCGCATCCAATTCCTGTTTCATTTGATTTTCCATACAATCCTCCCATCCGAAAGATTCCAATAAAAAAACCGTCCCCATTCGAGGGGCGGAATAGTCCGCGGTACCACCCTGATTTAGCACTCAAGGAAACACACCGGTTTCTCGCACCTTAACGCGGCCGACGTCTGCCCTACTCCGTTCAGACAGATACTCCGAAGTGAACACCGTTTCCCTCCGCCGCCCGCTTTCACCGACCGCGAGCTCTCTGTGAAGTTTCGGGAAATTTCCTCTTCTTCATCGCATTTATGACAGATATTATAACACGCATGAGAAACGCGCGCAAATTTTCAAACGCCATAGATGGGAAGAAAAAATTGTGTTACAATAAACGAAAACAATAAGGGCGGAGAACCGTCCGGGAAAGGAAATTATCATGGAAGAAACTCAGAACCAAAATCAGGAAATGTATCACATCGATTTTATGCGCACGCTGTGGCAAAATACGTATCGCGGCACCGTATTCGATTATATGGATCGCTACATTGCGACGATTCGCATGATTTTCGGCATACCGATCGACCGCGAAGAATTACCGGAAAATGCGCCGGTCGTCGCACCGCTCATCACGGTCCTTGTCGAAGATACGATTTTGGAACCGGTCGATATCATCGATTTTGAGACGGTGATGTCTCGCCTCATCGTCAAAAAAGCATCGAGCGCGGAATTCCGGCCCGACCGCTGCATGTTCTTCTACCCCTCCCCGGCGGAAGCCCTCGAAAATAAAATGCAGGCAGACGCCGATAAAACAAATTAATTTACAAACAAAAAAATTCCCCGTCACCTCACACGGCGACGGGGAATTTTTTTGTTTCCTTATGATTTCAATCTTTCCGCGATTTTTTCGATGATGACGTGTCCGAGTTCTTCTTTCGTCATAATCGGGAATTGTTCCATCGTATGATCTTTGTACAAAATGCTGGCAATATTCGTCGCGACATTAAAACCGGCACCCTCCGCGCTGACATCATTTGCAACGAGCATGTCGAGATTTTTGCGTGAAAGCTTCGCTTTACCGTGCTCAATGACATCATTCGTTTCCGCCGCAAAACCGACTAAGAATTGCGATTTTTTTCTTTCTCCGAGGCCGAAAAGGATATCCGGATTAAGCGTGAGATGAATATCCAAAGAATCATTCGCTTCTTTTTTGATTTTTTGCGTGGCCGATGTGAGCGGACGGTAGTCGGAAACGGCAGCCGCCATGATCGCGATATCGCAATCATCGTAGAGCGCATCCATTTCCCGTTTCAAATCACGTGCATCCTGCGCATAAACGATTTTCACGCCTTCCGGCACGGGAAGTTCCGTCGTGCAGGAAACAAGCGTCACATCCGCATCTTCCATAGCGGCGGCGCGCGCAATGGCATATCCCATTTTTCCGCTGGATCGATTTCCGATATAACGGACGGGATCGATATTTTCCTTCGTCCCACCGGCGCTGACGATGACTTTTTTCCCGGCAAGAAGATGATTTCCGTACAGCGCTTTTTCGAGCGCAGCAAGAATGACTTCTGTCTTGGGATAGCGACCTTTTCCGTTCGTATGACAGGCCAAATGTCCGCATTCGGGCTCGACGACAATATACCCCAGCGCGGAAAGTTTCTTCAAATTTTCCACCACAATAGGATTTTCGTACATATTCGTATTCATGGACGGGACGAGAATAACCGGAGCTTTGGTCGCCATGACAGTTGTCGTCAGCATATCGTCGGCAATGCCGTTTGCGATTTTTCCGATGACATTGGCCGTGGCCGGCGCAATTACGAAAGCATCCGCGCGGGTCGCAAGCGCAATGTGCGCCACATCCCAATTCGTGATATGAGTAAACATATCGACAGCCACTTCGTGTCCCGACAGTTCACCGAATGTAATCGGCGAGACAAGTTTCGTCGCATGCTCCGTCATAATACAACGGACTTCCGCCCCGCTCTGGCGAAGACGACTGGTGAGTTCGCAGGCTTTATATGCCGCAATGCCGCCGCTGATACCGAGAACAATATTTTTTTGTTCAAACATAGAAAAGACTCCTATTTCGGAAACCCGAAAAAATCAATCCGCAAATCTCTCACATTTCGGATTCGCAGGGAATTTCTTTATTGATATATTGGCGAAACACGCGCTGTATTTCGTGCTCGTTCCGGGATAATTTGCATTTTTCCGCTTCAATGATGGCGCTGACTTTTTTTACGGCCTCTTCGAGCACATCATTGACCACGATGTAATCGTACTGATGCGCCTGACCGAGTTCTTCGGTGATTTGCGCCAGACGGTTTTGAATCACCTCTTCCGAATCGGTGCCGCGATCATGGATGCGGCGGGATAAAACTTCAAGAGACGGCGGGACGATGTAGACAAAAACGCCCTTTGGATACCGTTTCTTGACCTGCATGGCGCCCTGTATATCAATTTCCAAAAGAACGGATTTCCCCTCGGCGATTTTATCCAGGACGTATTTTTTCGGTGTGCCGTAATAATGATTGTACACATTCGCATATTCGAGAAACGCATCTTCGGCAATCAGTTTCTCAAATTCTTCATCGGTACGGAAATAATAGCTGATACCTTCTTTTTCACCGTTCCGCGGCGCGCGCGTCGTCATGGACGTGGAATATTCCAAATCGGTGTAAATTTTCCGAATGGCTTCGCAAATGGTGCCTTTCCCCGCACCGGAAGGACCGGAGATGACGAGCAATACGCCTTCGTCTTTTTGATCTCGATTCATTTGTCCTCCTCGTCTTTTTCCATCGCTTTTTCAATCAAAGAATCGCGCTCGAAAAGACGATGCGCAATCGTTTCCGGTTGGACGGCGGAAAGCAAAATCTGCCCGCTGTCCATGATGAGTACAGAACGTGTTTTGCGCCCGTACGTCGCATCAATCAAGTCTCCGCGCTCTCTGGATTCCTGAATCATACGCTTAATCGGTGCCGATTCCGGACTGATAATGGCCATAATGCGCGAGGCAGAAGCCATGTTTCCGAAACCGATATTGATCAATTGAAACGCCATGCACTTTCCTCTCTTTCTCCCTGAAAATCATGAAACCGAAGAAAATTATTATTATTCCAAATTTTGTACCTGTTCTCTGATTTTTTCCAATTCCGTCTTGAGGATGATGACATCATTTACGACGTCCGTTTCTCCCGCTTTAGACCCCAACGTATTGACTTCGCGATTGAGTTCCTGCAGCAGAAAATCGAGTTTTCGCCCGACTTCACCGCCCGCCGCAAGCGTGTCACGGAATTGTCCGATATGACTTTCGAAACGAACGAGCTCTTCCGTATAATCCGTTTTTTCGGAATAAATTGCGACTTCCTGCAAAATGCGTCCTTCATCGATTTCCGTATGAAGATCGCCCATTAATTTTGCAATACGCTCGCGAAGACGCGTTTCATAAGCTACCTCCACGGTTTGCTGTGACGCTTTAAGCTTTTCCGATTTCCCGGCAAGAAAATCGAGCCGCGCAGACAAATCTTCTTTAAGATGCTCCCCTTCGCGGCGACGCATGTCGAGCAATGCGGAAACGGCGCCTTCGACCGCTTCCGAAATAAGCGGAATCAGGCTTTCTTCCGAAGCACGTTCCTCCGTCACTTCGATAAAAGAAACTGGCATATGCAACAGATCTCGCAATTCGATTTTCCCTTTTTTGATACCTTTTCGTTTCCGAATATCGAAAAGGACATCGATGTACGAATCGAGAAGCGCAGTATTAACCGTCGTTTCCGATTTCTTTCCGGCTTCGCTTCGAGAAAAAGAAACTGTCAAATTCACTTTCCCACGCGCCAGATTTTTCTTAATAATCATCCGAGCCGCATCATCGGCCGCCGCCGGAATGTCACCGCGTAAATTGATTTCAAGGAAACGGCTGTTCACCGATTTGATTTCGACCGTCACAGTTCCGATATCTCCCACGGCCTGCGCACGACCGTATCCCGTCATACTTGTAATCATATATCGATATCTCCTTCAAAAACTTTTTCGGCGGGTCCCTTCATGAAAACACGGCCGCCCGGTTCCCACGAAACCGTAAGCGTGCCGCCGTCCAAAATAAGTGTTGTTTCCTTTTCGACAAGTCCGTTCAATACGGCCGCCACCCCCGTCGCACAAGAACCCGTCCCGCAGGCAAGAGTCACTGCGGCACCGCGTTCCCAGACACGCATCCGGAGCGTTTTGGCATCGATTTGTTTCACAAATTCCACATTCACCTTTTTGGGAAAATGCGGATCTTTTTCAATCGCCGGACCGAAAGTCAAAAGCGCTTCATCGGAAATATCATCCGTAAAAATGACGCAATGAGGATTTCCCATGGAAACGCAAGTCACGGTAAACGTCCGTCCCAAAGAAGCGACGGAAAGCGGCTTGGATATAATCCGTCCCTCGCCGAGCCCCACCGTCGGAATTTCGGACGCTTCCAAAATCGGGGCACCCATATCGACGCGCACCGACCCGTCATCCGAAAATTCGGGATACAAGATGCCCGCGCCAGTTTCCACGGAAAAACGGAACCCCTTCACGAGTCCCAATTCACGCGCCCATTTGGCGAAGCAGCGAATCCCGTTTCCGCACATTTCCGCTTCACTTCCGTCCGCATTGTAAATACGCATCCGAAGATCCGCTTTATCGGAAGGCAAAATCAAAATCAATCCGTCGGCACCGATGCCGAAATGCCGATCGCAAATTTCGCTGCAATGCGCGACCGCCGGCGCCGGATCCGTCGAAAGACCGTTCACGAAAACGAAATCGTTTCCGCAACCCTGCCATTTTGTAAAATGCATAGCTACCTCCTATTTTTATTATTGTAACACATTACGCGACTTTGTGATAAGATAAAGAAAACGAAGATATCAAATTTAAAAAGGAGATTCCCATGATTCTCGACAGTCTTCTTCTTTTTGCACTGACAAAAGAATTGAAAAAGAAACTTATAAACGCCCAAATCCGCCAAATTCATCAGACGGACGCCCGAGTCGTCACCGTCAATTTATTTACTCCCGGCAGAGCGGCTGCGGATTTGATTCTCTCTGCGCAAAATCCGCCCTATCTGTACGCGACGATGGCCAAAAATAAAAACCAATACATCGAAGCGAAAACATTTTGCATGACACTTCGAAAACATTTGGAAAATGCGCGCCTGTCCGATATTTCACAAATCGGGCTCGATCGCATCATTGCGATTTCCTTTGACCGCATCGAAAAAGGCGGCGCCATCGTCACAAAAAAATTATACATCGAGCTCATTCCATCCGCGCCAAATCTGATTCTGACGGAGGAAAATCGCATTCTGGATGTCTTGGTTCGCGGCAAAAAGCAACATCGAGACCTTTCCGTCGGCGCGGAATACGTACTCCCGGAAGGAAGCCGACGCCTTGATTTTACGGTCTTTTCCGCCGCCGAACTCGCCGACATTTTCCGCTACGGGAAAGAAACGGAAAACGCCCTCGGCGCCTTTCTGTTTGCCGAATTCAACGGACTCTCTTCCCTTCTGAAAGGCGATTTATGCCGCCGGGCCGATCTCGATCCGGATATTTCCATGCAAAATCTGACGGACCCGCAAATCGAAACACTCGCGCGCGTCATGGCGGAAACCGCCGAAAACATCCGCACCGCCGAAGGACTCTATGTCTCGGACATAGGAGACAAATCCATCCCCACACTCCTTGCCCGGACAGACGCCGACCGACATTTCGATTCCGTTTCCGATTGGATTGCGGAAACATCCCGAAAGGAAGGAAACATCATCTCCGTTTCCGTTTCCGAACTCAAAAAACAAATAAAAAATCTCATAAAAAAAGAAGAGCGGAAACTTCGCAAAATCGGCGAAGAAATGGAAGAAACAAAGCTACTCGATACCTATCTTCTTTACGGAAATCTGCTTTCGATTTACGCACACGAAAAACCCACCGGTCCATCTCTTACGGTAGATAATCCCTTCGATGAAACCGGCAGGCGCGTGACAATCCCGATTGAGCCGGAATTTTCCGTCATTCGGAACGGTCAAAATTATTTCAAAAAATACAATCGCATGAAGACACGCCTCTCCGTCGGGCGCGAAAAAATGACCGAATGCGAAACAAAATTACAATATTTGCAAAACGCCGCCTATTTTGCGGACACCGTACGCGACCGCACAGCGCTGGACGCTCTTCGCGAGGAACTCAAAGACAGCGGCATAGCACGATATGAAAAACAAAGTAAAAAGCCGAAACAAAAAGAGAAGGAAGCTTTTAAACCGGAAAAAATGATAATTGACGGATTTACGGTTTACATCGGCAAAAACAGCCACCAAAATGAATTTTTGACATTAAAAAAAGCAGAGAAAACGGATGTATGGTTTCATGCAAAAGAAATCCCGGGCTCTCACATCGTCATCCGGACGGGCGGCGAATCTGTCCCTTCTGAAACAAAAGAAAAAGTCGCGGCACTGGCTGCGTATTTCAGCCGCGGAAAAAACGATGCCAAAGTAGATATCGATTACACGCTCATCAAATACGTAAAAAAAATTCCAAACGCCCCCGCCGGCCTCGTCAGCTACACACACCACACGACACTCACGGTCGTGCCTACGTCGCCGGAAAATTTGAAACAATGAAAACAGCAAGCAAAAAGTGCAGGCCGAGTGTCCTGCACTTTTCGTTTGCCGGTACCGGCAGGAAGAAATAACAGACAAACGGCTCGGCCACATCACCGCCCGCCATCGCAGCGGCAATCATATACGTCTCCGTCATCATTATATTCGTCCTCACCGACGATTTATTCATCTGCATCATCTTTTTCGTCATTGAAATCTACATCTTCGCCATCTTCATCGTCATCATCTTTATCGTCATCATCTTTATCGTACTCCGATATAAGCTCGAAGTCGGACGTTTCATCATTCAGAACTTTTTTCGGAATACGCAGAACATCGCGGTCTTCCACATTAGAATGAAGAACCATGTCGCCGTTTTCCTCTCTCCATTCGGCCAAGTCCTGTTTCCTTTCCTCCTCTTTCAGCTCTTCGAACCAACCGATGCGAAGGAAATTTCTCAATCTGTCATCTTTCCCTTTGTATTTACGGAGAATATGTTTTGTGCGTCCCGGCGGATACGGCGCTTTTTTCGCCGAAACGACGCCGATGGCTTCCACACGTACCACTGTGAGATCATTCCCCGGTCCGGCCGGGACAATCACGTAATCGCCGCTTTTGAAACCGGGTCTGTCGGCAATATAAGAATACCATTGCCCGCCGTCACTGAAACTGACGAAGCAATACGTAAAATATTCTTTCTCTTTTTTCTTTTTCTTCTCTTTTTTTCGCTTCTCGAAAATGGGTTGCGACGGATACAGATTGACAACGACCCGATTCGACGCCGCCTGTAATTTTCTTTGTTTCTTTTTACCCATGATAAGCTCCTTTCTCGAATATTTTTCATCCGTATTTTCATTTTATCAAATGAACCGGACAACAGGTTTCTATCCCAAAGGATCCACGTCTGTCAAAATACCGTTTTGCATAAAAAGCGGTTCTTTTCGCATTTCCGCTTTGAGCGGAGCAAGGGTTTCTCCTTTTACCATGATGGAAACGAAATAGGTGTTTCTGATTTTTTTAATGGCTTCATCGTAGGGCGGTGTCATACGGATGGAAATCTTTTTTTCGGAAACGGTGCGCAAAAGCCAATCGGAGATTTGTTTCGCTTTTTTGCGTGCCGTATCATAATTTTCGGAAAAGGCCGTGATTTTCATGAGCCTGGTATACGGCGGATACCAAAGGTTTCGCCGATATTCCATCTCTTTTTCGTAAAATTCTTCGTAATCGCCGCAGACGGCCGCTCGGATGATATAATGCTCCGGTTCGTACGTCTGCAGAATCACTTCACCTTGCTCTTCTTCACGTCCCGCACGGCCGGCACATTGCGTGATGAGCGTGAATGCCTGCTCACCGGCAAGGTACGTCGGCATGTTGCACAGACTGTCCGCATTGAGAATCCCGACGAGGTGCACGCCGGGGATATCATGCCCTTTGGCGACCATTTGCGTCCCCAGAAGGACGGGAAATTTTCCGCGCCGGAAATCGTTCAAAATATCCCGCGCACCGTGTTTCCGACTCGTCGTATCCAAATCGAGGCGCCCCACTGAAATTTCCGGCAAAACATCCGTGAGTTGCTCCGTCGCGCGCTCTGTCCCATGACCCAAATATGCAATATTTCTCCCCTTGCATTCCGGGCATTCCATCGGCACGCGAAAAACAGATTCGCAATAATGACACGTGAGACAATGTCTGTCTTTATGATACACGAGCGACACATCGCAATTCGGACATTTAAATACATGTCCGCAATCTTTGCAGCGTAGCGTCGTCGCATATCCGCGTCGATTGAGAAAGAGAATCGTTTTCTTTCCTTCCGCGGACGTTTTTCGCATTTCGGATATTAGCTCACGGGAATAAAGACTATCGTTTCCGGCAGACACTTCGTCTTTCATGTCGATGACCGTTACTTTCGGAAGCGGAGTTTCTTTTACGCGATGTTTCATTTCCAATAAATCAATGGCTCCGTTTTTCGCTGCCGTATACGTCGCCAGTGACGGCGTCGCGGCACCCATCACAATGGGGCAACGAGAAAGCACAGCCAGTTTCTTTGCGGCATCACGAGCATTGTAGTGCGGTGTCTCATCCTGTTTGTACGACGAATCGTATTCCTCATCCACAATGATGAGGCGCAAATCGGGAAACGGCATGAAAAGAGCCGAGCGCGATCCGATGACAATCCGGCTTGCCCCCGTGCGTATCCTGGTGCGATTATTGTACCGCTCCCCTTTGGAGAGTTTACTGTGAATGAAGACGACGTCATCACCGAAACGCGCCGAAAAATAATCCGTCATCTGTACGGTGAGCGCGATCTCCGGGACAAGAATGAGGACGCTCCCACCGAGCGATCGCACATATTCGGCTGCGCGAAGATACACTTCCGTCTTTCCGCTCCCCGTGACACCGTAAAGAAGCTGCCCACGCGGCTTCCCCGAATCGATAGCCTCTTTAATTTTTAGAAATGCCGCTTCCTGCTCAGCCGTAAGCGTGCGCTCCGTATCCGCACCCGTCCCGCTGATTAAAGAATACGGCGCTCTTTCATGATAGGAAACGGAAACAAGCCCGAGCTCCGTACATTTCTTCACAACAGCCGATGAAAAACCGTGAGCGGAGACGACTGCCGCCGAAGCCGGTCCGTGTTTCGACAGAAACGAAAAAAGTGCGATCTGCTTGGCAGTCGGTTTCCACGATTCATTTTCGGGCCAAATTCCTGTCGCATAGATTTTTTCAAGCGGCGGGCGATACACCGCTTCCGGCGTCTCGTTTCCGACCAGAAAACCGGCAGACACATACGATTTCAGACCATCAGCCAAAATCAGTTTTGCATCCTCTTCCGTGAGCTCCGAAATATTCGAATCGATGAGACCGCGGAGCAAATGCGTTTCCGGAATACGCTCCCACAGAATCGTGTAAGTCCGTGTGACGCGAATTCCCTTTTTATCAATCAGAAAAAGCCGCAAAGCCTCGATGTACGTACACATGTAATACAATGAAATCCATCGCGCCAATTTCAGCATTTCCGGTGAAAACCACGAATACTCATCCACCGGCGCTGCGATATCGCAAATTTTGAAATCCGTCTTTTCGTCTTCACGCACGGAAAGAATAATCCCTTCTTCCGTCCGATGGGCAAAAGGCACGACGACACGCCAACCGACCCCAAGCGTCAGGCCTTCGGGGATATGATACGTAAAAGTGCGATCCAAATGTTTGGATGGGCGATTGATAACAATTTCGGCAAGCACGGCAGTTTCCTTTCGTGTCCGGGACAAGCCCCGTAAATTATGCTATACTGATGGAAACGAGGATACCGTCGTTCCCGAAAAGGAGGCACCATGAAAAACGAAGCATTGAAAACTCTTTCCAAAGAAGAATTGATTAATCTCATTTCCATGTATGCGAAAAATTGGCTGGCTCACGATGGCGTGTGGTTCCAGTCGATTGAGCGAAAATTCGGAATGGAAGAAGCCGTCTATCACGATGAGGAAGCGTGGAAACGTTTCACAAAAATCGAAGCTTTGCGCATCAAAGAATTTTTGAAACTCCCGGAGCATTCCGGATTGGAAGGTCTGGCGCGGGCACTGGATTTTCGTTTCTATGGAAACTTAAATCATCATGAATGCGTGCGCGAAGGAAACCGTCTCATTTATCGCAATTTCGATTGCCGCGTCCAAACGGCAAGAGCGCGTAAAGGGATGCCGTATCATCCGTGCAAATCCGTCGGTCTCTATGAGTATACGGGATTTGCCGCCACCATCGACGACCGCATTCGCTGCCGTTGCATCAGCTGCTATCCGGATTGCACGGAAAGCCCCGACGGCTGCGCGTGGGAATTTTATATCGAGGAATGAGAAAAAGCGTACAATTTTTCCGTCACGCGCGCTGTTTCCGCTTTTACTTTTTCCGCATCGATCGTCGTGAGCTCTTTCTTTCTCATGACGCATTTTCCGTTGATAAAAACGGTATCGACATCCATTGCATTTCCCGCATAGACGGCAAGCGACGCCGGATGGAAACCGGGCTGCCAATGGAAACCGCTGCGATCAATCAAAATGATATCGGCCAGGAAACCTTCGCGGAGTTCGCCCAAATCGTCATATCCGAGGCACGCCGCACCGCCTTTTGTCGCCATGTCAATCGCATCTTCCGCTTTGACGGCGAAAGGATCCAGTTCATTGGCTTTATGGATGAGAGCCGCCAGGCGCATTTCCGCAAACATATCGAGTTTATTATTACTGGACGCACCATCCGTCCCGAGGCCGACTGCGATGCCGGCTTTTTTCATTTTCGTCACCGGTGCAAAACCGGATGCCAGTTTCAAATTACTGCCCGGATTGTGTGCGACGCGGACGTGATGCTTCGCCATAATTTCAATATCTTCATCCGTCACATGCACGCAATGCGCGGCGAGTGTCGGCGCTTCAAAAAATCCTATATCCTCCATATGCCGAATCGGAGTGACTCCGTGACGGGCGATGCACGTTTCCACTTCGCCCTTTGTTTCCGCCAAATGAATGTGGATCGGAATCCCGTGCGTAAGCGCCGCATCGCGAACATTTTTGAGATAGGCCGATGTGCATGTGTACGGCGCATGCGGGCCCAACATGACGCGAATTGTTCCGCCTCCCGCGCCGTTCCAATTTTTATGAAATTCGATATTTTCTTCCAGCGATTTCTGCCCGTTCTCGGGATTTCCCGCCAAGCCGCGCGCAATATTTCCGCGCATGCCCGAATCGGCCGCCGCGCGCGCCGTCGCTTCCACGAACATATACATATCACAAAAAGCCGTAGCGCCGCCGCGAATCATTTCCGCAAACGCAAGCATAGAACCCCAATATACGATATCATCGTCCAAATGCGCCTCCGCCGGCCAAATCATCGTCTGTAGCCAATCCATGAGCGCCAAATCGTCCGCATAACTGCGAAACAGCACCATAGCCGAATGCGTGTGCGCATCGATGAGCCCGGGGAGAGCCAGCATTCCATTCCCTTCCAAAATTTCATCGGCGCCGATTTCGGCCGCATTCTGCGGAAACGATACAATCCGATTTCCGTCAATCAAAATATTTTCATGTTCCGTCACTTCGCCGCCGCGATACACGGCCACATCTTTAATAAGTATCTTCATACCCGTTTCCTCCGAAATTTACAAATAATAGGTCAATATTGAAAGTATTTTATGAAACTATTATAAACAATCCGCCCGCCGCTCGCAATGAAGACGCATCCACTTCCCGAAAAAACGACTGCCGATGCAATATATTCATTTCAATTTCCTTAATGATTACGGCACAAAAAAAGCCGAACACTCGTAATGAGTGCTCGGCTTTTTTATCTTTCGAAATCTCAAATTTCTTCCGTTTCTTCCGTTTTCTTTTTCGGCGCACGGCTGTTTCTTGCGCTGTTTCCTCTTTCGTGCCATTTCACCCAAAGGGAGCTGGCTACGCAGATGGAGGAGTAGGCGCCGCTGATGAAACCGATCATCATGACGAGCGCAAAATTTTTCGTCGTGTCGCCGCCGAAGAAATAGAGGGAGGCGACGGCAAACATCGTCGTCGTCAGTGTATAGCAGGAGCGGCGAATCGTCTGATGAATAGAATCATTCGCCAAGACTTCGTAACTGTCCGTTTTCTTATGCGTATGCAAATTTTCACGAATGCGGTCGAAAATAACGACGGATTCGTTCATCGAATACCCCAAGACCGTCAAAATCGCAGCAAGGAAACTGCCGTCAATTTCCAATCGGAAAAAGGCGAAAACGCCCAGCACCATCAAAATATCGTGCATAATGGCGGTAATGGCGGAAATAGCAATCCGATGCTCAAAGCGAAGCGACATATATCCGACAAGGAATGCCATACTGAGCACGACATTTAAAAGCGTGTGTTGTGTCACTTCCGAACCAATGACGGCACCGACCGTTTCGATCCGATTCACATCCACATCACCGAGACCGTCCGAAATATGAGAAATGACAGCCTGCGACTCTTCCGTCGATAAATTTTTCGTGCGGATAATAATATTTTTTCCGCTTTCTTCAAAAGAATCGCCGGATAGCTGAATGACGCTCGTTTCCAAACCGTCTTCCTTAAGTTCTTCGCGAACCTCAGCCACGGTAACATTTTGTTTGAAAGAAAGATCCAGAATCGTGCCGCCGGTGAAATCAATTCCGAAATTGAATCCGTTCATGAAAATAGCCGCCAGCGAAAGAATCACGGCCACGCCGGAGAAGGTAAACCAAATTTTGAACTTGGAAATAATATTGAATCCGCTCATCTGTCGTACCCCTTCTTTCCACCGAACCACCACGGATTATGAATCCAGGAGGCATCGATCAAGAGCATCAGGAGTGTGCGGCTCACAGTAATGGCCGTGAACATGCTGACGGCAACGCCCAGCCCCAGCGTAAACGCAAAGCCTTTGACGGTCCCACTCCCGAGGAAGAACAAAATGGCCGATGTGATGATGACTGTCATATTCGCATCGAAAATCGTGGTAAACGCACGTTTAAAACCGGCCTGAATCGCCAGTCGTAAAATTTTCCCGGATGCGATTTCTTCTTTAAATCGTTCGAAAATCAAAATATTGGCATCGACGGCCATTCCAATCGATAGAATGACGCCGGCGATACTGGGTAATGTGAGTGTCGCTTGGAGCGCTGACAGAATGCCGAGCAAAATGAGGACGTACACAAGAAGTGCGACGTCTGCCAAAAAGCCGGCCATGCGATACATACCGAGCATAAAAAGGACAACAAGCGAAAGGCCGATGGTAAAAGCCGTAACGGATTTATCTTTGGAATCCTGTCCCAAAGACGGTCCGACCGTTCTGACTTCCATGACGGTGACTTTGACCGGGAGCGCGCCGCTTCTGAGAAGAATCGCCAAATCTTTCGCTTCTTCCAGCGTGCGCTGCCCCGTGATGACGGCCGAGCCGCCCGTGATGGCATCATTGACGACCGGATTCGTCAAAAGCTCACCGTCAAGATAAATGCCGATATGCCGCCCGATATTCGCCGAGGTAAGCTGCGCGAATTTATCGCCACCGGCATCAGTGAATTGCAAAGCGACGACCGGGCTCTGCCCCTGCCCCATCTGTTCACGCGCATCCTTCAGATCCTCACCCGTCAGGCATACGACGCCTTCTTCGTTTTTAAATTCGAGGACGGCAGTCTTCCCAATGGTTTCAATCGCTTTTTGCGGATCTTTTTCACCCGGAAGCTCAATGATGATTCGGTTTCCGCCTTCACGCTGAATAATCGGCTCAGTCAGCCCCATTTCATTGATACGCTTTTGCATGATATTAATGACCTGATTAACAGCCTCTATCGTCACCTTATTCTGCTCGGTATCCTCGGCTTGCATGACGATATGCGTACCCCCCTGCAAATCGAGCCCCTGTCGGATACTGCCGGCAAGCCAGCCGATCGTCGTCGCAAACACGACAATAATCGCAGCAATGACGACGAAAAACCGAAGGAAAGCTCCCTTGCGCAGCGGGACCGCCTTCTTTTCATTGTCTTTCAAAATACAATACTCCTTTTTTCCGTTATAATTCCGCCCATCGGCAAATCAAAACAATCTGCGGGCACCGAATCCCTGAACTGAAAATCCCACACGACGGCGATACGTTTCTTTTCGGAAACGGACGTCAAAAATCTGTCATAATACCCTGCGCCGTGTCCCAGACGATGACCGTCCCCGTCAACAGCCACGGCCGGCACCAGCGCCAAATCCAAATCCTCCGGCAAAATCGTTTCATACCCTTTCGGCAAATCGCGAAGCCCATACGGCCCTTTCGCAAAATGCGTCATATCCGTGAGGCGCCCCGCCTCCATACGGAAACCGGGAAGACACACCGGAATATATATCTCCTTCTCCTCCGTCAAAGCATTGCGAATGACATCATCCACATCCGCTTCCCCCGGAAGTGACAAGTACGCCAAAATCTTTCGCGCTTTTTGATACGGAGGAAACGAAAGCACCGCCTCCGTGAGCGCCCTCGTCATCTCCGCACGTGCGGCAGGCAAAAGCGCCCGCCTTTCGGCGAGCATCTCTTTACGGAGAATCCGTTTCTCCGCTTCTGCGGTCACTTTTCCTTCTCCGCTTTCTTTTCGTCCTCGTCCTCATCCTCTTCGACTTCGACTATTTCTTCCACGTATTCGACTTCCTCATCCTCGTCGTCATCATCCGCTTCCGCGGGAGCCGCTGCGATTTCGGCGCCTACTCTCTTGGAAACTGCATTCTTTTCGAATTTAACAATCATGCCTTCCGCGATTTCCAAAAGCACGTACGACTCGCGAATGAGTTTCACAATACCGTGAATTCCACCTACCGTGATGACATCGTCACCGACCCGAAGAGACGCCATGAAAGCTTTGCGATTCGCTTCCTGTTTCTTCTGCGGTCGATACATAAAAAAGTAGAAAATGGCCGCCAAAATAATAAACGGCCAAAACATTTCCAAATAACCGAACAATTGCTCCATTTCTTCACCTCCCGAAACCGTTATTTCCCTATTCTACCACATCAAATAAAATTTTTGAAACGTTTCCCTTATTCCCAATCGCTGCCTCGCGCAAGGCACCAACTGTCCCGACGCCGGCTTTTCTGTGCCTCAATCCGCACCGGCCGAAGCAAAATCGTTTTTAACAAAAACAATTCTTCCGGCTCCGATAATTTTGCCGCCACATCCGGCGCACATTCGATACGAATCGGATAACCGCCTTTCCCGCGCTCCGCCGAAAGAGCCCGATGAATTTGCAAAATCACGGCTGAAACCGTCAGCACACGGCCGCTTCCCCCGCAATACGGGCAAGGTTCGCATTCCTTTTGCCAAAGCGTACGCGACGTCCGTTTCCTTGTCATCTCCACAAGACCCAGCTGCGTCATACCGAGCACCGCCGTTTTGATACGATCTTTGGTAACGGCTCTGCGCAAAGCCGCGACAACCGCTTCCTTGTGCGCTTCCGTTTCCATATCAATAAAATCGATGAGAATCATCCCGCCGATTCCGCGCATTCGAATTTGCCGCGCAATTTCCTCCGCCGCTTTAAGATTCACCAAAAACGCCGCTTCCTCATGCGGAATTCCGGGAGAGTGAAAACCGCCCGAATTCACATCAATCGCCGTAAGCGCCTCCGTCGACTCCATGACAAGACTTCCGCCCGAAGGCAGCGGCACCTCACGAGAGTATAAAATTTCTATATCTTCTTCCAAACCGTGAATTTTAAAAAGATCGCCCGCCTCATACACGACACGTGGTCGCTCTTTCCCCACATCAAGCAAAAGCGAAGACAATTTGTCTGCCGTGCTTTCGTCATTCACCCGAATCATGTCGGTATCTTCCGTCACAAATTCACGCAAAAAACGCACGGAAAGCTCTCCGTCGCGATACATGAGTCCCGGATGCTTTTGAATCGCGGCACGTTTTTGCACCGTCTTCCAAATACTGACCAATTTATGTACTTCTTCGGAAACGGCATCAAGCGAAACCTTCCCGGAAGCCGTACGGAAAATCATCCCAACGCCATCCGGCAAAATCTCTTTCGCCGCATCCCGCAGATGCATCCGCATCGCATCATCTCTGATTTTCCGCGACACACCGATATAATCCGACTCAGTCAAAAGCACGGAAAAACGTCCCGGAAACGAAATTTTCATTGTGACGAGCGGTCCCTTCGTTTCCGTCGCATCCTTGACGATTTGCACGAGAACGAAAGAGCCCTCCGTCGGAAATCGATTTTCGGATGCCAGGCAATCTCCGTCGCGCAAAAACGCATTACGACCGATTCCGATGTCCAAAAATCGCCCTTTCACGGACGGCACGACATTTTTAACCGTTCCTTTATAAATACGACCGACAAGACTTTCTGCCCCCTCCTGCTCGGACGCAAAATCAAAAAGCCGACCGTCCTCCGTCACCGCAAGCCGCGTCTCTTTCGGCGAAACGCAAAGTAAAATCTCCTTCATTTCTTTTCCTTATTACCGCCGAATTTTTTCTTTTTCGGAGCGGGCACTATCTTTTTCGGAAACGCATCCGTATCAAACGGCGTTATGCGCCGATTCCCTTCTCGGTGATATGTACCGATGCGCTTGCACACCAATTCTCCCGGCGTCCAAGGCATGCCGAAATCTTCCGCCAAAATCTTCCACAAATCCTTCGGCTGAATGCTCCCCGTATTAACACGCCAAAGAGAAAAACGAAGAAACGCACGATTCCCCAGAATTTCCGCTTCAACCGGCTCCGACAGCATTTGCTTCACGTCCATTACACGCGTTTTTTTCGGCGTCACACGCTCATACAAGACACTCTCGGCCACATTAAATGCCGCAAGACGGCGGGCTGTTTCCGTTTCATCCGAAGCAAAAGAAACGGGACCTTCCGCCTCATAACAATCTTCATTTAAAAAATTGATCAACTTCGGCCATTCCGGCTCCGCTTCGATAATGCCGCGAATCAAAAATCCCTCGGGACATTCGACGGAGAGTTTTTTCGCAATTTCATCCGTCGTTTCCCCGCTTTCGATACGAAGCTCGGCATACAGCGGATCGGCCGCAACACCCACTCCCAGCGCCGCATCGAATGCGATTTTCATATGAGGATTGAAACCTTCGGAAAATGTCGCAATGAGACCGGAGCGCTGCACGATTCGTTCAAACGTGCGGATGACATCCAAATGCCCCAAAAAGCGAAGCTCCTCACCTTTCGTGATAGCCAAAAACAGTCTTCTCATGTCCCACATTCTCCTTATGATAATCGATGACGGCAGCCGGCAAAATCGGGCACACGGCACAACCGTTGCATGCGTGAACTCGACAATCGGCCGTCGTTTTTTCCGCTTCCGAAAGTCGTTTTTCTTTTCTGAGGAATTCCTTGGAAACGCCGCAGGAAATATGATCCCATGGCAACGGTTCATACACATCACGCTCACGTGCGGCATAATCGTCGGGATTGATCCCGCAATCCGCAAAAGCATCCGTCCATCGATCGAAATCAAAAAATTCCGTCCAACTGTCGAATGTCGCCCCATGTTTCCACACCGTTTCCAATACATCCGACAGTTTCCTGTCTCCGCGCGCCAAAATCGCTTCAATATAGCCCGTCTTTGCATCATGGTACGCATATTTGATGTGACGATCCGTAAAGCAGGATTTCAAATATTGCTGCTTGCGCTCGATTTCTTCGACGCCACATTGTCCCATCCACTGAAAAGGCGTAAACGGTTTCGGGACGAAAGAGGAAACGCTCACTGTGATTTTGCATCCGTAGCGACCGCGTATCGTCCGATATAATTCGTTGATACGCATCGCTAAATCGGCAATCCCTTTCAAATCTTCATCCGTTTCCGTCGGAAGACCCATCATGAAATAGAGCTTTACCTTGCTCCATCCGTTCTCAAATGCATTTCGGCATGCGCTCATGATATCCTCTTCCGTGACATTTTTATTAATCACATTCCGCATTCGTTGCGTTCCGGCTTCCGGCGCAAGTGTCAACCCACTCTTTCGCACTTGCTGAATTTTTTTCGCAATGTCAACGGAAAAACTGTCCACGCGAAGCGAAGGAAGACTCACGCTCACATGCTCATCTTTGAAATCCGAAAGTAAATCGTCGACGAGCTCCGGTAATTTAGAATAATCTGCCGAAGAAAGCGACATCAAAGACATTTCATTGTATCCGGTGTTTTTAATTAATTTACGGGCGATTTCGCGAAGCGTTTTTTCCGATTTTTCTCTGACGGGTCGGTAAATCATCCCCGCCTGGCAGAACCGGCAGCCGCGGCTGCATCCGCGAAACATTTCGAGAACCGCACGATCGTGCACAATTTCTATATGCGGCAGAATCGGCGCATCGTCCACCGTCACATGATCTACATCTTGAATGATGCGTTTATGAATCGGTAGCGCGAGGTCTTCCGTTTTCGCGTGAATCTCTTTGAATCGACCGTTCTCGTCATAGGAAACATCGTAGAACGAAGGTACGTAAATCCCGCGAATATGCGCGGCGCGGCGCAAAAATTCCGTGCGGCCGCCCGGGCGTCCCTCCCGTTTCCACATTTTAAATACTTCGATGAATTCTTCCATCATCTCTTCGCCTTCTCCGATAAAAAAGAGATCGAAGAAATCGGCAACCGGTTCAGCATTAAAAACACAAGGGCCGCCGGCAATAACAATGGGATCCTCCTCCATGCGATGTTCCGTGCGAATGGGAATGCCGGCCAAATGCAGCATATTCAGCACATTTGTATAACACATTTCATAAGGAAGTGTAAATCCCACGATGTCGAAATCTCGGACGGGCGTGCGCGTTTCCAAAGAAAAAAGAGGAAGTTTCTTCTCTTTCATCAAAACTTCCATGTCGACCCACGGCGCATAGACACGCTCGGCCAACGCGTCGTTTCTTTTGTTAATGACACTGTAAATAATTTTGAGTCCCAAATGACTCATGGCGACTTCGTACACATCCGGAAACGCGAGCGCGACACGGACATCGACGGCATCATGATTTTTTTTGACGCTGTTGTATTCCCCGCCGATATAGCGCGCCGGTTTCTCAATATGCATGAGCCACACGGGATCAATAAAAACCGTATTCATGAAAACTCCTTTTAGTTAAACATTTGCCGCTTTTTCCGCAAATGAATATTCATCAAAAGTCCGCAGCAAAGCAAATTCACTACCAAAGCACTCCCGCCGTATGAAATAAAAGGAAGCGGAATTCCCGTGACGGGCATGATCCCGATGGTCATTCCTATATTGATGAAAACCTGGAACAGCCACATGGAAAAAATGCCGCAGGAAATGAGGCTCCCGAACGTATCACCGGACACTCGGGAAATGACCAAGCTTCGATACAGCAGAATGAAATACAAAAACAGCAAAAATACGGCACCGACAAATCCCATTTCTTCCCCAATAACGGAAAAAATAAAATCCGTATGATTTTCAGGCAAAAAGTTCAGCTGATTCTGCGTCCCTTCAAATAAACCTTTTCCGATAAAACCACCGCTACCGATGGAAATTTTCGATTGTATGACGTGATATCCGGATCCGAACGGATCGATTTCCGGCGAGAACAACACTTTAATTCTCGTCTTTTGATATTCATGCAATAAAAATTGCCAGGCAAACGGGCAGAAGACGGCAAAGGCTACACAGGCCTGCCAAATAATTTTAATCGACAAATCGGAAAGATACAGCATCCCGAAGCAAATGGCCGCAAAAATCAGACTTGTTCCCAAATCCGGTTGAATGAAAACAAGCCCCATGGGAAGAATCATTAAAGCGATGACGGGAATCAGACTTTTCCACGTATAAAATCCTTCTTTATGATCGGCAAAAAATCTCGCAAGGCAAATAATCATAAGCACTTTGGAGAATTCCGAAGGCTGAATTGTAATAGGTCCGATTTGAAACCAGCGTTGCGCCCCCAGTGCACTCGTCCCCAAAAAACGAACAGCGAGAAGCATGAGACAATTCAGCCCGTACAGATACGGTGCCCATTTGTACAAAATATGATAATCGTATTTCAGGGAATAAACAGCCATTGCAAATCCGACGGCAAAAAACAGTGTCTGCCGGATGACGAAATAATATCGATCCGGCTCTTCTACGACATTGACATGTGTCGCCGACCCGATAGTCAAAATTCCCAAAAAGACCAACGCAAAAATGACAAAAAGAAGGGTGCCGTCGATTTTTCGCAGATAATCCGTGATGTTCAACGCATCCCTCTCCTTCCGAATCGTAACGAAAGCCGAGCGCGGTGAAGACGGGACGCCGGATGCAGGAAGCTCTCCGTATCGATTTTTTTCGCAGATTTTGTTCCCGTTTTCAAAAGCTCCGCCGTCATCTCCGGCGAAAGCGTTTCTCCCGTTTCCATAATCTCAAGACAAAGCGCAATCGCCCGGCCGAACGGCGAAGAAACCTCAAATTCGGCCATGCGCCCTTCCTGCAGCAAACGATTAACCTCTTCCGAATGCGGTACAATCCCGCCGATTGGAATCGATTTCACGGCCCCTTTTGCCTCTTCGAACGTATACGTCCCATCCGCCGAAAAATCATTATAGACAGCACGGATATCCGCTTTCGGAAGCATTTGCGCCGTCCGTTTCGCATTGATAACCGCCGCTTTGGACGGGCCGATAACAAGAATAAAAAAATCGGCAAATTTTGCGGCAAATTCCATACCCTTCCCGCGTCCGGCCGGGCAATCGAGCAAAATTAAATCATAATCGTCCGCATAATCCTCCAGCACTTTGGCCACGTCGGATTTTTTTATATCACGCCAATCTCTTTTAAAATGCGCCGCCAAAAAATCGAGACCTTCCTCTACGTGCTGCACGGCATCCTTTTCACGACATTTCCCCATGACAAGTCCCAGCATGGAATATTTCGGAGAAAGCCCCAACGCCAAATCCAAATTTCCCATTCCCATATCGAGATCCAAGAGAAGGACGCGCTTTCCGCGCCGCGCTTCCGCCAGTCCGAAAGCCGCCGTCAGCATCGTTTTCCCGACGCCGCCTTTCCCGGAAATGATTGCGGTAATATGTTTCATCCTTTTTCTCCCTCCTTATTTGCATCCACATCGACCGTCTTCGATTTTTCGGATACTTTATCTTTCTTTATTTCCACTTTTTCGATAAATTCACCGATTCTGAAATACGCATCCATGACCGTCTTGACGACCGGTGCCGCCGAATTAATGCCGAAACCGGCATGTTCGAACATAACGAGAACGACAATTTCCGGTTTATCGAAAGGCGCATACGCGACGAACCAACCGTTATCGAGCCCATTCGTTTCCGCCGTACCGGATTTTCCGGCAATCGGAATCGGATAATGTTCGAAAACGGCACCGCCCGTCCCGTCGTGCCCCATAACACTCCGAAGCGCTTTTTGGATCACTGACAAATTCGCTTTGGAAATCGGAAGTGTCCCCGTCTGCACCGGCTCGGTCGCTTTAAACGGCGTCCCATCCAAATTATCCACACGGAAAACCAAATACGGTCGGTAAAGGAAACCGCCGTTCGCAATGGCGGCGTACACCATCGTCATCTGAAGCGGTGTCATCAAGTTATAACTCTGCCCGATCGCCGCGTCGAATGTTTCCCCCAAATACCAATCTTCTTCAAAAATTTTCTTCTTGTATTCCTCGCTGGCCACATTTCCTTCCGATTCCATAGGAAGATCGATGCCCGTATGTTTCCCGAGTCCGAAAGCACGTGCCATGGCCGACAAACGATCGATCCCGACACGACGCCCGACTTCGTAGAAATACACGTTATCGGATTTTGCCATGGCTATATCGAAATTCACCCAACCAAACGCTTCACCTTCCGCATTCTGTTTCGGAATAATCCAATGCTTGCCGCTGTCGTATATCATTTCATCCGGTGTAATTAGCTGGCTTTCCAGCCCGACGGCACCGGTGACAACTTTAAAAATGGAACCAGGTGCATACATGGACGAAATCGCACGATTTTCAAGCGGATGATTCGGATTGTTCAGAATTGAATTCCATTCATGGTCGGAAATCCCTTCGCTGAACGAATTCGGATCGAAATCCGGCCAGGAAACCATCGTAAGCACCGCGCCTGTATTGGGATCAACGGCCACGACGGATCCCCCCGTCGGAAAAATGCCCTGCTCATGCATTAATTCAAGCTGTTTCTTCATGGCATCTTCGGCGATTTTCTGCAGTCTGGAATCGATGGTGAGACGAATATTTTTTCCCTGAATGCGCGGAATCCCTTCAATATTTCTCACGGCACGACCCGCCGCATCGACTTCGACATCGCGCGATCCGTTTTTGCCTTCCAAAAATTGATTATAGAACAACTCCAACCCCGAACGCCCGATAATTGTCATCGTTTTATATGGATTTCCGTCCGCATCCCGATCCTCAGTCCCCGCTTCCCCGACATAGCCCAAAACATGAGCGCAAATATCATGAAACGGATAATAGCGTAGCGGCTGAATTTCAATTTCCACATCCGGAAAATCCTGTTTCTGCTCCTCAATAACGGAAAGGACATCCAATCCCACATCCGTTTTCAACACGACTGGAGAAAACGACGTTTTATTATCTTCGATTTTTTTCAAAATCATTTCCGCCGGCATTTCGATTAAATCTCCGATACGAAATAATTCGTCAAGCGGAATTTTTTGCGATTTTCGCTCGTACGGAATAACGACACTGTACACCTGTCGGGAACCGGCCATCAAAATTCCGTTCCTGTCATACATATTTCCGCGCGCCGCCTGCATCGGCACCGTACGGATACGGTTTCCGTCCGCTTCACTTTTATAATAAGCACCTGCGATAATCTGTACATAAAAAAGGCGAAGCGCCAGCACAAAAAGAAGCACGACAGCCGCATACAGCAGCTTCGTATATCGCGATTCTCCCCGATTTCTCGAAAGCCGATGAAGGATTTCCGGAATTTTTTTGCGTGTTACCATTTAGAAACCCATTCCTTTTTGACGCTCCAAAACAAATGATGAATAAAAACGGCGGCTATAATATTCAGTCCTATAATTTTCCACGCCCGATACATTACATAATCCAAAATGGGAATATCGGCACCGGAAAACCAAATAACACACCACATCACAAAAATATAAAGGCAAGAGCCCGTCGCCGTATAGAATAAAGAAACGAAAAGACGTCGATGATATTTAGCACGAATAAAAGCGGACGTCACAAGGATCGTCACCAGATACGGAAAGAGATGCAATCCGAAAAAGTTTCCGATAACAATATCTGTCAACACACCACCCAACGCAGCAAAAAGAATCGCCGTTCTTTTATCATAGACGATGAGGGAAATCATGGACGCCCCCAACCAAAGATCGGGCTCGACCGTCCCTCCGAAAATAAATGGGAAAAACGAACCCTGCAGCAGGAAGAAAAGCGCCGAAATGACCGCAAAGGAAAGTCTCGACATCAGTGTACCTCCGCCTGTCCGACATTCGGATTCATCGGCGGCTCTTTCAGCGGAATGCTCGGCTCAATTTGAGGTGCCGCACTTCTCTCAATATAATTTGTAATGATAAAAACTTCTTCCAAAGATTGTAAATCGGCCGCCGGCGTCACATCCGCATTGCGAATGGCCTCTCCCTTGGTATCATCGACGGAAGTAATGGTTCCGATTAAAAGTCCGTGCGGGTACACGCCGCCGTAACCGGACGTAATGATAACATCGTCTTTTAAAATATCCGCATCACGGGCAAGCCCCGTAAATGTCAAAGTATCCGCACGGCTTCCATTCCCTTTCAAAAGGGAAACAATGCGCGATTTCGGACGCTGCACCAACGCGCTGACAGACGTGCGCGGATCGGTGATAAGTTGCACGCGAGACGAATCGGCATACACTTCACTCACAAATCCCACAAGACCTTCCGGCGCAATAACGGGCATATATTTCGTAATACCGCTTTCTTCCCCACGGTCGACGACTGCCGTATCCGTCCACGCACCGGTATCTCTTTGCATCACATGAGCGCCCAATACAGAAAAGCGTTTATAACCCTGACGAAAACCGGCGAGTTCGCGAAGTCTCACATTTTCGGCCAAAATTTCCGCATACGCCGCCTGCTCGGCACGATACGCCCCATTTTCTCGGCGCAACGTTTCCAATTCTTCCCATTGATCCAAATATTGATCAATCAAGGCGATTCCCGTCCGTACGACCAATGCACCGCGAGACACGGTATATGTGAAAGGCGCCGTCGCCGTAGAAACCGGAGACGCAAAAGGCACGGCCTCACGATGCCGCCAAAGCCATCCGCAAAGTCCCATGAAAATGAAAATCGCTATGGCATACAGAATCTTACGCGTACCGAAAAAGAACAAATCAAACCTCCATATTCGTACATCGAAAATACCGTTCGATGATTATCTTTCTTCCCAAGCTCCGGACAAAATATCGGGATACTTTTTATCCCGCTCAGCCGCTATGGCACAACCGGCCGCCACTACTAAATCGGGATCTTCCGGAACATGTACTTCAATCCCCAATTCCGCAGCAAGCCAATCCGATAAACCGGCCAAATTGGCCATGCCACCGGAAAATAAAATTCCGTTTTTCAAAATATCGTCCGCCATTTGCGGATGCGCCCGGCGAATAATCTGTTTTAAAAGGCGAACTGCCGGCGAAAGCAATTCATGAATCATAATGAAAATTTCTTCGGACGACATTTGCACGACATATTCCACACCATCCGTCGCACGACGCCCGCGCACCGTGAGCGAAGCATACTCTTCCGTCCCGCGCGGCATTGCCATATTTATTTTCATTGCTTCCGCTTCCTGCGTCCCGACGATAAGCCGATATCGATCCATCATATACAACCGAATCCCTTCGTCAATGCTGTGCCCGCCGAAAGGAATGGAACCTTCGGCGACCGCACCGCCGCAGGCAAAAAGTCCCACATCCGTCACATCACGACCCATGACGACGGAAAGCACCACATCATCAGGAGAAAGTTTCCGACCGGCACCCAAAGCCGCCGCCGCAGCCGAAGTGATAAGATACGCATGTTGTGCGCCGGCATGTTGCACCGCTTCCGCTAATGCATGGCGCACCACGCTGCTCACGGACGACGGACGCGAAATCACGACAAGCGGACTGGAAACGGCGCGATGAAACGCCTTTTCCAAAAAATAATGCAACATATCTTTGATAATATAATAATCCGTAATCACACCGTCCACGACCGGCCATTCCAACCGATAACGAAGTGCATCGGAATGATAGCACACCAAAGCCGCGCTACCGAAACCCGCAACCGATCCGTCCGTTTTATCGACGGCGACCACACTGTTTTCCTGCAACACCGTGCGCCCCGCCGAAAAAATCCGAATCTGCGACGAGCCCAAATCAATCCCGACACGGCTTTTACTTCCGGACAATACTTTCATAATTCGTTTCCCATATCGCACAACAAAAATTCTTTATACAGTCTTTTTATTGTACCACATATAATAAAATAAAGGATTGGATTTTTTGCGAAAATTCATTTAGCTATTTTTGAAACAAGGTAAATTCACTCAGAGTCATTTCCTATATTTCTTCTAATTTCTCCTTGACTCAATCTATATTTCGATTTAAGATACACCTATGAGGATTTCCTCATGAAATAATGTTTTTACTCCACCGCTACAGGGAAAACTGTGGAGCAGAAAGTCACACAAGGAGTGATATGTATGAAAAAAAGCATGAAAACCCTTCTCTCCGCCTCTTTGGCGACATTGTGTGCGGCATCCTGCATCGGCATGACAGTCGGTGCCTACGCTCTTTCCGAAGAAGTCAAAGACGCAACGCCCGCTCTTTTGGAAGCGACATCCGTCGGCGTATGGAAAGGCGGCAATCCCGCATTTGCCGAAAAAGAAAATAAAGACGCCATTCTCGTCATGACATTCGGCACCACGTTCAAAGATACACGCGAAAAAACCATTGAAGCCGTGGAAAAAGAGATTCAGAAAACATTCCCGAACATTCCCATCTTTGAAGCGTACACATCTCACATCATCATTGAC
>CAVHIJ010000007.1:22792-32744 GCA_963635945.1 bacterium | reverse complement strand
AATGGCGGAGGGAGAATTCTCGGACCTGCCTTATAAAGCAGGAATCCCTATAAAACAGGAATAAATTTAAAAGATTAAACAAGGAATAAAATATAAAAAATGATAGATTTTTAGCAGGGTATTATATGCGGAAAACCGTAAAAGAAGGAAGTCTTCGAAAGGAGGGACGTGTATGAAAAATCGAAATGTACGTTTTGCGTTGCGACATACGATTTTCATATGTCGTTCCTTTTTGTTTTTTGACATACGAAAACGTGGGTCGCCCGGCGATTTCGATTCGTATAAGTATCGAAGTACGTAGATTGTTTTTGCCGCCGGAGAGGTAGCGCAGGTTTCGTGAAGGGAAGACACGGAGCTTGCGGGAGACAGATGGATCGGTTGTGATTTGTACGATTTGAAGTGTTGGGAGAATACATCATGAGAGAGAAAAAATATGGGAAAAATTTGAGGATCGGTATCGCGTTGCTACTGGCATCCTCGTTTTTGGGTGCACCGACGGCACTTGCGGGAGATGCCGAGCTCCAGGTCGCCAATGATTATCTGCCTGTGCGGGCAGAGGACGGATACAACTACGGCGGCGTGACGTTTGATATAAAAAATGCCGAGAAGAACATCATGACGATTGCGCAGACGGGGCAGGATGCCGTCATCGAGTGGGAAGATTTTTCGCTCGGTGCAAATGCGGCGCTGTATTTTACCGGGCCGGAAAATTTTCATGTATTGAATTACGTCACCGGCGATGCGCGCTCCCAAATTTACGGATATATCGATGCAGAGGCAAGTCACGGAAATATTTATCTCATCAATCCGAATGGCGTCCAGATCGGAAACTCGGCCGAAATTCATGTGGGGAGTTTTTTTGCGGCCAATTGGGATGTGGACAAGGAAATTTATAAAGGCATCACCGATGTCGATGCGGGGATCGCCGCTATCACAAACGATCAAAAAAATTATACGACGACCGAGCTCATGAGTCTCGGGCATATCCGCGCCAATGAAGTCACTTTCGACGGAGACCGTGTCGTGATTGATTTGGATCGGCTCCACGATACGGAGGATATCGATAAATTGCCGGATCGAGTCTTTGTCGGCGGGATGGATGACGGGCTCAATAACGGAGACGGATATCGGCGCTTTGATCTTGTCCTCGGTTCCTACAATATCGAATCGCTGGCCGGAAACCAAAACATCAAAGTCTACAATGTAAAAGAAGGACTCAAGCTCGAAGCGGACGGCACGCATTCACTAAAAGGCGGCGCGGATACCACCGATATGCAAAATCATATTGATTTCTATCGGTATAAATGGATTCGCACGGGCGACGAACTCATCGATCTCGGACGACAGACCGTGACCGATGACGAATATAGCGCATATACAAAGTCGGTTGCCTCCGGCGAGACGTCTTTGACGAAAGAGGAATATGCCGCGAAGATCTATACCGAAAAAATGGTGGGGCATTATGCGCTCCGCTATGCGATCAATCTCACCGGTTACAGCTTCACCCCGATCGGCACGGAAGCGCATCCCTTCACCGGAAAACTCGACGGGCTTGATAACAATATTTTCGGTCTTACCATTTTGAAATCTACGACAGACACAAGCGGTGCAAGTGATTACGTCGGGCTTTTCGGTGTGACAAAAAATGCCTCCGTCGGATATATTGATTTAATTTCCGGAAACGAATCCACCGATATCCAAGGGCATAATTATGTCGGCTCCCTCATCGGGAAAGCCATCAATACAAAAGTGAGGGATATAGAAACGACTTACCGTGTCGTCGGATATAAAAATGTCGGCGGACTCATCGGAGAAGCCGTCGATGATGAGACGCAAGCGACGGAAGGCGTGGACAGCTTTGTCCTCAATGCCGTTAATATGAATCATGTGAAAGGGCATGAAAATGTCGGCGGTATCATCGGGCACATGGTCGGCGGGAAGCTCGGCGTCGGCGAAGAGCAGAAAAACGAATACAGTGCGACGCACAATCTGGGCAAAATTCAAGGAATCAATGATGAAACGAAGACACTTGCGACCGATCCCGAACATTATTATTCTTCGGCAGTCGGCGGACTTGTCGGCTATGCGGAAGGGAAAGCCGTCATCGGCGGGATTGTTTCCTATGATTTGAATGAAACGGGCACCCGTAAAATGAATGAGGGGACCGGAGACGAATATGTTATTTATGAAAATACTCCCATTGTGAATACCGACGGCGCGACGACATTGTACAATACCGGTGAAATCATCGGCGGCTATGACGTCGGCGGTATCGTGGGACACGGCGTCAATGTCGTCATCGCGAATGTAAGGAATGAAAACGGCATCGAAGCAAATGGATTTACCACGAAATATCCGTACATTTTCCAGACGGATTACACGAGCAATAATTACCGATGGGACAATATCAATAACGTGGCGACGACGGACGGGACGCGTATCGTCAAAGTTCGCGCGGGGAATGCCGGCGGTATTGTCGGAAATCTTGAGTCGAATCTTTTTGCCGAACATAATGAAAAAGCGATGAACCAGAGCATTGCATACATCCTAAAAGCGGAAAATCAGGGCAATGTCACAGCTACAATTGTCGCGGCGGATACGACGAAAGGGAAAGATACCGTTGATTACTATGAACACTATATGAGTGGCAATATCGGCGGTATTGCCGGGCGCGCCAAAGACGTGAATATGGACAACGTCGTCAATACGGAAGCGGACGTGGAAGGAGCCAAGAACGAAGCGAAAATCAGCGGCGCGAATAATGTCGGCGGGATTGCGGGTTACTTCGGGCAGACGATGCAGCAGGCGGCCGTGGGCAAAGATTTTCGCATCATGAATGCGAAGAATGACGGCGGTGAAGTCGTCGCGACGGGCGGTGTGCACGGTGATTTGGATGCAACCGGGAATAAAGTATTTCTCACGGAAATTATTCGCCAAAATTATAGTGACTATAATAAAGAAAATTACATTATCGGGAATGCCGGCGGTATTGTCGGGTACATGCGCGGGACGCTCACGCATATCGATTCCTCGGCCAATCGTGGTGAGATCCATTCTCAATATTATACGGACGCAGCGAATATCCCGGCGACGGCCCAAGCGGCGAATGTCGGCGGTATTGTCGGAAAATTGGATCGCACCAATCCGCATTCCGAATACAATTGGGGCGAAAGTAATGTTCTCGATCTTGTGAAATACGGACAAACGACATTTACAAAGGACGGCGCTATCGTCACCGTGACGGTCGGGCCTTCCGGGAAGACGGGAGAAGAAGCGGCCACAATCGCCTCTGTCTATAATACCGGTCATATCGCCGGATACACCGGTATCGGCGGGATTATCGGCATGTCGTACAACGGAGGCGTCGTCGACGCATACAATTTGGGAAACGTCTTGTCCACTCGTATCGGAGAAGACAGCTCTGAGGCTACGAGTCCTTCCAATATCGGTGGGATTATCGGCGATTCTACGGAAAATTCTTCCGCGCGCGTCGTTCTGTACAATGTTTACAATAAAGGAACCATCGGCGATTCGAGCTATGCGACCTACGGACGCCATGTGGGCGGTCTTGTCGGGCGTCTGTCCGGCCTCATTGAAAACGCTTATAATACCGGCTACATTTATAATGGCGCTGTCGCGGTCGGCGGGCTTGTCGGATATTGGTACAGTGGCGAAATCCGCGATTCCTTCAATGCCGGGCACATTACCGTTGTACCGCAGATTAATTCGGATGCCAAGTATGAGACGGGCGGGCTCGTCGGCAGTGTGGATCTGGCCGGCGGAAACCAGACGAGCGGCACGGAGACAAATCTGATCCGCATTCTGAATTCTTACAATATCGGCTCCGTCCGCGTGATTAATCATTCCGCTACCACAGGAGTCACCGGCATACCGGCTATCGGTGGCATTATCGGGCAGGTTTTGGACTGGGGAACCGTAAAAAATAATAAGCTTCAAATCAAAAACGTATATACGTCCCACATGCTCTACACGAATGCGACGGATCGATCCGTGAATGGGATCGTGGGGGCATATCACGATGACGTAACTAATCCTGCCACCATCACCAATGCCTACATGGTGCAGACGGCGGCGACAAATAACTATCTTCCTTATAATACGGCCGGATACGATGCGGTGTGGAATGGGCAAGAGGATGATCCTTCAAAATATTTCGGTGCCACGGCATTTATTTCTTATGCCGATCGCTATGATAAATCCAAATATGCCGGTTTCAATTTCGTCAAACGCGGAGAGGGTGAGCTTGGCGGCGCCTTTTTGAAGCAGCGCCTTTCTACTGACGGCACGCCGGCTGTAGATGCGGATGGAAATGAAATCTGGGATGTCTTATCCCGGGATATGTCGCGCGGGACGGATTATGTCTCCGCGACGTGGCGCATGGATAATGATACCGATTGTATGACGCTTCCGCTCTTGAATGCGCAGCTTCCCGGATCGTATGATTATTTCAGCACGGCGGCGGGCTGGCAGGATCTTGTCAAGCAAAGTGCGAAGAAAGATACGTATGATGCGACGGGTACATTGACCGATGCGGCGCACAACAGCGACGTCCACCTCCATTACGGCACGGATGCGAATCCGACGCTCACCGTCATCGGTACAAAAAATGATCTCACTTTCAATTGGGATGTGAAAATCGGGACGAAGGTAGACGGCTCCGATAAAAAGCAGGCTCTTTTGAAATTCAACGATTCGATTGCCGTCTACGGATTGGATAGTAATCGACCGGATCTCACGTTCAATAATTTCCACATCGAAGGGGATGCCGGTTTCTACAATGGAGATATTTACACGGAGGGGAGTCTCACCATTAATTCCGATGGGCACCACACGGGGAGCTTCGGGTATTCGGCCGGGCTTTATGCATCGGATATCACACTTAATTTCGATGCTCGCGATCTTCAGGCGAATGGGGAAATCGTCACGACCGGTACGAAGGCGAAGACAGGCGAGCAGGAAGAAATCGTATTGACGAAAGATACGGATGGAAATGTCACCTCTGCGGCTGTCACGAAAAATGAGAACGCCAATGTCACGGGAAATATCGCAATCAATGCCGGATCGTATCTCACGTACGGCGTGCTGAAGACGGCGCATAATGGGGGGACGACGACATTTCGCGCGATAGGAAAAACGGCCGCGAATGGGATCGGTGCGGAATCGGCCGAGGATGTGGCCGATTTTAGTAAAAATATGACGGATATCGTCGATCTCTATACCGTGTCCGATACGGCGCTTTCGTCGGGCGTGAAAGGTGACGCGACGGTCAATGCGGGACGCAGCGCCGGTACTACGGGCAATGTGGGATTTATTTACGGAAACCAAGGCCGCGGTGCATTGGATATTTCGGGAGATATTTATATCGATGTCACCGGATATTTCCACACGAATTCGAATTATACCGTCGACGGCAAAGTCGTACTCTCGGCAGGGGACGGCGAGGCGCTTATCGATCTTTCCAATGTCGGCGGCGATCTCACCGGAGATGAGAAAGCAAAAGCCATCCAAGCGGAAATTTTGAGGCACGGCAGTGCGGATACCGGATATTATTACGATATGTCGCATACTTCGCTCGGTGCGTACGTCATTGATAAATGGGATGAGAATAAAGTCATCAATGGGGTCAAAGGAAACTACAATTTTGAGCTCTATGATTATACGGAAGCGGGCACGGAAAAAACTTTTGACGATGCGGTGGGAACCCTTTATGTCTACGATGTGCATACCGATAAACGGCGCACGGAAACGAATTCTCTTTTCAATTCTTGGGTGAAAAATGCCGAGCAGCTTACCGCTATCCAGCGCTACGCCGATGCGACGCCGGAAGAAGGCGGCGGCGAGGATATCTTGACGCGTGATTTCCTCGTGAAAAATAATATTTATTTCGATACGGATGATGTGTACAAGGGCATCGCTTCAAGTGAAGGCCAGGCGTATACGGGAAATTTCAAATT
This sequence comes from bacterium, assembly GCA_963635945.1. Classification (GTDB taxonomy): domain Bacteria; phylum Bacillota; class Negativicutes; order Veillonellales; family Dialisteraceae; genus UBA1822. The sequence goes on along the minus strand of CAVHIJ010000007.1, from coordinate 26,769 downwards.
CAGAAATATGCGTGTCGTGGGGCTTCAGACGGATGGCGGTATTTTTGGGACGCTGGGCGTCAGGACGGATGAGGATGGTACGGTGTATCGCGGCACGGTGACGGATCTTCGCGTCTACGGATCGAATTTTGTAAATTATAATAAGAAAGATAATACTTTGGTGCGCTCTGTCATCGGTGCGGTCGCCAATTACAATGATGGCGGTATCATCGATAATGTGACGCTCATCGGCAATTCGATCGTCGGATACAATAACGGTACGGACACGTATGTGGGCGGCGTCGTCGGGCAGAACCGAGAGGTGACGGTAGGCGGCACGAAGTACGAAGGAATTGTCTACGATGTGGATCTGCGCTCGACCGTCATTGCGCAGGTGGATAATAATGCGTCCGAGTATGATATGTATGCGGGCGGCGTTGTCGGCAGAAATGACGGACATATCGAATCCGTCACATCGAATGCGGCAGTCGTGGCCAATTACAGCAGTGTCGAAGGAGAAGAGACTGCCGAGGATGAAAAGGCAAAAGATCAGACTTACGGGCAAAGTCATATTTATATCGGCGGCATTGCGGGCGTGAATACGCATCATATTTCCTCGGAAACGGATGATACGATCGGTCTTTTTGCAGATCAGGACGGCGTTTCCGTACACGGCATCACCGGGACGGAGCATATGACGTATATGGTCGGCGGGATTGTCGGCCATAATGCGGGTGGCGATGTCCACGATGCTTACAATGAATCGATCGTCTACGGGCACAATAATATCGGCGGGATTGCCGGGAGAAGTACATCGCGGGATCTTTCCGGTGCCGAAGTCACACAGACGTATACGGAAGGCAGGGAAACGAAAACGATCGCCGGCGGGATGCTTCGTAATGTGGCCAATGCCGTCTATATCGTCGGACGCGGCAGCAGTAAGGATGTGGGCGGCCTTGTCGGGGAACTCTTTTACAATGCCGGCATCGAAATCGGACGAAATACGGGCATTGTGATGGGGACGGAAAATGTCGGCGGTCTTATCGGGCGTGCCGGTGCGTCCGCAGATGATGAATCTTCGCAGAAGGGATTTTGGACGGGAAAGCTCGAATCTCTTATTAATGAAAGATGGGCGACTGTAGAAGGTGCGCTCAATGTCGGCGGCCTTATCGGAACCATCGTGGGGCCGGAAAGTAGCGGGAATGTCATTCACACGCCGGATACGGTCACCACGCAGGGGATTCTTTCCGAGATTCGTAATTTTGCGGATATCGAAGGACTCAAAAATGTCGGCGGGTATATCGGGATGAATAACGGCGCCGTCATTGATCAGGAGACGCTCGGGACCAGTCAGAATTTAGGCGACATTTACGGATACAGATATGTGGGCGGTATCGTCGGATACAATCAGAGCGGGACGCTTCAAAATTTGAATAATAATGTCAATTTGCATGTGAATACGACTGTCTCGGAAGAAGATCTTCGGAAATATTTCCGATTGGGCGAAGATGATCCCATTCCTGTGGCACAATATTTCGGCGGTGTCACGGGAGCCAATGAAGGGACGATCATTAATGCCATCAATGCGGCGACGGTCGCGGCGCAAGATGCTTCCTATGTCGGCGGCATCGTCGGGCGAAATTTGGAAAACGGAGTTTTGCAAGGTGTCGGAAATACGAATACGGGCACGGTTTATGGGAAATCTTTTGTCGGCGGTGCGATCGGCAGCAATGATGCGGATATCAAATACATGGATTCGCTTTCCGATGTACAAATCAAAAACGAAGGCTTCGTCGTCGGAATCGCCGGCGGCGCAGGCGGTGTCATGGGCGAGAACCGGGGTAATATTTCCGGAGTGACGCTCATCAATGCGGGGACGGTCCACGGAAATACGGGGGCGGACGGCGCAGAGACCGACGGCACGGGCGGCATCATCGGATCTCTTACGACGCGGACGGATGCGGCCAATGTGGTGCACGGATCCGTTTCCGGCGCCAATCTTATCAATACGATTACCGCGGAAGTGACGGGCGTCTCCAATGTGGGCGGCCTCATCGGATACAATGGCGGCACGGTTTCGGGTGGGCGCGACGCGAATGATACGTATTACGCGCATCAAGTGTATAATAACGGCACGATCATCAGCGCCTCCTTTACGCCTACGACGGATGAGAATAACAAGATTGTCGTCGATCGCACGGGGACGCAGACCGAGCAGGTGGAAGGCGCGCAAAATATCGGCGGCCTTATCGGCAAGAATACGGGCACGCTCACGGCGGCCTACAATACGGGCGACGTCGAATCGAAGACGGGCACGAATGTGGGCGGCATCGTCGGATACAACAGCGGCACCATTTCCCAAGTTTTCAATCAAATTGTGAAACGGACGGCTACGGAAACCGGCGAAGGCAGCGAAAAGACCGTTTCCTATACGTGGGAAGAAGGCAGTGTCCGCGGCTTGTCGAATGTAGGCGGCCTCGTCGGGCAGAATGCGGAAGCCGGTACGATCACGGCGGCCTACAACATGTCGACTGTAGAACAGCCGAACGGTACGACGAATGTGGACGCGCTCATCGGGGCGACTTCCGGTACGGGTACCCTTTCGCAGCTCTATGATAATCAGGGTGAAAACGGCGCCGGCGCGAGTACGACATTTGTCAATAACGGCGCATCCACGGATAAAGCGCAATACACAGATTACGATTTTACAAATACGTGGAAGATTTACGAAGGAAAGAGCAATGCGCTCCTCAAAGTCTTCCTGACGAAAGTGACGGAAAGCACGACTGTCGCCGATACGCATTTCGTCTACACCGGCGCGGCGCAATATGAAGACAGTGCCTCGTTGATTCAAAATCAAAAAATTGCGGATGCGTCCGGACATAATTTTGCTTCCTATCACAATACGGAGGAAGCAAGCGTGACGAATCTCATCAATCACGGCGATGTGACCGGGAATATCGATGCCGGTACGTATACGAATGGGCTTTGGTCGCTTCAGATCAAGACAAACGGGAAAGACGGTGATCCGAATAATCTCGGCTATGACCTGGCTTCCGTCGATTACACGATTGATAAGGCGAAAGTTTCCGTAGCACTCGGCGATGTGTATCGCACCTACGGGAATGCGCAGATGTATAAAGAAGAAGCGCAGGAGAATGCTTTCACAAATTACAAGGATGTCGCAACGATTTCCGCTACCAATACGACATTGACGACAGCGGCGGAAAATAATCTCAAAACGAATCTCGGATTGGCCAATTCCGATGTCACGGATAATGCCGTTACCGGTTTGGATAGCGGTAAGACGACGAAGGATGTCGGAAACTACAACTACACGGCAAAAGCCACGCTTACGAATGATCTTTTCAAAAATTTCGCATTCGTCGGTGAAAATGATGCGCTTGTGCAGGAACTCACGTTCACCGCGACGAATAAATCCCATGTGTCGCAGGCGACTCTCTCGGATGCCGTACTCGCCGAAGTCAAGAGAACCTACGGCAATGCGACGATCACGAATAACGAAGGAAAATACAAAGTTTCCGGCATCACCGGCGTAGTGAATGGAGACAGCGAAGCGGATATCCTCGCCGCTCTCACCGTCGATCAGACGGCGGCAAAGACAAGCGATACCGCACTTGTCACGGATGCGACCGAAAAGGCGAACGGCAAAGTCACGAACAATGCCGGCGATACTTACACTTGGAACGCCGCCATCTCGACCACTCTCACAAACTACAAACTGGTCGACTCCGCGACAACGGTCACCGGCGGTAAATCTACCGTCGAAAAAGCCGTTATCACCGATGCGACGCTTTCGCGGGTCGAAAGAACGTACGGCGATACGGATCTGACGGGCGGCACTTCTTATTCCATCACCAATCTCACCGGTGTGACGAACGGCGATACCGTGGCGAACATCATCGCTCAGCTCAATCTCGCCGATTCGAATGACGGTGCGCTGAATAAAAAGCCCGGACAAACTGATACAAATGATG